>CAYOZV010000013.1:15581-39425 GCA_964408465.1 uncultured Pirellulaceae bacterium
GATTCGACCGACACATCTCAATAAACGGCCGTTCAATACCCGAAAATAAGACGACTGCTATGGCTCGCTGGAACCCGTTCGGATCTTCCGAAAAAAAAACTGAAAACACAGACACACCTGATGCTCAAAGCGGGGCTGCCAACGAATCTAATTCCGCTCAACCAGCCGCGGAGAAAAAAGGCATGTTCGGTGGCATTAAAAAGGCGATGAAGAAGACGATGGAGGTGTTAAACACCGACATCCGCGACTTGGTCAAGGACGAAGGCCGTTTGGTTGACGATCAGTTCTTGGACGAACTTTACGCCTATTTGATTAAAACGGACATGGGCAACGGTCCCGCCGCGCAGATCCGCGACGACATCAAATCAAAGTATCGTGCCCGAAAAATGACACTGACGCAATTGATCGATTCGGCAAAGGAAACGATCAACACAATCATGCATCAGGAAGATGCTGACATCAATTTTGCCGCCTCGGGTACCACCGTCATTATGGTGGTCGGCGTCAATGGAGCCGGAAAAACAACTTCGATCGCGAAACTGGTAAACCTCTTTAAGCAGCAAGGCAAAAGCGTTGTCTTAGGTGCCGGCGACACCTTCCGCGCCGCTGCCGTCGAACAGTTGACCATCTGGGCGGATCGTATGGGCGCCGAAATTGTCACCGGACGCCAAGGCAGCGATCCGGCCAGCGTCGCTTACAAGGCCGTTGAGACCGCCATCAAAACTGGGGCAGATGTTTGTATCGTTGACACCGCCGGCCGACTGCAAACGCAGAATAACTTGATGGACGAACTGGGACGCATCCGGCGGGTCATGCAAAAGGTCTCCGCCGACGCGCCGCACGAGGTGCTTTTGGTTTTGGATTCCACGGCCGGCCAAAATGCGATCTCCCAAGCCAGAGGTTTTGGAGAAGCCGCCGGTTGTTCGGGGATCGTGCTGGCGAAACTGGACGGATCAGCCAAAGGTGGCGTCGCAATCCCCATCCGCCAAGAGTTTGGCCTGCCGGTTAAGTTCGTAGGCCTGGGCGAAACACCAGATGATTTTGCTAAATTCGACGTCACGACTTACGTCGACGCGCTCTTTGACGCTTCGTAGGGCTGACCCAACAAAGCGTAATGTTATGCTATGTAATGGATCTTGTTAAAGATCCGGCCGAGAATTAAAGCTTAGCCCAAAAACAAAACCGAACCCAATAAAAGCAAACAAAAGAGTACGGCGCCAAAAAGGATCTTTAAAAAGATCCACTACCTTGCTTGCGGCGGGTTGTTAGCTGGTTTTGTATTCACGCTTTCCATGATCCAGCGATTGACGTCGGCCAGCAACGCATCCGAGATCTTATCGACGCCAGGATACTGACGCAGCGTCAGTGAAAAACCGGCGATGTGAAGCAAACGCAATTGCTGACACAACTGTTGCTGGTCAAAATGGTTCGATTTACGACACTGAGCCCAGAACACAGGCAGTTTTCTTGCACGTTCCCACTGGCACAGCGGGGTGCCCGCCGTCGGCAGCGGTCCGTTGAGCGCCAGCAAACCGGCAAACAGTTCGGGGCGCTCCAGTGCGACGCGAAATGCCATCGTTGCCCCGGCACCGAAACCGGCCAAGAAGATGCGTTGCGGATTAATGTTGAACCGCCGCCGAGCTTGATCAACCGCAGCAATAACGGCTTCATGCGTTGCATTGATCGACCCGCCGTCTTGCTGCCAAGACTCCTCGTTAGATTTAATCTCGGGAGCCACACCCACATAATTCCTCATGCTAATGCGTGGCATCACATCGTGGACTTCGCTGGCATCTTGATCCGCCGAATGCAACCAAACGATCAGCGGATACGCGTAGTTCTTCTCGTAGTGCATCGGCACAAAAACAGAAGCGCTCTGACGAACCCGAACACCGCCCTGCCCTGCTGCCGATGGTCCAGTCTTTTCGTTTTGTGGTTGAACCTGTTTGAACTGCTGAGAATTTTGAATCTCCTGAGTCGCTGTCATCGCAAGTGGGCTGATCTTAATGCGGTTCATATTTGGCCGAAGTTAGGGAGACTGATTGCCGGTGTTCCTTGGTTGTAAAAAAGATGCCCAGGCAAGTCAACGCTGTTATGCGCGGGAAAAAAATGTCGCGCGATTAACGGATGCTAGCGGCAGTAAACGCGGCAATTGAGACATAGTGGATCTATTAAAAAAATCCACGTTGTCACGTGCAGGCAAGATTGACGCTCCCCAACACAGCCAACTTCCAACACAAAAATGAAAGTACCCGCAGCCTTTGCTTCGACCGGCGGGTTTATTTTCAAAAGGATTCACCACAACAAATTAGGAAGCTTACAGCAGGTCTTTCACCTCGTCGGACTCTTCTTTGAGCTCCGCCATCGTTGCGTCCATTTTCTCTCGGCTGAAGTCGTCCACCTCTAGGCCTTGGACGATCGAGTATTCACCGTCCTTGCACGTTACGGGGAACGAATAGATCAGGCCTTCTTCGATGCCGTAGCTGCCGTCGCTGGGGATGCCCATGCTGACCCAATCGCCTTCTTCGGTTCCCATCACCCATGTTCGCATGTGATCAATCGCCGCGTTAGCTGCTGACGCGGCGCTGGATGCTCCGCGCGCTTCGATGATCGCCGCACCACGTTTTTGAACTGTCGGAATAAACGTATCGCGATACCAAGCCTCATCAATCGCGTCAGCGGCCGGTTTTCCATCGACCAGCGTATTTGAAATGTCTGGGTATTGCGTTGCCGAGTGATTGCCCCAGATCGTCATTTTAGAAATGGTGGTGGAATCGACATCCATCTTTGTGGCCAATTGGCTGATGGCGCGATTGTGATCCAGTCGTGTCATCGCCGTGATATTACCGTGCTTGATAGACGGAGCATTGGCCATCGTGATGAGGGCATTGGTATTGGCAGGATTTCCAACGACCAAGACGCGAATGTCTTTCTTTGCGTGTTCTTCGATCGCCTTACCTTGAACGGAAAAGATTTTCGAATTCGCCGTTAGAAGGTCCTTCCGCTCCATTCCCTTCTTGCGGGGCATCGCGCCGACCAGCAGCGCGAAATCAGAATCCTTGAACGCGACGTTGGGGTCATCGGTCGCGACGATCCCTTTAAGAAGTGGAAACGCACAGTCGTCCAGTTCCATCACCACACCATTGAGTGCATTCATCGCCGGTGGAATCTCCAACAATTGCAAGATCACTGGCTGATCAGGGCCAAGCATATCGCCCGACGCGATACGGAACAAAAGGCCATAGCTAATTTGACCAGCAGCGCCGGTGACGGTGACTCTTACAGGTGATTTCATCCCAATTTCCTCAGATCATTTGATGTTGTTTTCGACCCAAGAATATCGTTTACCGTCGCGAAAACATCAAGTGGTAACAATCCGTTTAACGGTCGTGCAAACCGACGCCGATCAATCATCAATTTGATCTTCAAATGGGCCGAGATCGATTTTCTCAGGCAACACCTCTGCACGTTGAGCCATGAGGTGGCTACGTTTGTTCCGGTCTTTCAAAAGACTATAAGCCACCGAACCGGCAACAATGGTCAGCGTCACGATCAACAGTACTCGCATCAGCAGATCCACACCCGCCGCGGAGGTCGAGGGCGGCACGACTTCGAGACGGCTGGCCATCACTAGCGGGCTAACCTGTCCCGACTGGCCTGCCTCGGCGGTAATCTGGGACTGATACTTGATGAAACGATAGAAATGCCCGATTACTTTCGCCGGTCTGCCCTCCAGTTGGTCGGCGGTCATTCCTGCGGGCAGCCGCGGCAGACATACCGTCACCGGGAATTGATCGAACTTGATGCTCTCTTCCTCAGAAGATCGTACGACGACCGCGCGTCCCTTGAGATCCGGAAAAAGGCTGACCTGATAATAACGCTCCAATCCCACCAATCGTTGCCGGTCAGCGTCAACAATTTGGATCGGCACGCACTGTCGCAAACGCCCCGACAATGCGATCGCATCTCCAAAATAGCGAGTCGGCGCGGACATCAAATCTGTGAACGAAATAGCGGACGCGTCCAATGTAACGTTGCCGACTAGCGCCGGATCTTCCTCGGCCGGATCTTCTTCGGCCAAAGTTTCTTTTACAAGAGTTTCTCTGCCCAGAGTTTCTCTGCCCAGAGTTTCTAACGAATTGGCGGCGGCCAGCATCTGATAAAATGCATCCGCGTCAAATTTCGAAAGCACTTTGCTGTTTTGCCTCCTCACGAAATCGAACAATCCGATGTCGACGCCGTGAGATGCCAGTTCCACTTGGCTGGCGGTGACGCCCATCGCCGCGTGGGTCGCTGTTGGGTGCCAGGCGAAACGATTGGCGATAAACAGCGGAACAACCGCAGAACCTGATTCAGCGATCTGTTCTCCGTCCTTCACTTCATCCGTAGTATCCTCGGCCGCCCCCATCCGCTCACCGGCGAGATCCGAAATCACCAAACCTCCGTCGTTGCCGACCGCAACGTTGTTGTAAAAAAAACCTGAAAAGGAAATCGGCTGATCGAGTGATTGGTTCAACGTCAACTTGCGAGGCGCCGACCGCGCGATCAGATAGACTTCTTGCCCGGCGTCGTTTACACATTTGGCCAAGTAAACGCCTTTGAGTTCATCTGTCGCGATTTGTTCTGGAAATCGTATCTGACTCAACTGGTTAAGCTGCAATTTCCGACGGAACGTCCAGAACCGGAAACGCTGGGGCACTTCGCGGAGCTGTTGCCAAGAAACGTCGTCTGCAAAACGGCTCCATTTCTCGAAGTTGCCCCGAGAAACCTTCCCGCATCGAAACAGCAACTTCATCAGTTGAGTATCACTGAGATCCAGCGGAGCTCCCGCTTGGAGGTCGTAAGCGGCGCTGACAGAAATCCCCGACAGTTCGATCGCGACATCACCATCGGATTGAGCGAATAAACTGGCGGTCAACCAGCAGATGCAAAATGCAACGCACAAAATAAGTCGCTCCCATCGCATCATGAAAAATCCTCCTCGAGCCTCTCGTTGAGCGCGGCGACACGCTGTGCGTCGGTCATCACCGTTTCGTCATCGGCAAGCGCCTCAAGCGACCGACCAACGCGCCGAGAGATTGGTTGGTCTGCCCGTTGTGTTCCAGAGTGGGTCGATCGGAAAACGGCGTACGCAATCCCAACCGCCGCCAAAGCCGCCATCGCCAAAAACGCGAACGACAAGGGTACCGAAGGTTGCCATCTAGCTGCGGCTTCGTCCGCCGGCGATAAGGCATTCTTAAAATCTGCCGCAAAGGTTTCAGAGATCACAACGGGACAATGGCTGACCGATTTACTGGCATCTTGGTAAGACCTTAGCTTGAAAAATCGCCCTGCGACCGTTACCGGCAATCGAACGGTTTGGAACTTCTCCGTCACCGCTGGCAACACAGGATCAACAGCATCAAATCCGCCGGGAAGCGCAGCAGCGTAAACGCAAATCAGCCCGTCATTGACGCGACCTGGAGGATCAATCCACAGTTCATAGTAGTGATCTAAATTCAGCAGCGTCTGCTTGGGGATTCTGCGGCGAATGGTGCGCGCTGTACCGGTGATGGTGATCGTTTGACCGCGGAAGGCGTGTGGCTGGCCTTTTAACTGCAGCAGCGTCGTCGCAGAATCGTGTTTCACCGTCAATGTTTCTGCGTCGCGTTGAACGGAATCCCAAATCGCCAGCCAAGCCAACTTGTCGCGCGGGTTGCCCATGCCGGTCATGTCCTCAACCGCCTTTAGTACGATCGGATCGATGGTGGCTCGGATCGAGCGAATCGTTGCTTGATCGGTCATGGAGAAGTCATCGCCGGCCATCGAAGCCTTCAAAGCGGGCAAGGCGTGCTTCTGCCAACTTCGATCCAAAGCGAAGAGATCTTCGGTCAGTTCATCTTTTGGATCACCTTTGGACATCGTCGAAAGTTCTCCCAAAATCCTTGATTGATGATTGGCTTGCAATTCAATCAACCGCTCAACCACTTCAGCGAACGGCAGGTCTATCTTGGGAGGCGTTAGCTGCGCGGTGTCAATGCGACGTAACAGTTGATACAGCGCCTGTTGTTGAGCATCATTCAGCTTTGAAAACGTGGCTCGCCAAAAGTCCACGGCAACAGGCGTCAACTGTGAATCCTTTGGCCCGATCGGTTCGGCGGCCAACTCATTGGAGGTGCTACCGTCGCCAGATGAGCTCAACCGGCTTGCGATCCGGTCGGGCATATAACCTCCCCCTTCTGCCAGTTCGGCCTCAGGATGCAACGGGTCATCAAAGGATTCGACAGCCATCGTTTGGGCTCGGACAACGATGTCGTTGCTATGATTCTCATCGTTTGTAACAACCGCCGAATCCGCCGGCGGTTCAAAGCCTAACCACATCCAGCGTTCGGGCTTGCCGGCTTCCTTCATCGCCACAATTACCAACAGCAATAACCCCAGCAACGACATCAGACGCAACTTGACCGCTTTGTCGGTTCGCCCAGAGGACGGGCGGCGGCTGTCGTTTTTTGGGCGCGAAAAATCCAACTGCTTAGGTCGCCGGTTCGAATCTTGCTCTTCAAATTCTTCCATTGTGATAGTTTAGCCGATTGAGTTCATATTCGTAAATTTTTCATGATGAAAATGGACGGCCCGTTCACGACAGGTGGGATTTTGCACTATATTGTAAAGGTCTTTTTACGCGTACCACTTCCACGCAGTCGTCGAAAAATCCAAATAATCAACGGGCCCCACCGTTGGGTTATTTCGACACCTACCACTTTCAAAAATGCTTCTTTAATTTGGTCACGCTCGAACCCATTCAATGATGAACCCATCTCAAAGTCCGACACCACCCATTTTTCGCTTCGGCCATTTCATGAAGCCCTGGGGTTCACTGAAGTTGACCATTTTTGGTTTGGCGGCCCTCGCACTGCCACTGAGCGTCCTTGCTGATGAACCGGCAGAAAAGTTTGTCACCGCCTTAGCCGAAAATGGTTACTTCGATGTCGCGGTGGAGTACCTCGACGGTGCCCAAAATGACCCGCTCGTTGATGAGAGCTATCGTAAGAGGATCCAGTTCGAAAAGGCCAAAGTCCTGATCCTCAGCATCCCCTCTGAACGAAACTCCACCCAACGCGAAGAAAAACTCAACGAAGCCGACCGCTTGTTATCGAGTTATTCTCAGCAGCTCTCTGATGCCGATGAAAAACTAGAGGTCGTCCAAATCGGTGCCAACATCAAGATCAAACGGGCCGAGTCTTACATTGCGCAGACCGCCAATCAGCGGCTGACCGCACCTGAGAAACAGACACTCCAAACAAGAGCAAAAGAACTTCTCAATTCAGCGCGACAACAATATCAACAGGCACGTGAGACACTGCGCACACGCATTCAAAATTACCAAATTGATCCCGAAGATCCGCAGTCCTTGGCGAAGAAAAAACGTCTTCAATCCTCCTACATACGTGTGCGCACCAAGCTCCCGGAGGTAACCGAACTGATCGCCGACACGCTACCAAGCGGTTCAGAGGCCCAAAAGAAAATGCTCGGCCAGGCCGTTAAAGAAAACCAAGATGTCTACGATGACTACAGCAGCCAAGGCGCCGTCTTTGTTTTTGAATCCGCCATCAATGGTGCCCGAGCCGCTCAGAAGGCTGGCGATCACAAAACAACTTTATTAATGTTGGAAAATGTGTTCTTCCTTGGCGATGGCGCGGTGGAGCGGCGACTAAAAAAGCGCGCGATGCTGGTCGCCGCAGACAGCTGGGAGACGCTCCAGCCCTATCCATTTGAGACCGTTGGGAAATTGCTGGCCAAACCGATCGGGCTTCTTAATCGCAATGAAGTCCGCGACCCCGACTGGCAACAATTGCAATTGGTATTCGGTAAAGCACAATTACTGATGGCGGCAGACTTAAAGAAAAAGGGCGGCGGTGACAACGCATCCAAGGCACGCTCCCTAAATCGGGACGCGGGGAAATTAGTTCGCAAAGTGGCCCGTGCCCCAGGCCCCTTTCGCGACACCGCACGTGCGCTGATCGAGCAATTCAATTTATCTTTTTCTACACAAGACGATGACACCGACGCTAAAGAGATCAAAACCTTCACCGATGCCAAAGAAAAAAGCAGCGAATTAATCTCGGAAATCGCCGACCTGCAAAACGAAATTTCGCAGGCGAAACGGACGTTGCCTTCGATCACCGACGCAACCCAAAAAGCCCAAACGGAGGCGATGGTCGAAGAAACTTCAAAGATGTTATCCGACAAAACCTCTTCGGCTTTGAAGCTGTATGAAAAAGCACTCTCATTGGCGACAGAGGAAACGGCTCGCGCGGACATCAACTTCATCCACTACCAACGCATCATCTGTTTGTTCTTTCAAAACAAACCCCTGCAATCGGCGGTCATCGCAGAATTTCTTTTAGAGCGCTACCCTACCGTCGACTGGAGCAAACAGGCCTCCGCTTACATCGTCAACGGATACTCGGCCCTGCTGGCGGCAACGCCGGCCGATGATCGCGGATACGAGATCGAAAAACTGAAGTCCGCGTGCTCCAAAATCTGCAGACGCTGGCCTGGATCCGATGAGGCCTCTCGCGCTGCCAGTAAAATCACCGAGATCGCACTTCGAAGCGGCGACGCTGCGACCGCAGAGGAGTTCTTTGCCCAAATCTCCGACGGTTGGCCCGCAAAGAATGCACTGGCCGCCGCGCTGGGGCAGAAACTTTGGTTCAACTATCGAACCCAAGACAATCTCTCCCAAGAACAGCGTCAGGCTACGTTGGCTAAAACGCAAAAACTACTGACCGATACGATTAATGCATCCGCCGGCCAGATCGACTACACCGCCGCCAATTCGGCCCTGACGCTGGTAGATGTTTTGCTGGAACAAAAACAATTCGGTGCGGCCTTACAGCGTTTGGAATCAGCAACGATCGCGCCGCTGGATTTGGTAAACAAGAAACATCCTGCCATCTCAGATCCCCGCTATGCCCAGCGCTATCGCCGCAACACTTACCTCACGGCGGTCAAGGCTTACCTTGGCTCCTTGGGCGGGGGCGCGAATCTTGAGGCGACGATCGACAAAGCCACGGGGATTATTTCGGCACTGAAATCTGAATTTGAGGCCAGCAACGACCCCAAAGCAACGGCGAAACTAACGGCGGTGTACCAAAGCGTCGCCAAGCAACTCAAAACGCAATTTCAAGCGCTAGAAACGCTGGACCAGCGGAAGCAATTTGCGACGGGATTGGCGTCATTTCTGGGCACCATCGAACAACAGTCCTCAGACGCACCCACCGTTTTATGGGCGGGGGAGACGCTGCTGGACACGGCGTCTTCACTTTCTCAAGAAGGGGCAACCGCAGACGCCCAACCGCTGTATAAGCAAGCCGTCTCCGCACTCGATCGCGCCCAGACGATGGGGATTCAGGAACCCGCCCTCCAGTTAAAGCTTCGTCGCCTACGTGCTTTGGCACTGCGCGGCAGTGGTGACTACAAAGGTGCGGTCGATACGCTGACAGAGCTATTGAAGAAAAAATCGGCCATCAATTTGCAAATCGATGCGGCTCAAACTCTGCAAATGTGGGGCAAAGAAAAATCAAACAAGGACGCCTACGGCAAAGCCATGGTCGGAACCGGTCGATACAAAGATGGCAAACGAGAAAAGAACGCGGTTTGGGGATGGCGGAAATTGGAAAAATTGACACGCGGCAAACCGAAGCTCAATGACATCTACCGCGAGTCACTGTACGGGTCCATGAGATCTCAATTCGAATACAGCGTTCTGATTAAAAATAAAAAAGGAATACAATCCGCTTTGAACTTTCTTGAAAAATCACTGCAACGGTTTGTTTTCCTCAAAACAGGACCATGGTCCAAAAAATTCGACGATCTGGTCGCAGAAATGAAAAGTAACCTTTAAGCCCTACCTATGAAATCACAACGATCACAATTTGTCCATCCAGTTGTTCTGCTGCTTTCCTTTTGCTTGCTGACCAGTACGGCAATGGGGCAACGGGGAGACACAATCTACCGTTCCAACGGCGGTAATGGTGCTACTAAGATCTCTGGGAAAGTCATCGACATGACGCCCAACGGGATTATCGTCGAATCAAAAGGTTCCACAGCGACCATTCCCTCGGCGGAGGTACGCAGCGTCAGCTACGCCGGCCAGGCCAGTTCCATCACGCGGACCGCCGAACGCATCTACTCTGGAAGCTACGCTCAGGGAATCGAAGAGCTTGCCAAGATCGACGATAAAGGCAACCCTTTCGTCACTCATGAACTGGCTTTTTTAAAGTCCTACGCCGAAGGTAATCTCGCCCTCAAAGGTTCCTTCGACGCGCTCGAAGCTGGAAAGAGCCTAAATAATTTCTTGACGAAGTATAAAAAGAGCTACCACTTTTACCCCGCCGCGGCCCTCAAAGGACGTTTGCTTTACTCCTTGAAATTTCTCGATCTTGCCGCAAAAGAGTTCGATCTGTTGACGCAATCGGATTGGCCAGAGTATGTCGCCAAGGGAAACTATTATTTGGCGCAAACGGCGATCGCCCAGCAAGATTTTGACAAAGCAATGACTACGTGCGATCAGATTATTGCATCCTCCAAAAATGATGACGTGACTCAGCAGTACCGGTTGCTGGCCAAATGCCTCAAGGCGAAGGCGCAATGCTTATCAGGCAATCCGGGTTCAGCGGAAAACGACATAAAACAAATCATCAAAGTTGAAAACCCAGACAACCAACAACTTTTTGCCGCGGCGTACAATGCTTTAGGGGTCTGCTATTTCAAAACCAATCAACTCAAAGAAGCGCGTGAGAAATTTCTGGTGACCCATCTTTTGATGTACACCCAAAGCGAATCTCACGCCGAAGCATTGTACTATTTGGCTCAGATTTGGCCCAAATTGGATAACACCAACGAGGCAAACAAATCGCGCGAGCTATTGAAATCTCGCTACCGTAATTCATACTGGGCTAAAATTCTCAATTGAATTCTCCTCCCAAACTTTAACCAATCAACCAACGACGTTATCCGGACGTAAATACCAACGAAGGTTCCTGATGCAAAATTCTTCTTCCGTTTTAACTGAAAATTCGCCAGCTTTCATTCAGCGATTTCGTTGGGCGCTGTTGCTCGCGTTTGCATCGTTGCTGATTCTGATCACGCTGACGGCAACATCGTTGGGACAGGACGCAGCGGTTGCCGCCGATGGCACGGCAAAGGTTGTCACCCAAAAGACATTGCTTGGCTGGCTTTACGAGGCCCTCGGCTGGGAGTATTTGGGGATTTTCACGGCGCTGTCATTTTGTTTGGTCGCGTTGGTGATCATGAACGTGATTTCCGCCCGCCGCGAATCGGTATGCCCTACGTCATTGATTGAAGGTTTCGAAGCCCACTTGGACAACAAAGAGTACCAAGGCGCCTACGAACTTTCCAAGACGGACGAATCATTTCTGGGCAATGTGCTGGCCGCCGGATTGGCTCGGTTGTCCAGCAGTTACGATCACGCCGTCGCCGCCATGGCCGAAGTCGGCGCCGAGGAGAACATGAAACTCGACCACCGTCTCAGCTATCTGGCACTCATCGGCACGCTCAGTCCCATGATCGGACTCTTCGGTACGGTTCACGGAATGATTAATTCGTTCTACGAAATCGCCAACGGAGGAGGAGCACCCGAACCGAGCGTGCTTGCCAACGGTATCTCAACCGCGCTGTTGACGACGCTGCTGGGTCTGGCCGTCGCGATTCCGGCGATTGCGGCATACAACTTGCTCAAAAACCGAGTCCAAAAACTTGCGTTAGAGGTCGGCATCCAGAGCGAAAATTTAATGAGCCGGTTTGAGAAGGTCGGAAATAAAAAGCCCGCGGCTTAACCCAGTGACAATTAGAAAACACCTGCAACGGTTACCAGTTTTTCTAATCCGCCCTGCCCTCCCCTTGCTCGGACCAACGGCATTTTCAAAACGCCATGAAATTTAACAAAAAACAAAAGCAAACGATCCTCGAAGGCGACCTGACGCCGATGATCGATATGACTTTTCAGTTGATCGCATTCTTTATGCTGCTGATTAACTTTTCCAAGGTTGATCGAGCCGAAGAGATCATGTTGCCGGTCAGCGAATTGGCCGTCCCACCAGATGGTTCGATCGAATTTAAAATGATTCTAAACCTCGAACCGGGAGGAAATGTGATCTTCGCCGGCCAACGGATCCAAAGCATTGACGTGATGGGGCCGATCCTCAACCAAGAAATTAGAAACGCCGAACGAGAAAACGTGGCCGCCGCTGATGTTGCTGTCATCATTCGAGCTCATGAAAATTCGCCGACCGGATTGGTGCAGAAACTTATTTCCAAATGCCAGGATAACGAACTGGAAAGCTTCATCCTCCGCGTTAAAGACTCCGAATAAGTCAACTCAGAATATAGACCTAAAACAAACAAGTTAACGCGACGCCTTCAAAAACGCCTCAAACTAAACAGCGACTTAAACAGCGACTTAAAGCGATCTAAAAATGAAAATCGAAACGGAGGAACCCGAAGAGATCGAAGTCAACATGACGGCAATGATTGACATCGTTTTCCAGTTACTGATCTTCTTCATCATGACCTTTAACGTCGCGCCTCAAGAAGGCGATTTCAATATCAAGATGCCGTTGGCATCTCAACCGTCGGACGAAATCCCGTTGGATGAACCTCCAGAACTGATACGAATCGCACTCAATGCCGGAGCCGAAGGGAAGATCAACACCATCAACGTGGACGATGATATCGAAGCTCAAACATTCGGCCCCAGCGAGAACATGTTCACCGAACTGACTAACTACATCGAGCAAAAGCTGGCCGCCGATGGCGATCCTGAATCCGAAAATGACACCGAGGTCGAATTTGATATCGACTTCGATCTGAGATACTCCTACACCGTCGACGCGATTGAGGCAGTCTCGGGGAAAGTCGTCGACGGGAAGGTCAAAAAACTGATTGAAAAGATCAAGTTCAAAAACAACTCCAAAGGGGGTTAGATTTTCTCCCCAGCAGCCTCCTCATGCAGCGGCTCTTCTCAAAAGACCGCAGATTCCTTGCTGACTCTTGCAGCCCTCTCAGTCCACCGTTTTGAGCAGTCATCGCCTCCGGTCGTAAAAGATGGCCCGACGCCATATAATTTCTCTTAGAGAAACACTGGCTCTTCCTTCCCCGATTCCCGGAAAATCTGATGGCTGAAGCGACTGATCAATGGACGATCAAGAGACTGCTTGAATGGACCACTGAACATTTCAACACAGTCGGATCCGAAAACGCGCGGCTTGACGCCGAAGTCCTGCTCGCCGAAGCACTTCAGTGCGACAGGATCATGCTGTACACGCGTTTCGAAGAAGTGCCCTCCAACGATAGTCTCACGAAGTATCGGGGTTGGGTCAAGCAACGCATTGCCGGTGAACCGGTGGCCTACATTGTTGGGCATAAAGAGTTTTACTCGCTCAATTTCGCCGTCAACGCCAGCGTTCTGATTCCGCGTCCCGAGACCGAACACGTCGTCGTCGAGGCCCTCGAAGCGGCCAAAGAAATTTCCGATCGTCCTCTTCGCATCATCGACGTCGGAACCGGCAGCGGATGCGTGGCGATTTCGTTGGCAAAACACATCGACCAATGCAAGATCGCAGCGATCGACATTTCTCCAGAAGCGATGGTCGTTGTCGGCCAAAACATTGAAACTCATCAGGTCGGCGATAAGGTAAAATGTTTTACCGGCGATCTTCTCCAAGCGCTCCCCACCGGTAGCCAACCGGTAAACCTGATTGTGTCCAATCCGCCCTACATCGGACGATTTGAAACTGAAACCGTCGAGGACAGCGTATTAAAGTACGAACCCGAACAGGCACTCTTTGGCGGCGAAAAGGGCACCGAGATCATCCAAAGATTGGTGACCGAGTCGGTCCCGATGCTTTTGCCGGGGGGACGTTTGATTTTCGAAACCAGCCCGACCATCTTCGACCAGTGTTTGCAAATCGTGGAAAGTAGTGATCTCGAATTGGAGAAATCGGTCAAAGACTACGCCGATCTTCGACGCGTCATCGTGGCTAAAAAACCTGAGTAGCGGGCAAGGGCACGAGCCTCGGTCGAGCGTTGGATCATGAGAGCTTGACCGTCGCTGCCAGAATCGGACCGCCCATTGATTGGAGGGGCTCGATTGGTGGCTTTATCCGCTACCAATTTCTCACGCGCGCGGATGAAATTGATTGTGTACCTTCTTCAGCCGCGACTGGTCGACGTGCGTATAGATCTGCGTCGTAGCGATGCTGGCGTGCCCCAGCATCTCTTGCACCTGCCTTAGATCGGCGCCGCCGGCCAGCAAGTGCGTGGCAAAACTGTGCCGCAATGTGTGCGGGCTTATGTCTTTGGTCAGCTTCGCGATCAAGGCATATTTCCTGACCAATTCCCAAATGGCTTCACGCCGCATCCGCTTGCCTGATCGCGTCAGAAACAACCAGTCGTCTTCCTCGGGCCTTTTGGCCGCCAGTTGGGGACGCAGTTGCTTCAAATAATCAGTCACCGCATCCACTGCGGCCTCTCCCAGTGGAGCCATCCGCTGCTTGCTACCTTTTCCATGGCATTTGCAATAACCTTCGGCCAATCGAACATCCCGTAACCGTAACCCGCCAACTTCCGACGCTCGGCATCCGGTCGCGTACAGCACCTCTAAGAGCGCTCGATCACGCAAATAGTACAGCTCGATCCGGCGCGGGGCACTTAAAAATCTGTCGATCTCTTTGGGGCTGAGCACCTCGGGAATCCGTTGCCACAGTTTCTGACTGCCCAACAATTCGACGGCGTTATCTTTGAGCACACCTTCCAGCTGCAGGTAGCGGAAGTACATCTTAATCGCCACGACGCCGCGCGCGATTGACGACGGGGCCAGCCCTCGGCTGTTGAGATAGCCGACGAAGTCAGAAAGTTGGGCGACGGTTAAGTCAGCGACGTTCCGCTCGGCCAGCCAATTTTGAAAATGCACCATATCGCGTCCGTAGGCCTTGACCGTATTGTCGGCCAAGTGACATTCGCTACGAAGGTATTCAATAAACGATTCGTTCCACTGTTCATTGAATTGGGCATTGTTGCTGCTGGGTGCGGATTGCGACAAGCGGCTTTTCTTAAGTCGGTTCATCGCCATCGTCATTCCATTGAAAAAAAGTAGGCTCTCAAGCCGCTTCACGCGGTCGACGCATCCACGCCGATACTTATCGGCACTTTTACCGAACTCACTGATTCACCGATACCAAGCCCGCAAAACCACTACCGGTTAATACTTCAATCCAGTCGCCAAACGCTCGTGATCTTTCTTCAGTTCACGCATGAGACGTTCCAAGCGGTTCAGTTCGCTGTTTGCGTCTTTGCGTTGCGCATCCTGTTTTTGAGTGGTTTTGAGCATAGCGTCGAGTCGCTTTTGGATGTCTTGGGCGGCGATTTCTAATCCACGGCGTGTTCCCAAAACCGCTTCATTTTCTTCCTCGATCAGATCCAACTTCCGCGACAGTTCGCGCGTCAGTTTCTGCGTCTCCTCGATTTCGTTCTGAACCTTTTCGATGCGCTGAGCGTTGACGACCACAGGCGAATACTCACCCGTGCTAAGACGTTCGACTATCGGCACGATCTCAGCGATAGGAATCGCCAAACTGGACACGCGACCGGCTCTGGCAATGTTGATGCCGACGATCTTCCCATCGAGATCAACGATCGGGCCACCACATTGCGCGGCTTGCAGGGCGGTATCATGTTGAAAGGCCAGCGGGAAATCTTTCCGCCGACGACTCAACCGACTGCCCATGCTGTTCTGCTGGTTGCTACGCATATTCTCAGAGCTAACTTTGTCGCGTTCGGCCAATGTCAGTTTGACTTTTTTTGGTTTGTCGTTTCTTAGAATTGAGAGGGTCACCAAATCGCCCGCATCGTACTGCTCTAAACTCTTGCGTAGCTCGCCAATGTCTTTGACCAACTGATCGTCCAATTTCAAAATCACGTCCCGCACCTTGAGCCCACCTTCGTCGGCTGGAGATTCCTCCTGAACGTTGAGAACCATGATCCCCGTGGGTTTGGCTTCGCTCATGTAGATGCCAATAAACGGCTTCGAAGGTGCGATGAACCGCGGGTCAACCGAAACGACCCCAACCTCAATTTCTTCAGCATGATCCAGCGCAGTCGCCACCCAGTCCCCCGTTTCGATCGGATTACTTTCGCCAAAATCACCGACGAACAATCCTGAGGCGTCTGTTTTCAATAGGGCCAAATCATTTTCGGTGTCTAAGCCGATCAGTTCCGCGGCCAACACATCTCCCGATGCAAATTCGCAGTATAGGTTACCTTTGAGTTCGCTGGCTTTGGTCAGCACCAACCCGTCGGCCGAAACGACTGTTCCCAAAGCAATAGCGCGTTTGCGTGCCTTGGGGCTTCTGCTCAATCCTTTGCTACGCACGACCGCCAGCGACCGCCGCGCGTCGGCGACAACATCGTCGAACATGTGTTCGAAATCAGGCGAGCTTTTAGAGAATTTGGCGAGTGCTTCTTTTTCGTTCTCAATTGCCAACGCTTCCATACTGGAAAGCGTTAGCGAAGGACTGCGTTCGGGGCGTTGCTCCTCGAACCATCTTCGACCTAACGGATCGTTCAATTTGGGTTCAGGAGACTGTGCCACCACCGCTGTTGAAACCGCGGTAAAGAGTAGCGCGATCAATGACGTGCAGGCGTGAATTTTAAAATTAAGTTTCATCGGCTTCCAACTCTTTTCTTATCTCGAAACGTTTGCCTTGACAGCGATCTGACTCACCGTCGCGGCATCCTTTGCAACCGTTTTAACGTCTTCGAAGGCGTAACCTGCGCTCGTTCGAATCACCCAGCATCACTTCGATTTCGACTTCCTTGCTGCCCCGTTTGACGGTTAATTTGATCTTCTCGTACGGATATCGGTCAGATAGCGCTTCGCCAATTTCACGTCGATTGGCCACCGTTTTGTCACCGATGTTGGTGATGATATCGCCTACTTCAACGCCGGCCCGCGAGGCGGGGCCGTCCTTCTCCAAAGCTGATACCAGCGTGGAGTTGGGACGGATCGAGACGCCTAACTTTCCTGATTCGCCAATTTTGTATCCGCTGGTCAGCATGTCCCAAGTGTCCGAAAACACGTCTACCGGAACATGCAAATTGTCTTGAAGCCGGCTGCCGATGCGACTGTGAATTGCGATGAGGTTACCATCCATGTCCACCAATGGACCGCCTGAATCGCCACCCACCAAGGTACAGTCCGTTCGAATGGCTGATGCGCGCTGATTGATGATGCGCCCAACGCGGACCACCATTCCTCGTTTTTCATCCAAGCCACCTGGATGCCCGACCGCGATCACCCACTGCCCATCCTTCAGGCCTTGGGATACGCCTAGGTCCAAGTATGGAAAAAATGGCAAATCGTTTTCTTCAAACGCCGCCGCGACAAGGTCCTCCTCTTGTTTCGTTTTGTCGTCGCTATCAAGCCGCAATGACTCGGGGTCTTCTTCGGATTTCTCTTCGGATTTTTCTTCTGCTTCGTCTGCTTCTGGTCGTTCTTCGTCAGATTTTTCTGGTGCTACGTCTTCATCATCGGGCTCACTTTCGCCTGAGGATTGTGTCGGTAGATCAGATCCCTGAAGCTCGGTCGATTCAGTTTCTTCCTCTGGTTCGATAACTTCGAAAATCTTGAGCATGCCAGAGTCTTTGCCGGCTTCGACACCCAAGGTTCGCGCGCGGGCTTGAGATCCATCACTGAAAGTAACCACCGCAATCTCCAACGGCCGCTCAATCACATGAGCGGCGGTCAGTATGATCCCGTCGCTGGAAACAAGCACGCCCGTCCCCTGCCCTACCCCCATGTTGATGTTGACCGTGGATTCTTTCACGAGGTCAGAAACCTCTCGGACGTGGTCCTGCATCGCGCGTAACTGAGCCACGCTTTTTGGGTTCTTGCCCTCATTAAGAAACGCTAAACTTACCGATTCGGTGGCGACCTCCGCCTCTTCAGCGACGACTTCGACCACCACATCACCAGCGTTGTCTGCCGCCGTGCTGGCGTTGGTCGTCTGAGCAACCAGCACACTGCGGCCGCTGAAAAACAACAATCCAACAGCCATTACCATCCCGACGTTACACAACATCGACGGCTTGGCGTTGGCGTTGGCGTTGGCACCGAAAGAATGTCCGTTGTCTATCATGAAGTCTCCCTAAGCTATTCGCTGACCACGTTTGCCTAAACAAACCGCGGTAGTTATCCTAAATCCGTTATTGAATCGGTGGCAGACCGTTAATTACCCAATACGGATATCTTTATTATACCACCCACTTTAGAACCGTGGGACTTGGCGATCCTACTGGCAAAATATGACGCTCAAACTGATTTTTCCGCGAAATATGGGGCGCATTGAATTGCCTTTTTCTTCGCCAATCAGGCGGACACTTCGTCAGAACTGTTAAACTTAATTTTGAGGGAACATCTTGAATCGTCTTATCGTGGGCTGCGGATTTCTTGGTTGGCCACTGGCCTTAAAGTGGGCACAGCAGTCTAACACCTCAGAGGACCGGTCCTCAGCAAACGATGTCTTCGCAATGACTCGTTCGGCCGAGCGTGCCCAAGAGTTCATCGCTGCGGGCCTGTCGCCGATTGTGGCCGACATCACCAACGCCGAAAATTTGAAGACAGCGCTAACGGACCTTCCCGCGATGGACACAATCGTATTTGCCGTTGGCATGGACCGCAGTCGCTACGACGATATCTATGATGTTTACGTGGAAGGATTACGGCGGTTCATCGATTCCTACCCACATCCGATCAAACATCTGATCTACGTCAGTTCGACCGGCGTGTATGGTGATTTTGGCGGCGATTGGGCTCACGAGGACTCGCCAACGCTACCGGCCCGCGAAGGTGGCAAGGCTTGCCTGATGGCGGAGGCGCTGCTGGCCGAAGCGACTGACAATTGGACGGTGTTGAGGATGGCGGGATTGTATGGCGGATCGCGCGTGCCGACGAAAACACTGATCCAAAACCGTGATTGGAACAAACTGTCGCCGCACGGATATTTAAATCTCATCCACCAAACCGATGCGGTAGCAGCGATCGCCAAAACCGCAGTCATCAAACCGATGCAAGAAATCATGCTCTGCAGCGACGGCCACCCGCCGGTCCGCAAAGATTACTACCAACACATTGCCGACCAATTTGAAATTGGCAGCATTCCTTGGCCTGCAGAGACTACCGTCGATCCGAAATCACGATCGGCGAACTCAAAACGCATCTCCAACGAAAAAATGCTTCGCCTGTTGGATCTGGAATTGGTGCATCCCGATTACAAGTCGGGATTGGCGGAACTGTTTTAGTAGGGCCGATTCCCACCGGCCAACAATTAAATTTTTCCCGCGCGGCCGGTGGTAACCGGCCCCACTCTAAACGTAGTCACGGACTCGACGGGCAATCGCCAGGGCGAGTGCCTCGCGGACGCTTTCGATCGTGATACGATCAAAGACCTGCTGAAAGAAGCCCGTCACGACCACGCGCACGGCCTCTTTGCGAGTGTATCCACGACATTGAGCGTAGAAGATCAACTCTTCGTCCACGCGTCCGCTGGTAGAACCATGGGTACAGCGGACGTCATCGGCCTCAATCTCCAAACCGGGGATCGAATCGGCACGGGCCTTCTCAGACAGCAAAAGATTATCATTGCGCTGGTAACCGTCGGTTTGCTGAGCCTCTTGGTCCACTTTGATCATGCCTCGCCAAACGGTGCGGGAAACATCTTGAAGCGCCGATTTATAAAGGAAATCGCTAACGCAATCCGGCTTCTCGTGATGCTGCAACGTGTGGTAGCTCAAGTGTTGCTTGTTCTCTGTGAAGATCGCACCGTTGACTTGGACGTTGGCACCCTTACCGCGTAACGCGACGTGCTGGTTCACTTTCGCCAACCGAGAACCCAACGCACCAACGGTCCACTGAAGGTTACTATCCTGGCCAACGATGGCTTTTTGATGGGCAAAGTGCCAGACCTTTTGGCCCCAATCCTGAAGGTTGACGTATCGCAGGTTCGCGCGATTGCCGACGAACAGTTCAATCGCACCGCAGTGCAACGCTTTGGTTTCAGCGGCGCTATTAGATTCGGCCAACACGGTCGCTTCGGCGCCCTCTTCGAGCACGATCAATGTGTGCCGCATGTCGCTGCCACCGTCGGTGATCTGGCTGCTGATGTGGACGGGTTTGTCCAGCGTCACGTTGCGTGGCACGTAAAGGAAAACGCTGTTGGTCCACATCGCCGCGTGAAGTGCCGCGAAACGATCGAAATGTGGATCGACCGCTTTGAATAGATACTTCTGAATCAGATCGCCATGTTCGGCAATCAGATCATTGATCGTTCCAAAAATCACGCCCTTGGCCTTGTACTCATCGGCCAGTTCAGCAGCCGAATAAGGATGGCTGTCTAACGTGCCGACGCTGCCGGCCAGATCCACGCCTTCGCTGAGCACCAATTTAGGCAGACCGCTGTCAGAGGATTCGGATTTGAGCCCAAATTTTTCCAGCTTGAACATTCGAATGTCCGTCCGCATCCACTCTTCCATGCGATTGGAGGGCCACGGAAGTTCATTGAACTTCTTCCAAGCGTCCTTACGCATCTCTTGAAGCCACTGGGGCTCGTTTCGAGCGTCGAGCACCGATTGAAAACCGGCATCGTCAAATGCAATCTGTTTTTCTTGAGTCACTGTTGTCATGGACCTACTTGTATCTTCTTCATGTTGGGAGAGGATCTGATACATCCATCATCCCGCATTAAATGTTACTGATTTTCGCAGCCACCTTTTCCGCGTGGCAGCCGCCTCCGATTAGCCGACAGAGCCTTCCATCTGCAATTGGATCAGCCGATTCATCTCGACCGCGTACTCCATCGGCAATTCCTTGACCAACGGTTCGATGAAACCATTGACGATCATTGTGCTGGCCTCAGTCTCGGACAGCCCACGGCTCATCAGGTAGAACAGTTGTTCTTCGCCGATACGCGACACACTGGCCTCGTGCCCGACGGAAACGTCTTGTTCGTTGATTTCGATGTACGGGTAAGTGTCGCTGCGACTGTCCTTATCTAAGATCAGAGCGTCACAGACGACGCTGCACTTAGAGTTCACCGCACCTTTTTCAACGCGGGCCAAACCCCGATAGCTACTGCGGCCACCGTTTTTGGAGATGGATTTGGAAATGATCGTGCCCGTTGTGTTAGGAGCACAATGAACCAGTTTCGCGCCGGCGTCTTGATGCTGACCGGCACTTGAGAACGCGATCGATAGGATCTCGCCACGTGCCCCCGGTTCCATCATGTAAACCGCTGGGTACTTCATCGTCAGTTTGGAACCCAAGTTTCCGTCGACCCACTCCATCACCGCGTCCTGATAGGCGAAGGCCCGTTTGGTGACGAGGTTGTAGATATTGTTGGCCCAGTTTTGAATCGTCGTGTAACGGCAACGCGCGTCTTTTTTCACGACGACCTCGACAACGGCGCTGTGCAGCGATTCGCTGGTGTACATCGGCGCGGTGCAACCCTCAACGTAATGAACCTGAGCCCCTTCGTCGACGATGATGAGGGTGCGCTCAAACTGCCCCATGTTCTCTTCGTTGATGCGGAAGTAAGCCTGTAACGGATACTCAATCTTCACGCCCTTGGGCACGTAGATAAACGAACCGCCAGACCAAACGGCACTGTTGAGTGCCGCGAACTTGTTGTCCGTGGGCGGAATGATTTTTCCGAAGTACTCTCGCAACAGTTCGGGATGCTCACGAACAGCAGTGTCAGTATCGGTGAAAATCACGCCGAGGTCGGTCAGTTCCTTTTTAAGCGAACCGTAGATGACTTCGGATTCAAACTGAGCCTTCACGCCGGCAAGGTATTTCCGCTCGGCTTCGGGGATACCAAGTTTCTCAAACGTGTCCTTGATCTCTTCGGGCACGTCGTCCCAGCTCTTGCCCTGCTCTGTCGTCGGCTTGAGATAGTAAAAAATGTCCTGGAAATCTAATTCAATGTCCCCGCCCCATTCAGGCATGGGTTTCTCATTGAAGATCCTCAACGAATCCAAGCGGAACTGACGCATCCAATCGGGTTCTTCTTTGATGTCGGAGATCTGATTAACGATCTCTTCATCAACGCCCTTGCGAGCCTTAAAGATTGCGGTCGTTTTGGTTTTGAAATCGTACTTGTTGATTTCTGTTTTCTTGAGTTCTGCACTCTCAGTAATATCAGTAGCCATGGTTCAAATTCGGAATACGGCATGCGGAGAAGGCGAACAAAAGTTTTCGCCATCAGCCAACCTGTCTTCCGTCCTTTCTATGTGTTCTTTTAAAAAAGCCTCAGTGTCGGCAACTAAATTAAACCGCAACTTCTTCTTCAGCGTTCTGATCGTTGGCTTGGGCCGCTTCAGGGTACGCCTTGCGAATTCGGTCGTATCCTTCTGAATGAAGTTCGACCGCCAGTTCCTTACCACCTGATTCGACGATTTTTCCGCCGAGAATAACGTGCGTGTAGTTTGGCGGGTTGTGTTCGAGCAATTTATCGTGGTGAGTGATAATCAAAAGGCCCATTTTGTTGTGGCCGATCTCGTTGATGGATTGGCTGGCCAAACGCACCGCGTCAGCGTCCAATCCCGAATCCGTTTCGTCCAGAATCGCAAACTTGGGCTGCAACATCGCCAGTTGAAGGATCTCGGCGCGTTTCATCTCACCGCCACTGAAACCATCATTGACGTATCGGCGAGCGAACTCGCTGTCCATCTGCAGTTGCTCCATGTTAGATTTGATCTCTTTGCGGAACTCGCGCATCGGGATCAGATCTTCACCTTCTTTGCGGTCAGGGTTGCGGACGTTGGTCGTGGCATGGCGAAGGAAGTCCGCCATCTTCACGCCAGGAATCGCAACGGGACGTTGGAACGCCAGGAAGATTCCCGCACGGGCGCGCTCATTGGGTTCCATCTCCAGAATGTTTTCGCCATTGAGGAGAATCTCGCCGGAAGTGACTTCGTAATTGGGATGGCCCATGATGACCAAACCCAGCGTACTTTTACCGCTGCCGTTTGGACCCATTAGTGCGTGCGTTTCGCCGTGCTTGATTTCGAGATTGACGCCGCGCAGAATTTCTTTGTCGTTGATCGAAACGTGAAGATCAACAATTTTTAATACGTCTGACATAGTGTTCTTAAGTTTACTGTTGAATTTGCGTGATTCGGTGAACGCCTTAGAGCGTTTCACCACAGAGTTCCTTACTCGAGCATTTCATAGCCCACCGCGGACCGCTGTGTAGGTGATAAACCGTCGCCAAAAAATCAAAATAACGAAACGGTAGCCGTAATCGGGAAGCCTATATCTTCTGCTAAAGGAGCGAGAAAACCACCCCGAATCCTAATATTAAAACCGTTTTGGACAACTAGAAATGGCAAAATTTCCATCCGGGGCCCAATCACAACCAAAACGTCAACCGAGCCATAGAAATCAGAAATAACGGCATTTCTTCTCATCTGAAACGGACGCCAGAAATCGTCAACCCAAGTTCCCCATAGTGGTGCCGATTTCCGCAAACAACGAACTTCAGGCACATTATACGGCTCATGTCGCGATTTCAACCTTGAGCCCAGTCTTCACAAGCGCCATGATAAAAGTTAGGCGTTGATTCCCTTCCAATTCACGACTCAAAAACCACACGATCACTATCATGAAACCATCTCGCAACTTTCTCGCCGCCAGCATCAACCTACTGGCTGCGCTGATCGTCTTCGCGGTCATGTTCGCCGCGGTTTGTCCGGCGGCGATTGCGCAAGACGGCGAAACCGCTGAGACCG
>CAYOZV010000013.1:39525-41287 GCA_964408465.1 uncultured Pirellulaceae bacterium
AGACCGCTGCGGTAGTGTCCGACGCCCCGCAAACCAACGCGGTCAAGGCGTACTTCGACGGCGTGAACGAAAAACTGGAGGTCGTGGATCAATGGTTCGGGGCATCCATCGTGGGACCGCTGGCCGGCGTTGTCTTCAACGGGCTGTGGACCGAAAGTTGGTTGGGGGCTCACGTTCCGTTTATCGTCGTTTGGCTGTTGGTCGGAGCCATCTTCTTCACCGTTTACATGGGGCTGATTAACGTGCGTGGTTTCTGGCACGCGCTGCGGTTGACCAAAGGCGACTACGATGGACCTGACGATCACGGCGAGGTATCACACTTTCAGGCGCTCTCTTCGGCGCTTTCTGGAACGGTAGGTTTGGGCAACATTGCCGGCGTTGCGATCGCGATTGCCAACGGTGGTCCCGGAGCCACGTTTTGGATGATCTTGGTGGGACTGTTGGGGATGAGCACCAAGTTCACCGAGTGTACCTTGGGCCAGATGTACCGTCGCACCGATTCCAAAGGCAAGGTCTCCGGTGGGCCAATGCGATACCTGAGCGCCGGGCTCAAGGAAAAAGGACTCGGCCCGCTGGGCAGTGTTCTAGCGGTCTTGTTTGCGCTGCTGTGTATCGGCGGTTCTTTGGGTGGCGGCAACACGTTCCAGATCAGCCAATCCTTAGACGCCATTAAAACCGAGATCCCGCTTTTGAACGAGTACAATTGGATCTACGGGCTGGTGATGTCAGTCGCTGTGGGTCTTGTCATTATTGGCGGCATTAAGTCCATCGGAAAAGTCGCCGGTCGCATCGTTCCGTTTATGTGCGCCGGCTATGTGCTGTGTGCCATTTACATTTTGATCGTCAATCGCGCGGACATTCCTTCGGCGTTTGGGCAGATCTACGACGGAGCGTTCAATTGGGACGCAGGTTGGGGCGCGTTTTTAGGATGCATGGTGATCGGCATCAAACGCGCCGTATTCTCCAACGAAGCTGGCACCGGGTCGGCCTCCATCGCGCACTCGGCAGCCAAAACTGACATCCCCGTTCGTGAAGGATACGTCGCGCTGCTGGAACCTTTCATCGACACCGTCGTCGTTTGCACGATGACGGCTTTGGTAATCATCATCACAGGCGTCGTTTCGGATAAGGACCAAAAGATCCCCTTGCAAACGTTGCAACAGGAACTGCAAATCGCCGCCGGTGCCGAGATCGACGTGATGGCGTTGTCGCAACAGGACGCCGAAGCCCTGCTGATCCAAAAGAATCCGGGGCTGGATAAAAATGGAGACGGAGCAATGACCGTGGACGACATGATTCAGCTGCAACGCGGGGCGTATTTCACCAAGGAAGCATTCACACGCGGCGGACACGAGTTCTTTAAATGGTTTCTTTACCTCGCCGTGGTGCTGTTCGCGTATTCGACCTGTATTTCTTGGTACTACTACGGCGAGCGTTGCTTCACGGCGTTGCTGGGCGAGTGGTCGTCTTTTTTATTCAAGATCCTATTTTTGATTTCCACGTTTTTGGGGTCCGTCATTTCCGCAGGCAACATTAAAGACTTCAGCGACATCATGATCTTGGGCATGGCATTTCCAAACATGCTGGGGATGTACTTCCTCTCGGGCAACGTCCGCAATCAGTTGAACGAGTACGTGGAAGGCCTGCGATCGGGCAAACACGCTCCTACCCCCAAAGATTAAACGCGACACCGTTCAATGAAGGCCATTTTTGTTTAACGACAAGCCGGCAGGCGACCGCGTTTGGCCCCGCCTAAACACCG
>CAYOZV010000014.1:0-11947 GCA_964408465.1 uncultured Pirellulaceae bacterium
GTACCGAGTACCGAGTACCGAGTACTGGGTACTGGGTACTGGGTACTGGGTACTAACTATTCTGGCGTGGCCTAACGGCAAGTCGGCGGACTGTTAATCCGATGATTGGAGGTTCGAATCCACTCGCTGGAGTTGAAGCGAACCTGGATGAGATAAATTGACCCATCGGTCGGGCCAGCAGTGGACGTTGCCCTGTCACGGTAAAGATCACCGGTTCAAATCCGGTATGGGTCGCTAAGGAGTGGTCTAACGGCGAAGGCACGACACACTGAATGACGATATTCCGCCTCGATTCGGGCCCCCGCATTCTGGAGGGATCCATCACGGGATTTTAACAAAATCCACAACGCAATTTCCGCACGCGGACGGGCTCCGGTAGGGTAGGAAGGGGCAGAAAGTGGCCAGAACGTTCGGTTCGATTCCCAAGCCCGCCGTTTATGAAAAGTCCACACCTCTGGGCAGCGATAGCACCGCAGCCAATTCTGGTGGACCAGCCCAGTTTTCGCCCGATATGGCCGTCAAAGCCGAAGGTTGGACTGGACTTTCGGGACGACTGACTTATAAGATATGCAAGCGATTTTTGTTTTTTCACATTAAAAGGGGCTTCATGCCAAAAGAAGAATCATTTGAAGTTGACGGTACCGTCACACAAGCACTTGCCAACACCCGTTTCCGCGTCGAATTAGAAACAGGAAACGAAGTCTTGGCCCACGTGTCTGGTCGTATGCGCCGGCACTTTATTCGTATCGTTCCCGGCGACAAAGTGCGGGTCGAACTTTCTCCCTACGACCTGACAAAGGGTCGCATTGTCTTCCGCGAACGTTAATTCTCTATTTAACGGTCGATACTTCGCGCGTCGCTCCTGCTGATCGCGCCGAAGCACAAATTTTCTCAAACGTCGCCTGAGCCCCACCGATTTAGTTTTTCGGGGCTATCTGACATAAACTGCTGCGCCCAAGAAACTTTTGCCCGCCACGGTGGGTAATTACATAAACGTGGGACGCTGGCATTAGCGCGGTTTGCCCTAATCCAACATCGCGGCTAATTGTGTTATTCTTGAACACAGCAGCCAGTCTCATGCAGTGAGGAGTCTGACCATTGCCTCGCGCGTGTTCGCAACGCAGTTGTCGACCCTGTTGGAATCACCGTGCCATACCATTGGCACACACCGCTGGTCGTTGTCTCCAGCAGAGACATCCTCAGAAGGTTGCCCTAAAGAAATTTTGTACCCGGAGAAAATCAAGTGAGAAACCTTTTCCTGTCCGTGACAACGATGTTTGCCATTTGCATAACGCCGTTGCTGACTACTGAAACCAGTTCGGCCCAATCGGCTCCGGAACCGTCCATCGTCATTTCGATGGCTCCCTTGGGCGAACAGTTAGACGACATGAAGCATCTGGTGAATGCTTCGGGGTTTGGCAATCTGAATTTTATGATTCTGTCGCAGGTCAAATATTACACCGGCGGTATCGACCGAGAGAAGCCGTCGGGTGCGTATTTGTACTTCGAAGGTGACGATCCCAAACCAAAATGGCTGGGGATGGTCGCGGTGGAAGACGCGGATAAGATCCTCGATCAAATCGCCAATTTTGCGGACATCGATGAAGGCGATGATTACATCACCGTGACGACCGATTCGGATGACGAATTCTTGATCAAAGAAACCGATGGCTACTTCTTAATCAGCGACGATGAAGCCATCTTCGACATCGCGCCCGAAGACCCCAGCGCCGAACTTCTGGCGGTCTCCGGTGACTTCAACCTCGCCCTGCGAGTCTTTGGCCAACGCGTGCCTCAGGAGTTGCGAACCAAAGGAATCGAACTGATCACCGAAGGGTTCGACCGACAGATGGATGAACTGGAGCAAATAGACGAATCGGTCGTCCAAGCTCAACTGGACCAGCTAAAAAGCTTGATCAACGAGACCGATGAATTGATGGTCGGGTTTAAGATCGATAAGGAAAAGAAATTGTTATCCTCCAAGCTGTCGATGACGGCCTTGGAAGGTTCCAGCATTGCCAAACGTGTCACGGTGATGACCCCACCCGGCGACAGTGCTTTCACTGGTTTTTTGAATGATACCGCTGCCTTAGACTTCAACCTGCGCTATCAATTGTACGAAGAGGACGTGAAACTTTACGTTGGTTTGATCGACAATTTGCGTCAGCAAATGATTGATGAAATCGATGCCGATGGCGAATTCAACGACGACGAACTTGCCACGATCGAAACGGCATCGTCGAACATTGCCGAATCCTTCAAAGCCACTCTAGAAGCCAAATTGATCGATACCGGCGGCGTGCTGGTCATGGACGAAAACGCATTCAGCTTTGCCGGTGGCAGCTCCATCGTCGACACCCCAAAGTTCGAAGAAGCTGTCAAAAGTTTGGCTGAATTGGCACAAGCGAAGGCCAATGGCAAGCTGGAAGCCAAACTTAATTCTGGAACCTACGATGATATCACCCTGCACACCATCAGTGTTTCTATCCCTGATGATGAAGAAGAAATGCGTGATGTTTTTGGCAGCCAAGTCGAAATGATCGTTGGAATATCACCCGACAAAGTTTACTTCGCCGCTGGCAAAAGCCCGCTCACGACGTTGACCGACGCGATTGAACGTTCCAAGCAACCCAAGCCTTCGGAGTTCGGCCAGTTAATGTACAACGTGCGTGTTGCCCCAATTCTACGTTTTGCCAGTAAGGCATCCGGCGAAGAAGTATTGGCCGATATGGCGGAGACATTGGAAAATGATAAAACGGGCCGCATGACCATTTGGTCCAAGGCCATTCCCAACGGAATTGAAACCAACATCGAGGTCCAAGACGGGATCTTGGCGTTGGTCAAAGAAGGTTTTGACGCCTACCAACAAGGCGCCTTTCAAGGCAACGACGACCCTGACGAATTTTAATTCGGCCGTCGGAAGTTGCGAAATGATGAGCTCATAAAAAAGGCCACCACGGTGAATCACCGCGGTGGCCTTTGCCTTTTTGGCATCTCGCTTGGACGCTTCGCGCGTTCTGGAGAGACTATCTCGTTCCCGAACCCGCCGGCGTTGGTGAAGGGCCCGGTTGTGGATAACCAGGTTGTCCAACCGCTGGGTAATAGCCGGCGCCACCAGACCCTTGGTACTGAGGATTAGGGTTGCGTCCGGGGGCAGGTCCGCCAGTGATTCCGTTGGTTTGCGATGGCGGATAGAAGACGCGTTCAAAAGCGTTATCAATGCGATCGGTAATCCGACGCGTCGTATCGCCGAGGGTAAATCCTTTGCTGCGGTACTTCGCACAACCCAGTTGCTGCCACTGCTCAAACGTCAGGTTGCGATTGTGACATTGGCACGGTGCATCTTCAGGACGCAGGTTGTTGCGTCCGCATTGGTTACACGTTCCGTTGGCATCGCACTGCCCATTGCAGCTGCTGCAGCCGTTGTTGAGAGATTTTTTTGGATTGGGACGACGCGGTGCCAAGATCGCCCGTTGGTAGGCAACTTCTTTGGCGTAGTGATTCAACCAACCGGCTGTCTCCGAAGACGTCAGGCAGAAATCGAACGGTTCGCCATTGCTTGTTGGGTCTTCCAGTTCGCCTTCTTCGGTCATTTCCATTTCGTCAGCATTGGATACAACCAGCCCCGTCATGCCGATGCCGTCCACACCAGCGGCCACCAATCCGTAGCGGCCCGGTGGAACTTCTTCGAATTCGAATACGCCGTAGTTGTCGGTCGTTGTTGACGCCACCACACTGTCACGCTCAAACAGCATGACTTTGGTGCTGCGGACATCAACCGGTCGGCCGTCAAAAGACCGCAGCTGATGCACGCGACCAATGAAGCGACCGTCAGGTGTCAGTGAAACCGGAGTTCCGCCAACGGACGTGGAAGCAACCGAAGACGGCTGATAGTTTGAAAGTCCGCGAAAACCGTAAAGGTTCGCCGGATCGTCGGCGCTCTCTTCTAATTCGTATTTCCCATAAACGCGGTAGGAAACATTGGGCGCGAAATATCGAATCCAATCGGTGTTAATCGTGGTCGAATTTTGAAACGCGTAGGTGGTGATGAACGTCGGTGTCGAAGGATCGGCGTCCGCGCTGAAAGGAAGGATATTGGTGCCCCACGCGAAAAATGCGTTATCGCCCCAACCCACCACTGAATAGGCACCGCGTTGGATATTGGTGAAGAAAAAAGTGCCATCTTCTTGGACGGCTGCCGTCTTCACCAGCCGGCCCTTGTTCATCAAATAGATCGTCATTCCAGCGACCTTGGCTCCGTCGACCGGACGGACCGAACCTTCCAGTAAACCGTTGGGATCGACCATCACCCAGTTCGCCCGCAGCGCTTCCCCGACCCGCCGCTCTCCAAGGCCATCGCTGGCCTCGTTCCAACCGGCGAAACGGTCGTTAAGAATCACCTGCTGGCTTGACCCTAGCGGATCGTCAAGATCCTCGTCCGGACGGAATCCGGCGCCCGAACGGTCAGGCCGATCGCCGGGCCGTATCGTGCGGCGACCGCTTGCCCTTTCACGTTGCCGAGTACCGTCTTCGTTTAAATCAGCGAACGAACCATCATTCCCTTCCCGTTCCGAGGGCGAATCCTCCTCAAAAGGAGACTCGTCAGTGCTGGGGAATTGTGCGAACACGGGCGCGCTGCCGGTCGACAGCGACAGGCAGCAGGTGATCGTGATCAGGGCAATGATTCGGGGTAGTCGCGTGTTCATCATAGTCATTTCTCTTCGGCGAGACTCGATAACGCAAATTCACTTGGGTTGGTGAACGATAATTATCCGATGCGTGAAATCGGTTTGCGCCGCAAACCGGGCAAACGTAGAACGTCAGACTGCCGTTTACGCGGCAACCAACGTCCATTGTCGAGGATCGGCGGATGTCAACTCCGTTGGCAAAATTAAGTGCTAAGTTTACATTGATTCGCTCCCAAGCCGTCCGATTGGTACTGTCGAGCTGACTGTTGTGATGACGAAGAGGTTGCCGCTGGCGGTGAGTTTGACGACTGGGTCTTTTGCGTTTTTTAAATTGCCGGCCGCAGGCGTGCGTTTGAATAGAGCGGTTAAGCAACATTCCCCAACGATAGCAACTAGAAATTGATCGGCCCTTGATAAGCAACGCTGCATGATTAACCCAAAAACGCTTCTCGAAATCATCAGCGGCCGTCGGCAAGGCATCGGCCCGGCGATAACGCGCGCCCTGCTATGGGGACTGACTCCCCTGTATCGCTTCGGTGTCCATCGGCGAAATCGAGGATTTGACACCGGAAAGATTGCCGTTTCAAAAGTCGACGTGCCCGTCATCTCGATCGGAAACCTGACCACCGGCGGCACTGGCAAGACTCCTTTGGTGATCTGGCTGTGCCGGCAAATTCGTCAGCTTGATCGCCGGGTCGCGATCGTCAGTCGGGGCTATGGTGCTGATAAAAACAGCGACCGAACATCCAAGCCAAACGACGAAGCGCTGGAACTGGGGCAGAGGCTGCCGGACGTCCCTCATCTTCAAGATCCCAATCGTGTCGATGCCGCCAAGATCGCCATCCAAGAACTACAAACCGAGGCGATCGTAATGGATGACGGGTTTCAACATCGCGCGTTGGCCCGCGATTTGGACATCGTCGTTGTGGATGCCACCGCGCCGTTTGGATTTGGCCATCTTTTGCCGCGCGGGCTGTTAAGAGAGCCGGTGAGGAATATCTCGCGCGCCGATTTCGTGGTGCTCAGTCGCTGCGGTCAAGTTTCCCAGGAAGAACTTGATCGCACCCAGGCCGCGATCCAACGGCACCGCCCGAACCTACCCATCGCAAAGACGAAAGTTCAGCCAACGACATGGATGCAATACGACGGACAACAAAAAAGCTTGGCCGATCTCAAACCATCATCGACCACCGCCGGCGACGTGGCCAAGGTGTTCGTCTGTTGTGCCATCGGCAACCCAAATAGTTTTGTCGAAACGGTGTCCGCGACGGGCGTTACGGTTGCCGGTGAAATGTTTTTTCCCGACCACCATCTTTATAACCGCGCCGACATCGCTGCGATCGGCGAAGCGGCGGTTCAAAGCGGAGCCGAGGCGATCGTCTGCACGCACAAGGATCTTGTGAAAATTGGTATCAATCAATTTCAGACAACGCCAATCTACGCGCTGGTTGCCGAGATTGTGTTTTTGGAAGGCGAGCCAGAATTAATGGCGGCCGTCAAATCAGCGCTGGGGTAAATTACTTCTCCAACGCCGAAGCAGCGAAGGCGAGCTTGATTTGACGCGTTTGAAGATGTTGTTGGCGTCGTCGGTTGGCGGCGTGTTTTCTTCATCCGTCAGCGCCGGTTCAGCGGCGGTCGCAGCAAGAGGCGCGGTCGCCGATTCGATTTCGATGTACTGGTCCAAGAATTTGGGCCAGTAGCTTTGGAGCACTCTCCGGCAGCCTTCGAAGGAATTGGGATTGTCCAATAAGGGTGCGACTCCGGCAAGCAACTGCGTCAGAGCCTGCGCGTCGTTTTCGTCGAACCAACGATCATGCACGGACACGTCGTCAATCCAAACGGTGCCCCTGTCCATCAGGTCGAATCCAATCCTCAAATCGCGCAATTCTTCGGTCGGCAGATCATCGAAGTGCACCGCAAATCGTCGCCACGGGTCGTTGGTTTGGTTGGATTCTGCATCCTGAGTAACACCGCCGGTGCCGGTGGTGTCGATGACGCCGAAGCGATAGTAGGTCGATGTTTGGGTTTCTCCTTCGATGGCGATTCGCAGTGCAGGCTGACGGGTCGGGTCCTCGATTCTCAAATAGGCCGTTACCGAAAGCCGCCCCGTATTGGGTACGCTGAAGCGATTGCTACGCACCCAAACCGGTTCCCCCGGAGACACGAGCTTTAAACTGGTGTTGCTTTGGTTGCCCCCGCCGGTGTCCAGCAGAACCCTGCCGCCGGTTTGATCGCCGATGTCCCAACCGGATGCCGATTGCGAAAGTGGTTGCTCAAAGCCCGCATTCTTGATCACCGTTAGCGGCGGTGAATTTTTGGCTAAGTTCAGCTTCGCCTGCAAGGCATACGTCTTCTTGCGTAGCAACTGTTCAATGTCTTGATCGACTTGGTAGGTGAAACTCGTGGCCGAGATATGCGTCCCGGTCAGCTTGCCTCCGGCGATCGAAAACGGAGGAAGGGAGATTGCCAACACGCCGGTGGCGGAATCAAAAATCTGTCGCCGGTCGGGATCACTCAATGGAAAATATTCGGTGACCCGATCGCCACGGGATGGTTCGGTCATCTCGATCGCGCCAACCTGTCGAATCTCATTTTTGGATTCCTTCATTGGAATCGCGACCGCCATCTCCCAAGGAGAATCATTGACGGCGTAGAGATACGTGTTCCCTTCAAATTGCGCTTGCCGGACAATCAATCCCTGGTCGGTCGCCGGCGCTGAATCTTCTTGGTTAATTTTGACGTCCGAGAAACGAACGCGCGGCAGCAACGCAAACGTCGCCGCCAAGTTTCGCAGCGCATCTTCCTGCCCCTGTGGCAGAGAACGCCCGCCGTCGATCAGAAATAGGCTGTCCTGTTGACTGATTGCCGACGTGAAACGCTGGCGATTCCATTTGCCCGTCGGCGTTAGCTGGATTCGTCGTATCAATCGTCCGGTCTGTTGATCGAATGGTGCTTGCGTTTGCAGTTGAGCAAAATGCGCCCACAATCCGCGATGGTTAAAGATGGTGCCCGGCTGTGGACCGCCGGCGAAGAAATCATGGGCTTGGCGAGACGCGTTGACGTGGATGTGGACACGAGAGGCGGATAGCGTTTGGGCCGTCGTGAGTGTTTGGGGGTTGAGCAAAACGATACGCGGATCCGACATGAGCTCGATTCGATCAAATCCAAACCGCTTCAGAAACTGCTCGAAGTTCACCGTCGCGTGCAGGTTGGGGCACAACGCCGAAAATGCTTCCTCGTTTTCATAAAGACCGACCGGAGCGATAAACAATTGCCCGTCATCAATATTCCTGTGCACAAGATCCGCAATCGCCTGGTACCAAAGAGTCATCTGGTCGGCCCGCCATTGAATCCACTGATCTTCGGATTGATCGACGCTCTGAGCATCGAACGACCTCATGAAACGATCCATCGTGTGAGGATTGTGTGTCCATTGGTCGCCGGCCAGCATCGTGTAGGTGTTCGGTTGACAGATCAACGTGATTCCCCCGAGGGAACCGATCCCACGGTACCGCGTTACAAACTGACGCAGCGTATTGAGCACTGAAATCTGGACGCTTTCATTCAACGGGTTATAACGTGGCTGTTTCTTAAATGACTGGGGGAGCTGTTGCGATTGATTGACCAAATCGAACGGCTGGGATGGCAATGTGGGGTCGCGGGTTGCTTCGATGTCCATCAGCGGATGAGAGAATGAAAAGGCGGGGACCAGTGTCAGATTCTCGCGCTCGAACATCTTCAACATCATGCGGACGACGTCTTTGCGAAACGGGTCCTGACCGGCGCTGAGGAAGACGCCCGTGTCGTGGGCCGGTGTGTTCTTTGAGAGAACGCTGGGGTAGATCGAACTCCCATCAGCCGTCACGCCCAATACGGCGCCCTGATAGTGATTTGATTTCAGATATTCAATCAGCCGTGAAGTTCCTTGGTAAAATGCAACCCAGTCATCCAGCGGTTGCCCAACGGCCGGGTCGAAGAACTTCTGCACATTGAAATCTTCCATGAACGATGGCGATTGATACCACGCCAGCCTTTGACGACGTGAGGGTCGGCGGGGACCAAGGGTGTCGTCTTGTGCGGTCAGTCGATCGGGGCCCGCCAGAACTTTGACGTTTCCAAACCGCGCCGAGCGATCGGCGGACTGATTTGCCAGCAGCAAGTAGACGTTCTTTGAGTTGGGCCAAAACGTAACACGATGCTTTGCCATTGCGGTGCTGCTGTTGTCCACCACGATCGAATCGGGGATGAAAATGCCGGAATCGGCGCCTTGCAGCGGCACCTGCCCCTGATCAGATTGGTCCAAGACACTCAAGGCCAGCGCCATCGCTTGGTTGGTCGGATATTCGATTTCGATAATGTGCGGCTTTCCCATTTCAAGCGTCGGTAGGCGCAGTGCTTGCCAGCCGCCGGGTAAGACGTCGACCATGGGTTGATCGCCCGATTGCACCAGCGATGATTTCTGATTTCCCAACACGGCCAGTTTCTGTTTATGCGTTTGAAGCCGCCAGTTGGGACCGTTGGGCACGATTTTTTCGGGCGCGATTTCGCCAATGGGCGCGAACTCAGTTGCGACTTTGGTCTTATTGGGTTGGCCTTGCAACACGACGAATTGAACGCGGCGAATTAGCTGACCTTGCTTCGGGTCCAGGGCGCGGATCGTTTTATTATTTGTGGCGTTGTTGATCGCGGCATTGTTGATGCCCAGCCAGTTTCGTTGGACCTCGATCAGCAGATCGTAGACTCCCTCAGTTAGCGGCGCGTCGAATTGAAAACGTGTCGGTGTGAGCGTGCTGCCAGTGTGACTGACTTCGATGGTTTTGGATTCCGACCAAATTGCGGAACCGTTCTGACGCGCCTTCACGACGCTCATGCGTATGTTGGCCGCCCCCTGTTTCAGACCGCAGTGATTCAGCGCCACGCCGACGGATATCGTTTGGCCAGCATCCATCACCAAATGGTCCTGGGTAAATTGAACTTGCACGCCGTCCCCGGGAACGCGCTGGATCGATAGATGGTTGCCAAGATCATCCAATTGATTTTGGAAGACACCTTGCATCAGCGACGCAATGGAAAGCGATTTTTGGAATTTTGATTCAGGGTCATCGTCGGCCGTTAGGTCGATCGAAATTTCAGAGTCGAGATCACCTTCGAAGGTGAAATCGAAACCGTCGTAATTAGTGGCGACCGTTTGCCGGATGTTGATTTGGCGATCATTGATCTTGGTTGCCGTGTTGGCCAGAGCTTCATTCAGTCCCAACGGTGTGATGCTAGATAGGGTGCCGCGATTGGTGGCGATGGATCCGTGCCAGGATTGATTTTGCCCGCCGCCCCAGGAAACGCGCAAGCGAAAAATGGGCGGCTGAGATGGAGGATTGGGGCCCTGTTGTGCTTGAGCGCAGGCCCGTTGGGAATCAGCGCACAGGAGGGCAACACCAAACAGGCACGATAACATCAGCGCTGCCACAGCCGCGATTTTTGATCGTTGTTGGAGGCGACGAGTTGTTGTGTGCGTTGATTGGGCAGCTTGCGAGTTCGATTGTGGACTTCCCTGTCCCGCCATCTAGAATCCTGCCTTGGATCTGCAAAGGAATGGTGCCTCGAGATTTTGCATCCAAAGGCAACGGACCTTACCAAAAACGCCTGATTTGCCACCAGTGCAAGGAGTCCAATACTTGCGGAAGGTGATAGCACTTTTTGCGACCAAAATTAGTTCAACTGGCCAGGTTTTGGCCCCTACTTAATTTCTCGCTTTTTTAGCAACGCTTCCAGCTCTTCTACGATCTGCGGGCAGCGGCTGGCGACGTCGTTTACCTCCCAGCGGTCGTCCGGTTTGGCGAAAAGTTGCTCTGAGATGATCCCCTCGTTATCCGCCGAGCGTAAATATTTCCAGGACGCCGTCTGCACCGCGGCGGCGGACTTGGAGGAGAAAAAGATCGGTGGCGTGTCGGTGCTCATGATGATCTCACATTGATCCAGCACGGCGGCGCTGTTGAGAATCCAGTCGCCGATCGCTGACGTTTGAATCAGGCGGTGGCTGCGGCGATTTTTGGTGGTCTCCTCGGTATCAGGAAGGCTTACCAGCAGCGGCACGTGCAATGACTGCGCATAGAGATTGCCGGCAGGACCGACGCGCCCATGTTCCCCCAGCTCGTATCCTCGTAAACCGGCAACGACGATGACGGCAGATTGTCCAACATCATGCTGCGATACATGATCCAAGAAAACGCCCAGCATGCTATCGATGATCGCGATTTGTGCGAAACAGGATTGCTGCAGGGATACCAGTAGGTCAGGATCGTCTTGGGTGGCATCAAAGGCAAACTCTGGCGGTGTCACGGCGGCATAAGGTTCCGGGTCGTCTAAGGCTTGGTAATGCTGCCGCATCGCAAGCGGCGCGTCCCAACACTCTGTCAGTCCCGAAAAGTGCAACCACAAAAGATCGCCCTGTTCTAATGTTTGGGCCGCTGCTGTTGCCGCGGCGAAGAAATTGGCGGCCTGTGTTTGAGCGGCTGTGGCGGCCGGCGCGGCGCTATTGCTTGAATCCACCGGCACAACCGAATCGAACTCTGCTGATTCGGCGGCGGCGATCGCGCGGGAGCTGTCTGAGACAAAGATGCTGCCGCCTTGAACGGCAGAGGTGATCGGCTGATTCTGCGATCCTGAGAACAGGGACTCGAACACGGTCTCCAAATCACAAGAAGGAGCAAAAGCGAAATCGAACGAAATTCCTCTGACGGCCAATCCGTCCAGCGCCGGGGTTTCCACCGAGGTGTTCCCGTGGAGGCCCGGCATGAAGGAATTGATACCGTCGATGGTGATGATGATTTTGGTGGTCAAAGGGTCTGGGGCCTATTAATGTTGATAGCAGTTGCCGATTTTTCGGTGCTTTATAGTCAATTTTGGAACCATCGGGCCTATTGTGGCAAAATTTGTTCGGCAAATCGAACCATCACAGCCGATCACAATCTTTTTGGGTTGTTAAAGATTTGCTGAATCGATTAAAATCTGGGACTCAAATCATCCGCCACAAAATTCAATTGGCGGACCAGTAAATCATCATATTACAGGAGATTGCTCAAGTGGGAACGAAACGGACCGGAAAAGGTCGCCGTAAAGTAGGTCGGAAGAAACGTCGAATGCGTGCGAAGATTCGCCATCGCAAGAAATAGACTCCGCAGCAACCTACCGTTCTTGCTGGGATCATAAAATAAAAAGCCGCGTTGATGAAAAATTGGTCGGATTTTTTTTTGCGCCGTGCA
>CAYOZV010000014.1:11957-23062 GCA_964408465.1 uncultured Pirellulaceae bacterium
GGACGTTGCCGCTGGGGGCGGCGGAGAAAAAACCGGACGGCTGGCGCCGTACCGCTAAAAGTTTGGCTGACAGATTTACGACTTATCCAACATCACTGATCGCCAGTGCGCGTCCGTAACGGGCAAGCATCAACTGTCGCAAACGCGCCAGTGATTCATCTTGGAGATCTGGATCATCGACGATCAGCGTCCGCGCGTCTTCTTGAGCTCTGGCCAACACCTCCGCGTCGCGCACCAAATCGGCAATCATCAACGGTGGGAAACCGCTTTGCTGGGTGCTGAATAGATTGCCGGGCCCGCGAATTTGCAGATCAATTTCCGCCAATTCAAAACCGCTGTCGTTCTCCGAAAACGCCTTCAGCCGCGCGTTGGATTCCGGATCGTCCGACGATGCGAACACGCAAACAAACCCTGGGTGCTGGCCTCGGCAAACACGTCCACGCAGCTGGTGCAACTGTGACAGGCCAAACCGTTCGGCCGACTCGATCGTCATCACCGTCGCGTTACCCACGTCGATGCCGACCTCGACGACGGTGGTGGAGACAATCACTTGGGTTTTGCCGCTGGCGAAATCAGCCATCGCGGCGTCTTTTTCTTCGGGAGTTTGTCGACCGTGTAAGAGGTCGACTCGAAAATCACTGAATGGTCCGTTGGACAGCATTTCGAACATCCGTTCGGCGCTGCTCAGTTGCGAATCGTCGTCGCCTTCGACCAGCGGCGAAATCACGAAAGCCTGTCGGCCTTGCCTTAATTTTTTTCGCACGAACTCCCACCACTGCTGGCGGCTTTCTTCTTTTCCCAAATAAGTGTTTACCTTCTGGCCGATGCCGCTGGTTCGTTGCAATGTTGAAACGTCCAGATCCCCAAACAACGTCATTGAAATCGTGCGCGGGATCGGGGTGGCGGTCATTACAAGATAATGCGGGTCGTGGCCGGACTGCCTGAGCATCGCCCGTTGCCGGACGCCAAATTTGTGTTGTTCGTCGATCACGACCAGCCCCAGATTCTTAAACGGCACCTTGGACGCCACCACCGCCTGTGTGCCGACGACGATGTCGACTTCGCCACTGGCGATTTTCTCAGCCGTTTCGGCGCGGGCCTTGCCTTTGACGCCGCCGGTCCACAACGCCATCCGCACACGCGTGTTGGCCAGCAATTTTTTCAGCGTGGTGAAATGCTGATTCGCCAGAATCGCCGTCGGAGCCATGATGGTGGCCTGATGACCATGTGCGACCGCCAGCAGCATCGCGCAAACGGCTACGACCGTTTTTCCACTGCCGACTTCTCCGTGCAGCAGTCGATTCATCGGGTGGGGCTGACCCATGTCGGTGGCGATTTCCTGGAGGGCCGTCGTTTGCGATTCGGTCAGCTCAAACGGCAGCCGGCCCAGCATCCGTGCGCGGATTTTGGGCGTCATTTCAAGCGCCGGCGATTGGTTTTCGGTGCGGATACGATGCCGCCGAAAGGCCAACGCCAATTGCAGGATGAACAGCTCTTGATACACCAACCGACCCCGCGCCGCTTCCATCTCTTGGTGGCTTTGGGGCGCGTGGATTTGGCGGATGGCTGCGGAGATGCCGCAGACGTCTAATCGCTGCCGCAGTTGATCTGGAAAGGCTTCGGTGACGATGTCGGCGCACTGATCGACGACGCCCGCAACGATGTTGCGAATTTGTTTCTGCCCAATCCCGTCGGTCAGTTTATAAACGGGCAACAGTTGCTGATGTTGTTCCAGCGATTGGTCGGAATCAATCCAAGTCGTTTTGGGGTGGCTCATTTGGAAGCGGCCGCCTTGGAATTTGGCTTTGCCCTGGAGCATTACCTGTTGGCCGGGCCAGAATTTCTTCAGCAGAAACGACTGATTGAACCACACGCCACGCAAATAGTGTTTGCCCTGCTGGATCAAGACGTAGCAAATGTGGGCACCCGACTGCGCCGTGTGCTGGTCAACGTCGACGACGGTCCCGACGACGTTGGCCAATTGTTCGTTGGCCAGTTCGTTGATGTTGTGCAGCGACGTGAAGTCCTGATAAGAACGTGGAAAAAAGAACAGCACATCGGCGGCGTTGCGGAGATTTAGTTTCTCTAACAATTCGGCTCGCGCGGGACCGACGCCTTTGAGGAACTGGACCGGTTGGGTCAGCAGTTCGGCGGGCGTTTTTTCCGGTTGGTCAGGCATGCCCGTATTTTACCGGTAGAAAATGGTTTAAAAAACCGTGCTACGTTGCCGCCAGCATTTGCTCGGCGAAACGATTAACGTCGGCGATGACTTCGTCTTTTGATTTGGAACCTTCTGCAGGATGGGCCTCCGCGATTTGCCTGATGATCGCCGATCCGACGATCATGCCGTCAGCCACAGGCTTCAGCCGTTGCACGTGTTCAGGTTTGCTGATGCCAAACCCAACACAGATCGGCAAATCGGTCTGCTGCTTCAGCCATTTCAGGTTGTCCAGCAGATCGGCCGGCAGTTCGGTTCTTTCGCCGGTGATACCCGCGATCGAAACGTAGTAAATGAAACCCGTGGTTTGCTTGGCAATTTCGACGGCGCGTTCTTTGCTGGTGGTGGGCGTGATCAGCTGGATCAAGCTGAAATCGGCGTCGCGGCACTTTTGAGCCAATTCCGCTGATTCATCGACCGGCATGTCGGGCACGATCGCTCCGGCAACACCTGCCGCTTGGGCTTGGGCAATATATTCGTCCAGACCTTGCCGGTAGATAATGGCATAGCTGACCATGGTCACGATCGGCATCGTGATCTCTGGGGTGGTCTTGCCGACCATCTCAAAAATCGCCTCCAGTTTCACACCGCTGTTGAGAGCCCGTGTGTACGAGGCTTGAATCACAGGTCCATCGGCGATCGGATCGCTGTACGGAATGCCCAGTTCTGCCAAATGGCAACCTGATGCGTCCAAAGATTTAAGCATCTGTTGGGTGAATTCTAAATCAGGGTCGCCGGCGGTGACAAACGGCATGAAGGCTTTCTTGCCTTCTGATTTCAAGCGTGCGAACAGATCGTCGATGGATGACATTTAGAGTTTCAGAGTTTCAAAAATTTGGAATTTCAGAGATCGGATTTTGAATTTCGAGATTTTCAAATTGGAGATTCAAAATTGGAGATTCAATGTGATATCAAGCGTTCATTTCGCCACGCAGCCGTTGGATTTCGGCGGCGTCTTTGTCGCCGCGCCCTGAAAGGCAAATCACAACGATTTCGTCCTTGCCGCGTTCCTTGGCGACTTCCATGCCGGTTGCGATTGCGTGCGAAGATTCCAGTGCCGGCAGAATCCCTTCGGTTTTGGCGATCAAATCAAACGTTGCCAGCGCGTCATCATCGCGACAACTGCGGTACTGGACCCGTCCCGTTTTCTTCCAGTGGCTGTGTTCAGGGCCGACACCGGGATAATCCAAACCAGCGGACGCCGAGTGAACATTGTCTGTTTGGCCGTCTTCGTCTTGCAGCACGTAGCTGAAGCTGCCGTGGAGTACGCCCGGTTTGCCGTATGTCAAACTGGACGCATGTTGGCCTCGTTTGTCATTGTGTCCGCCGGCTTCGACGCCGATCAGCGGGACATCGGTGTTTGCCACAAACGGGTAAAACATTCCAGCCGCGTTACTGCCGCCGCCGACACAGGCCACCACAGCGTCGGGCAATCGGCCAAATCGGGTCTTTGATTGTTCGATCGTTTCGCGTCCGATGATGGCTTGGAAATCGCGAACGATCATCGGAAAGGGGTGGGGGCCCACAACCGATCCAAGAATATAGTGCGTGTCTGCTACGCTGCCCATCCAATCGCGCATTGCCTCGTTGACCGCATCGCGTAGGGTGCGCGAACCCGTGGTCACCGGGCGGATTTCAGCACCCATCGTACGCATGGATTGTACGTTTGGCGACTGACGGCGGATGTCTTCTTCGCCCATGTAGACGATGCAGGGCAGACCAAAATGAGCACACGCGGTTGCCGTGGCAACGCCGTGCTGACCGGCGCCCGTTTCGGCGATGACTCGTTTTTTCCCCATCCGCAACGTTAAGAGGGCTTGGCCGATGGTGCTGTTGATCTTGTGGGCACCGGTGTGATTGAGATCTTCGCGTTTGAACCAAATTTGGGCTCCGCCGCACCGCTGGGTCAGTCGTTTCGCAAAATACATCGGCGAAGGACGGCCCACGAAATCACGCAACAGCCCATCCAATTGCTGTTGAAATTCGGGATCTTTACGAGCGGCCAAGTATTCGGTTTCGAGCTGATCCAAGGCCGCGATCAGGGTTTCGGGCACGTAACGTCCGCCAAAGTCTCCATAACGACCTTGATCGTCAGGAAGCCCGGCGTCAGGGCTGGGTTGGTCGAGAAATGTTGAGGCCATAGTGTTCGCATTATTCAGTAGATTTGTATGTCACAATTTTCGAATCCAGTTGCTCAAACGTCAACCGTGAATCATCGTGATTGGTACGCTTTGAACCGTATTGTGGCGTTTTTAAGTAACGCACGGTATTTTAATTCGGCCCACCCAATTTACTGATACGCAAAACCGGAACTGCCCCGAGAACTTGATGCCTGAATTGCCCGAAGTGGAAACGATGCGACGCGGAATTTTGCCGATCGTAGGTGCCACCATTGTCACAGCCCAGCGGCCCCCTTGCAGCAAACGCCCCATCGTTATCACGCCGCGCATCGACCGATTAAGCAAACGCATCGCTGGGCAGAAGATCCAGCGGGTGGATCGGTTGGGTAAACGGGTGGTGGTCGTGACCGAGAACGCAGATCGAGTGATCTTTGAACCTCGGATGACCGGATTGGTGCTAATTTCTGATCCGCCGACGATGGAACATTTGCGATTTCGCATGGAATTAAAAAGTTGTCCGGTAAAAGAGCTCCTGTTTTGGGACCGGCGAGGGCTGGGTAACGTCTGTTGCTTGACCGAGTCTCAATACGAGCAAAAATTGCTCAGCGGGAAACTGGGCCCCGACGCGCTGGTTGTCTCATCCGCTCAGTTTCGTGATCGGTTTAAGAAATCCGGCAGAGAAGTCAAAGTGGCGCTGCTGGATCAATCGGCGGTGGCGGGCATCGGTAATCTCTACGCCAGCGAAATTTTGCACTTGGCCGGCGTTCATCCGCAGGCGAGGTGTAATCGTCTCAGTGGGCGGCAGTGGGAAAGAATTCACGGCCGCATGGTCGAGGTGTTGGAGCTGGCGATCGAGTACGAGGGGTCGACGTTGTCTGATGGGACGTATCGCAACGCGCTGAATAAATCCGGTGGGTATCAAAACGAACACCGGGTTTACGATCGGGCCGGGCAAATATGCCCCACGTGCGATCTGTCGGAGATCATTCGCATCGTGCAGTGCCAACGGTCGACGTTTTTCTGTCGGCGGTGTCAGAAGAAACGGTAGTGGATTTTGTTAAAAATCCTTTGCGCTGGGTCGCGGTTTGTTGTTGAGGCAGCGGGATTACCAGCTGCGGGATCTTTAACAAGATCCACTACGCCATCAGATACCTGATGGAAGATACTCCGGATTCAAGTTCTCACTTTGCCCCGAAACAACACATTGACCGCTACGCTGTTATGAATTGGTCAATTGAGTAAGTCCAATTGAGAGACACGCAAATACCATTAAAAGTGCTCGATGTAGCTAGAAAAATCTACATTGATTGTCTTGAAATGTAGGCTCAGTCGCTTAGGATACCGCGTTCCACCATTACGCGTTCGCGATTTCCGGGCCAATGCTCTATACGCTGCCAATCTACTGCGCCCTCATTACGATCGCATCGACGCTGGGCGGTTCGATCCCGTCGTTGGTGAGGCTAACCCATCGACGCATCCAACTGACGCTCAGTTTGGTTTCGGGCGTGATGCTGGGGGTGGCGCTGCTGCATCTGTTGCCGCACTCGATCATGATCCTTGGCAGCGCCGATGCCGCCTTGGTCGCGTGTTTGATCGGACTGTTATTCATGTTCTTCATGGTGCGGATGTTTCATTTCCACCAGCACGATCTGGCGGTCGATGACCAGCACCAACACAAACCCAAAGAGCTCTGCGATACCGAACACGATCATCATCACGTTCACTGCGACAGCCACAGCGGCAACGTCGATTTGACCTGGGTGGGACTATGCTTTGGTCTGGCCATCCACACGCTGATCGACGGCATTGCGTTGGCGGCGGCAGTGCAATCAGGATCGACCGCGATCAGCACGGCGGGGCTGAGTGTTTTCTTGGCAATTCTTTTGCATAAGCCGCTCGATGCGTTGTCGATCACTTCGTTGATGGCCGCTCGAGGCTGGGACTGGCAGAAGCAGTTGGTGGTGAACCTCGTCTTCGCACTGATGTGTCCTTTGGGCGCGTTGATCTTCGCGTTCAGTGTTGATTCCTTCATTGAATCGCGCGAAACGGTGCTGGGCATCGCGTTAGCATTTTCGGCCGGTGTGTTTTTGTGCATATCACTGGGTGACTTATTGCCCGAGGTGCACTTTCACTCGCACGACCGCATGCAACTTTCGATGATGCTGTTGCTGGGCGTGGTCATCGCCATGGGCATCGAAATGCTGCCGGGACATCGGCACCAGCCGGCAAAGAAAACTCCCGAGCCCGTTTCAGTAGAACAACCCGTCATCAACAAGACGCAGTGAACGATCACAGAGGGGACGCCAACTGAGGGGATACCAACCGAGGGGGCGAGGCCACTGCGGCCCCGTTAGTGCCGCGCCTTGCGATTCCACTTTTAGGCAATTCTGTTTACAATTCTACTTACAATACGCACTTTTCATTTGGCCCCCTTTTCTATCGCCTGTGGTCTATCGCCGACGCAATTTGATACCGCTGTTCACGATAGCGATACTGTCGATATTGGTATCGCCGTCGATCGCTCAGTTTGCCGACGTTGCGCCTTGCCCGGTGGATCTGCAGGTTGGTTTTGAATCGATCACAACCGAAAAGATCCAATCCCTAGTTTCGGTGCTGGCCGGGCCCCATTTCCAAGGACGCGGCACTGGGCAAAAGGGGTATAAAAAAGCCGCCCATTGGGTCGCGGGGAAACTGGCCGAATTTGGCGTTGAACCGATTTACGCCGATGGTGGCTATTTTCAACCGGTACCGCTGCAACAAAAAGTTCCCATCCTCCAAGAGTGCTACCTGCGCGCCGGAGACGTGACGATCCCAGCGCAAGGCAATATCGGATTTGACACCTATTCCTCCCAACCTTCTGTTCTGGGTAATCTGATTTTCGTGCGCTGCCCAACCGGGCGATTCAAGATCCCTCCATCGGCAATTTTGCGTGATGCGATTGTCATCTACTGGGTGGAAGATTCGATGTTGAAGTATGCCTCGCAGAAGATCCAAAGCCACCAACCCGCTGCGATGCTTCGCGTGGTCATTGATTCGCCGCAGTCCATCAACCAACCAACGTTTCCCTCCCAACCATTGATGGCGATTAAAGGAAACATCTCCGCAACCGCCGTCGATCGTTTGTTAGTGGGGGCTGGTTTGGAACGGATCGGTGACCACACCGATGCTCCCCAAGAAGTTTCCATCATGACGACCCACCGCAGCGTCGCGCTGGCCAACCCCGTGCGTGTTACGAAAATCGAAGTCCCCAACGTGATCGGCGTGATCCCCGGTTCGGATCCAGATCTTCGTCACGAACACATCATTATTGGCGCGCATTTGGACCACATTGGCATCACCAGCGGCGGCATTTTCCGAGGCGCCGACGACAACGGGTCGGGTTGTTCGGCGGTGCTGAGTATCGCTGAGGCATTGACCACCAATAAGACGCGCCCCAAACGCAGCGTCGTATTCATGTTCTTTGCCGCCGAAGAGATCGGTTTGGTGGGGTCCAACTACTACTGTCAGCGGCCGGTGTTACCTCTGCGCGACGTGACGTGCATGTTGAACGTTGACATGGTTGGCCGCAATGAATCATCCGCCAAGGAAACCGCAGACCAAAACGAGGGCAGCATCCATCTGATCGGTGCCCGCCAGGGCGGCAACACACTTCACGACGTTATCTCCGCTGCCAACCGACACGTCGGTTTTCGTTTCGAGTTAGACGAGGAGTCGATCTTTGATCGCAGCGACCAGTACAATTTCTACAGAAAAGGCGTTGGCACGGCGTTCCTATTCGGCGGCTTTCATCCCGACTATCATCAGCAGACCGATCGCGTTGACCGTTTGAATTTCAAAAAGATCCAAGCGGCGGCCAGACTTTACTACCTGACCGTTTTCAAAGCGGACCAACACGGGCCTTTCCCCGTGGTTTTCCAGCCACCGAAGTAACTTCAACGCATTCCATCCATTCCAAACCGAAAAAGAAACAAATAGCAGCGATGGCGGTACTTTTACAAATTCGAGACGCACACAAAAGCTACGGCGACCAACACATTCTCGACGGCGCCGAAGCAACGATCACCGACGACAAGAAGGTTGGCTTCATCGGACGCAACGGCGCCGGAAAATCGACGCTGCTGAAGGTTTTGTTGGGCGAGGAAGAGCTTGACGCCGGCGAAATCGTTCGCCATCCCAACTTAAAGGTCGGTTACCTTCGTCAGCACGATCCTTTCGCCCCCGGTGAATCGGCGCTTGATTTTTTGATGCGTGACAGCGGGCAACCGGATTGGAAATGCGGCGAGGTTGCCGGTCAATTTGAGATCAAGGGCGATTTCCTCAACGGTCCCGTCAGTGCGCTCTCCGGCGGATGGCAGACGCGCGTGAAGCTTTCGGCGTTGCTGCTGCACGAACCCAATCTGTTACTGTTGGACGAACCGACAAACTTTTTGGATCTGCGCACGCAATTGTTGTTGGAGGAGTTCCTCAAATCGTTCCGTCAAGCGTGTTTGATCGTTTCGCACGACCGTGCCTTCCTGACCGCGACCTGCAGCGAGACGCTGGATTTGTCCCAAGGGAAGCTGACGATGCATCCCGGCCGTATCGATTCGTTTTTGCAATTCCAAGAAGATCGACGCGAACACGACTTGAGGGTCAACGCGACGGTGGTTGCAAAACAAAAGCAGCTGGAACGATTCATTAATAAAAACCGCGCTAACGCCAACACGGCATCGCAAGCGAAAAACAAAAAGAAGCAATTGGAACGTCTTCAAGTCGCCGAAATCGCCACCGAAGCGCCGCGCGCCGTCATCGTCGCGCCGCAGATTCAACCGCGGCAAGGCACTGCCGCGCGTTGCGTCGATCTGGCGATCGGCTATCCCGATCTGACCGTGGCGTCGGATATTCAGGTCGAAATCGAACATGGCGAACGTGCCGCGATCGTTGGCGACAACGGACAGGGTAAAACGACGTTACTGCGGACGCTGGTCGATTCGCTGAATCCAAAAAACGGGCATGTAAAATGGGGACACAATTGCAAAATCGGCGTGTATGCCCAGCACGTTTACACGACACTGGATGAGAACGATACGGTGCTGGAGTACTTGGAGTACATGGCGCTGACAGGGACGACCAACCAGCAGATCTTAGCCGTAGCCGGTTCGTTACTGTTTCGAAACGAACATACTAAAAAGAAGATCAAAGTTCTCTCGGGTGGCGAACGGGCGCGGCTGTGTATGGCAGGGCTGATGCTGGGCGACTACAACATTTTGGTTTTGGACGAACCGGGCAACCACTTGGACGTTGAAACGGTAGAGTCACTGGCTAACGCGTTGCTAAAATTTCAGGGCACGGTTATCTTCACCAGCCACGACCGGCATTTTATGAAACGAATTGCGACGTCGATCATTGAAGTCCGCGACGGCACGGCGAAAAATTATATTGGCGACTATGATGCCTATCTTTATTCGGTAAACCAAGAAATCTCCGAGGGCTTCCGCGACACCAACGTGAAGAGCGTTGGAAAATCTCGGTTCGATGATTCCAAGGGGGATCAAAAGAAGGCCGCCGTTGACCGCAACCAGCGTCCCGATCGCAAACGACAAAAGCAAATCCAAGCGGTCGAACGGAAAATCAAGAAGCTGGAAACTGATAAAAAAGCGCTCAAGGACGAGATCATGCAGTGCAGCGATCCCGCGCTGGCGATGGAACTGCATGAGAAGATTCAAGCCATTGCGACCGAGGTAACTGGATTGGAAGATCAGTGGTTGGAGATGACTGGCGAGCTTTAATTTATTAGCGGGCGTTTCGGTGGGGGCAGGGGGAAACGTGGAACGAAATTTTGAAATTGGAAATTGGAAATTGGAAATCAATTATATTGCCGGAAAATCTCGATCTCCAGAAATCTCCCACTACGCCCTCACCACAACATAAGTGATTTTTTTTAGGAACAGACGATGGACGGCACGACGCTTCTTAACTTAATCAGCCGCTGGCTGCACGTGATCCCCGTGATCGTCATGGTGGGCGGAACTTTGTTCCTAAGGCTGGCGCTGCTGCCGGCGCTGGCAGCGAGTGAAAACGAGGAATTGCGGGACACCTTGCGTGAGTCGGTTCGAAAGAAATGGGCCAAATGGATCGGCATCAGCACTTTGTTGCTGCTGGTTACCGGATTGTACAACGCCTACTTCAAAGCCATCACGTACGAACTGTCTCCGTTGTACAACGGTTTGTTGTTGGTGAAGATTCTGCTGGCGTTTGCCGTCTTTTATCTGGCGGCAAGACTTTCTGGACGAAGCGCCAAAGCGGTGCAAATGCGGCAACGCGAGATTCACTGGACCAACATCCTCTGCGTTTTGATGCTCACCATCGTCTTGCTCGCCGGCGCGATGAAGATCGTGTCCACCGGTGCTCCCATAAAAGTACGTTCCTCGGACACAGCGACCATGGCGACAGAGTGAATGAGCGGAGCATTGTCTCCGTCTAGCGTTTAGCGCCTTAAGGCTTTGATTTTATTCGCCGCAGGGGTTACCTCCCCGTTACAACGCGACTCGGCGTCTCACAAACCAGGGCTAACGCCTAAGGTCGTGCGAGTGTCAACGGTAGTGGTGGCGTCGTTGAGCTTATACACCGGTCGTTTGGCTGATCATCTAATTGGCTGATCATTGAATTGGCTAATCGCGGTATCCTCGGCCGTGAATGGGCCCAAAGTGGCCCTGACGATTCCAAATCGAAAGCTGTAACGCTTGCCCCGCCTATACGAGTCAAATCGCTGGTAGCAGAAACAGCGT
>CAYOZV010000014.1:23072-36280 GCA_964408465.1 uncultured Pirellulaceae bacterium
AACCCACCCTGTCTGGAATTCTTAGCTGAGCGATGGAGCAAATCCCGAATATCAGATCAAACAGATACTTTTCTGCGGTTCCTCATGGATGAGGGATGCTTCAAGCTTTAGAGAGACTCAACCTCAAGGAGGAGGTTTGTATGGCACTTCATAAACTACCCATCGTCGTTTTGGGACTAACCATCATTGCATCGCTGGGCGGATGTTGCACCAGTGGCGCTTGCGGGTCAGGTTCTTGCACAACTTCTTCTGAACAAATCTACCCAGCCCCTACGGCCGCTCCAGTTTCGTCTTGCGGATGTTCGGCGGCCTCTGATTCGGCGATGTCTTACGTGTCATCAGATTCGATGATGGGCGATGGCTACAGCCCGTCCATTCTCAACAACAGCCATTCTGTCGTCGGAGAATCCGTCGAATCTACTCCTTTATCTATTATGCCGACAGCGCCCGTTGTCGAGCTTCCTTCGTTCAACGGAGTTTCGGGATTTACCGCAGGTTCGGCCAGCAAAGCAAACGAGCTTCCTGGCAATCTTCTTCCAGCCAACTAACGCATCCGTTCCAACTCGATCTTTAGGTCAGACTTGGTGGGTGCTAAGGCTCCCCAACCTACTATTTAAATTGCCACGTGAACGGCCGAACACGTCGATTTGACACTTCACCGTTTTGGAGAAGCTGAAAATTGAATCAGTAATACGAAAAGCCCCTGAGAGATCAGGGGCTTTTTGCAATTTCTGAATGACTACCGGCTAATTTTGGGGGCTGGCGTGAAACGGGTTCTGGGCTGCCCCAGAAAACTAGTTGATCAGTTTCCATCCCGCTTCACGGCTGACGGTGAAACGATAGTGCCCTTCTTTGATCGATTTCGTTTGAAAACCAAACGATCCACCGCGGCTGAAGGTTACTTCGACATCGCCGTCGGACTCTTGGATAACGTAGGACTGGTCAGGCTTCAAAGTCAGCTGCTTCCCATCGACGCTCAAGGTGACCGGCAGCGTCGTTTCTTTGGGGTTGGTAATTTTAAACTTGCGAACGATGCTCTGCGCTTTTTTCTTGTCCTTCACAGGCTCAAGTGCCCCCGAGATAACTCCACCCGCGTCGGAAGAATCTGGAACGGCTTCGTATTTAGTCTCCGCACTTTTACGAGGCTTGGTCGAGACAACCGACTTCATTTCATCGTCCACCTTTGTGCGTTGGGCAGGAGCAAAATCAGTTGCACTGGCATACGCTTCGCCGAAAGCGTCCAAGCTGGGCGCGTCCGCTTTGGGGGAGGCTACAGCGACGGCCGTGTCTAACGGGTCAACCGTATCGACGTTTAGCTTTGTCGCTGACGGTGGAGCCGTGCTGGCCGAAGAACGAGCGAGCGCAGGTTGGGCGTCTGTTGCCTTGGTCTTCGGTGGTAGATTAAAAAAACTGCTAAGGTCATCCTCAACCTGCCCGGGGGCAGGCTGTGTTTGGGCTGGCTGTGTTTGACTTTCCAATGAAGTTACAAGGTCTTCGACGGCGGACGCATCATTTCTCACGCCTAAATCGGACGCAGCAAATTCATCAGAGAAATCATCCGCTGGGGTCACTTGGCCAGCGGATGGGCTACTGCCACTTGCTTGTTGACCGTTTTCTGATCCGTAAAGTGCGCCGGGGGCTTCTTCAGTTTGCTTCGAACTGACGAAAGATTCGCTCGGTTTTGCCAAGGGGCTACGAGGCGATTCTGTTGGTTCTTCGTCCCACGAAAAATCACTCCCCAAACCACCCCCTGTCGAAACGGTGGCATCGGCAACGTCAACAGCAACGCCTGAGACCGCCGAAGCATCGGCTGCATCAGTTGTGTTGGGTTGGGTAACTGAATAGGTGCTTACCTCGTCCGATGATCCTCCTGAGAAAAGACTATCGCCGAAGACAAAGACTCCTGCCGTAACGGCAACGACAATCAATCCGGGCACAAGTAATGAAGAATTCACAGTGTTACTCTCGCTTCTAAACCTCAAGGAGACATTGCGACTGGAGCGATTCCAACCGCATTACGTATATGAAATTTAGGTCACTGTTTGAAGAACACCAATAAAAAGCTGTCAGAAATTTCAAATCAGAGACAGCCGATCCACCTAACCGCTTCTATTTTTAGATACGTCCTCACCGACAGATCTTCTCACCGGATCCCGACGGGTCCGCGCTGCACATTGACGACAACCCTCAGCACCCACACTCTTTGGCCAACAAAGACAGATTTCAAAACTGAATCATTTTCGCGAGACGTTGTAACCTTAACGGTGGGCTACACTTCGGCAATCGGAGAGAAGAATTCTGTTTGGATGCCGCGCAGACCAGACAAATCATGGGACCACGCAGGTAAGCCAAAAATAGGTCTCTCCAACGCACCTCAGTGAATTGCCAGAAATGATCACGGACAATATCGAAACACAGATCACGAGATTGGACAATGGCATCCAGGTGGTCACCGAATCGGTCCCCCACACCAATAGCGTTGGAATTTCTATCCTGATAGACGCGGGGCCGCAGAACGAAGCCGCGGACCAATCCGGGCTGGCTCATCTGTGTGAACACGCAATGTTTTTGGGAACAAACCTACGAGATCGGGATCAGCTTTCCTCTTTCATCGACACCTCCGGCGGCAACATGGGTGGGTTCACCGCGCCAGATTACACATGTTTTTATGGACATGTGATGCAAGACCACACCAGCTACGCCGTTGACCTTCTGGGGGACATCATCATCGGCAGTGGCTACCCTGAGAAACTATTGACGCGCGAAAAAGATGTCATCTGCCAAGAAATAAGGCAGTACGCTGACTTTCCCAGTGACGTCGCCCTGCAAGCGACAAAAAAATTGCTCTGGCCCAACGATACGCTTTCTCGTTCAGTGACCGGTTGCACCGACGCCGTCGAAAAATTGACTCGCGCTAACGTTATCGACTTCATCTCAAAAAACTACACGCCAGACGGCATCATCGTCGCTGCTGCGGGCGCTGTCGAACACGATTCGATCGTCGAACAGGCCGAAGACGCGTTCTGGACGCTGCGAGGGTCATCCCCGGAGATTGTTCAGGCCCCGCCCGCGCCCAAAGGCGGGGTTTCGATTACACGGATGGAAACGAATCAGTGTACGGTTTCGATTGCAATACCTGTGCCTGGAATTACGGACGATCGACGGTATGCGATACATCTTATCTCCAGTCTTCTTGGCGGCGGCATGAGCTCGAGATTGTACCGGAACCTGCGTGAAGAGAATGGATTGGTGTACTCAATCCAATCTAACATCCTTTCGTACCGAAGAGGCGGGGCATTGGTTATCGAGGCCGTCACATCGCCGGAAAAACTGGCCGAAAGCGTCCAATTGATTCTCTTCGAACTTACCTCACTTGCCATCTGGCAGCAACCGATCAATGAAGAAGAGCTCTGGAAATCGAGGATGCAGATGAAGGGGCAAAGTCAATTGGCGGTCGACGTGATCCCAAACCGAGTTGCTCGCCTTGCAACCCAGTGCTTCTATTTTGGGCGTCGTATTAGTGACGACACCATGATGAGCGAAATTGACAATTTGAAAATCCAAAGGCTCAACGAGGTAGCGTTATCGGTGCTTCTGGAGGGATTATCAAAACTAGCGATCGCGGTTGCCGGACCCATTGATGGCGCGGGATCGGTTTATGAGGATTTAAACGAATTGCGGGAGTGCTACAGCTCAATCAGCAGATCTGCGTAGCAAAGATTGGCCGATTTTATCGGGCAGCATGACAAAAGAAAACCTATAGTCCAATAGGTCGTAAGACCAAGCAGATCTTGTCTAAGAATTTAAGGAACACAAACAATGGCAGTACCAGAAAACGTAAAGAACAACTGGATCGAAATCCAGAAGAAGTTCGACCACCCGGTAAACGCAATTGGCGTAAAAATCAATCCAAGCGACAGCAAAACGTTGAACGTATGGAAAGAAGAAGGCATCGACGCTTACCAGAAAAAGTAAACGTTCGACACGTTCGCCCATACGTAATTGCTGTTGGAAGGCAATTTCCAATCCCCCTCATCCCCGTTAGCACTTTGCAATCGGCGCTTCGGCTCCGAAAAGTCTCCCACTAACTAAAGCTGAATTTATGAACGCCCAACCATCCAAGAATCTGAGTAAAGCAGCCAAGGCCATTTTAGACGGAAGCCGCGAGAAAAGTCGCGAGTTCCTGCAATCCGACATTGACCAGGGTTCCGATTCATCGGACGCTTGGTTGATGCAGGCTTGGTCTTGCGAATCATTCTCAGACACCGAAGAAGCTCTCTACCGAGTGTTGGAACTTGATTCAGAAAACGCTGTCGCGTTGGCCGGACTCGAGTGGATGTCGGGAGTTCAAGAGATTACGGCCCAACTGGACCAACAGCAGGACGACTCAGAGGAAAGCTCCGATGATTCGTCTATCGTAGATTCAGCTGCCGCCGCGGTGGCAGGTGTTGCGGTTGCCGGTGTCGCAGTGGCATCGGAGGAAGATGAAGCATCCGAGGAAGAACAAGACGTAGATTCTGACGAAGTCGTAGCGGAATCCGCTGACCAAGACACGACCGAAGAAGAAGCAGAAGAGGTTGTCGCTGAAGATTGTGATACTGAAGAGGAAGCCGTAGCCGAAGAGGTTGTCGCTGAAGGATCTGATTCTGAAGAAGAAGAGGCATCTGAAGAAGTTGTCGCTGAATCTGAAGGCGAAGATGAAGACGATGCAGAACAAGAGGATGTCCTGGCTCTAAGTCAAGACGAAATCGAAATTGAGGAAGACGGTCCTGCGTCTGGGGAAGCTGAGCAAGAGGACGTCGTCGCTGAAGCAGAGGAAACAGAGGAGAGTGAAGCGGATGAAGTGGTCGCTGAATCCGACGTTGAATCCGATCACGAAAAAGAAGAAGCCGAAAAAGTAGCCGCCGCTCAAGCCGAGGCCGAGGAAGCCGCTCGCCTTGCTGCCGAAGCCGAAGCTGAGGAAAAAGCAGAGGCCCTCCGCAAGCAGGAAGAGGAAGAGGCCGCCGAAGCCGCTCGTTTGGCCGACGAAGCTGAAGCTGAAGCCGCCGCCCGTGCCCAAGAAGAAGCCGAAGCCGCCCGTCAAGCTGAACAAGAAGCCGAACTCAAGCGACTCGCCGATAAAGCCGAAGCCCAACGGCTTGCCGAAGAGGAAGCGAAAGCCGCAGCTGAAGCAGAGGCCGCTGAAGCCGAGGCTGCTAAAGCAGAAGCTGCTGCCGAGGCAAAGGCTGCTGCTGAAGCCGAAGCAGAGCAGTCGCGTCTTACTGAAGCCGCTGCTGCTGCGACCGCCGCCGCTGCTGCCGCAACTGCCGCTGTGGCCGTTGCTTCATCGGACAACGTTGAACAAACCATTCAAGAAGACCTGACCGATCTGACGGCGGAGGTTCAGGAAACGCTCCAGCCTGCAGCAACCGCGGCACCGGCTCCGGTCGCTCCAACGGTCGAAGCAACCGCACCGTCTGACGAAGAGATGCCATTGGTTTTGGCCGTCGACGATAGCCCTACGATTCGCAAGCTATTGACGATGACGCTTGAGCGACAAGGTTTCCGCATCATCACTGCGGCTGACGGTGTCGAAGCATTAACGCTTCTGTCGGAGCAACTACCGGACGTCATTCTTTCGGACATCAACATGCCTCGTCTGGGCGGCTACCAGTTGTGCAAGTTCGTCAAAAAATACGATCGCACGAAACACATTCCCGTCATCATGCTTTCTGGAAAAGACGGCGTGTTTGACAAAATGCGTGGCAAGATGGCCGGCTGCAATGACTACATCGTAAAACCGTTTGAATCCAGCGAGTTGATCGCCAAGGTAAAAGAGCACGCACAGGTATCGGTTTAACAACACAACAGAGCCATTCAATTTTCAACTTTGATTCTTCACCGTGACTGAGAAGTGAAGTCGGACTTCACTTCTCCACTTTAATTCCAAGTTTGCCCCCCTAAATGACTATGTCTCAAGCAAATCCACCACTGCCCGGCGACCCTCAAACCGTTGCCGCCACGGCGGCAACGCCGCCTCGCACGATCGATCAGGGCGAGCTCGAAATCGCTTGCGTAGATCTAATCTGCCAGTTGGAATCTCTGGTTTCGGTCGCAAAGGAATCTGGCCGCGAAGAACACATGAACAGCGCTGCCGCGACGGCGAAGAAGATGCTGACCCGCCTGTTAGAATTTTCTGACCGATTTTTTCGTGGTGATGAAGCCGTTCAGACGCGCGACGAAATTTCCAAAGCCCTACACCAGAGTGCGACATATCAAGAGATACTCAATTCACGCAGCTGGGGTTCGGCAATCAAACGCGCCTTCCTTGGTGCCGAAGACAGCGACGAGATCAAAGCCACTTACGAACAGCTTGGACTGGCGTTGATTCGCGCCTGTGCCACCGTGCTTTACCACGCGATTGTGTTGGTTGGATTTGATTCGCCCTTGGGCAAACAGATTGACCAAAGCACAGTTGTGTTTGTTCGTGAACTTAAAGAATCCTGGTAGTTTGCCGTCCGCGCCCAGTAAAAGAGTTAGTGATCTATGAGTGGAGAACTACAAGTCCTCATCGTCGAAGATAGCCCCACCGCCCGTCATCAGATGATGAAAATTGTTGAAGACGCCGGCTATTCCTATCAGGTGGCCGAAGACGGCGAAACGGCGATCGCGTTGATCAAACAACACCATCCCGAAGTCGTCATCTTGGACATCGTTTTACCTAAGAAGAACGGATATCAGGTTTGCCGAGCGATCAAAGCAGATCCTGAGTTGATGATAAAAGTATTGATGGTGACCGCGAAAGATCAAGAGAGCGACCGGATTTGGGGGCACCGCCAAGGTGCTGATGGATACCTTTCAAAACCCATCGAAAAAGCAGAACTTCTGTCCGCACTCCAAGAGATGATCGCCGCGATTCACTAAACGACTGAGACCGACTACAACGCGACAATTTGAATCGCAGAATCCAGGAAGGGTAAAAAGAGAACATCATGGCTGATAATGAAAGCGACAATCTTGAAAACGTTGCCAACGAGGACCTGCAAAAGGCGCTCGCTGCGGCCTTTGGCGCAGAAGCCGTCGATTGGGACGACATCGCCCAGAGCGACGACGCGCTGCTGAGCGTTCCCGAGGAAAAAGCGGTCAAGAACTCGATTACCGCCGGCAACTCCGACGCGGTTGCTAATGCAAACTCAGCACTGGAAGAATTGCTCAAACGCGTGAGTTCGGCCATCGATGACGGCGTCACGCCGGAAATGCTATCCCAGGCAGATTCCGAGACAGACGGCCAGTCCACCGATGAGGACGGCGAGGCGATTGATCTTGGGCCGCGACACGTCGTATTTGAAATCGGCGATCAGCAATTCGGATTACCGTTGACGGGCGTTCTAGAAATCGACCGTTGCGGTGATATCACGTCACTTCCACGCACGCCCAATTGGCTGCGTGGAGTTACCAACCTGCGCGGGCAGATTTTATCGGTTACCGATTTCCGTAACCTGATGAACCTAACCACCGATCGCCAGGCAATGGGTGAAAAAATCATCGTAGTCAACAGCAAAAGACACGCCGCCACAACGGCGGTTGTTGTTGATCGCGTACTTGGAATTAGGCACCTCAGCGGTGAGCGAGGACCTCTTTCCGGCTTATCTGATCGCGTCGCCAATTTTTCCGATGGCATCGCGGTTACCGATCAGGCGACCACCGTTTTGATCGACCCCGACTTGTTACTGGGGTGCGGCGAGCTACAAGCTTTCTCGAAACAGTAACGAAATTTCCGGACCGTTCAAACCGCGCGACGCCTGAACTCAAAAGTCGCTAAGTGGAACCGATCCTACTTACCGAGCGTTGACGCAAGTCACTTCTCCAAACGAAACCCTAAATCACAAACTTCACAGAGGTAATTCAATGTCACTCTCAAATACACTGCAAGATAATGCAGTGGTACAATACTTCTCAAGTAGTATTCTCCGGAAACTGCTGCTGATGCTCGCCCTGGTGGCACTGTTGCCGATGGCGATCCTTGGTTACACCATGTACACCGCGGCATCGGGCGGTATTATGAGCCAGGCTTTCGATCAGCTTACTGCGATTCGTACCGTTAAGGCGAATCAGATCGAAAGTTACTTTGAGCAGATCGATAATCAGATTGGTACCTTCAGTGAAAACCAGATGGTTGTCGATGCGATGAAGCAGTTCCCGACGGCGCTGGCTTCGGTTCGAGAAGAAACCTCCGTCCAAGAGAGTCAGCTTGACGAAATGAAGCAGTCGCTGCTGGGCTACTACAGCAACCAATTTGGTGCTGAATACACCAAGATCACCGGCAACAAGCCTGACCTGCGAGCCCAGATGAAGCCGCTGGATCTTGATTCGATTTACCTCCAGTACCAATACATTTCCAACAACCCCAATCCACTGGGGTCGAAGGAAGACTTGGACGCAGCCCCTGATGGCACTCAATACAGCACGCTGCACAGTAAATTTCACCCGATTGTTCGTAGTTACCTCCGCAAGTTTGAGTACTACGATATTTTCTTGTGCGATCTTGATTCTGGCGACATCGTTTACTCTGTTTACAAAGAAATGGACTTCACGACCTCATTGCGGGATGGTCCTTACGCGAAAACGAACTTCGGCGAAGCGTTCCGTTTGGCCGCCGCCGCTGAAAACAAAGACGACACGTTCCTAGTTGACTACGAAACCTACACGCCGTCTTACGAAGCACCTGCTTCCTTCATTTCGTCACCTATTTTTGATGGTGAAAAGAAAATTGGCGTCGCGATTTTCCAGATGCCTATTGGAAAAATCTCGGGTATTCTCGATGAACGTGCGGGTCTAGGTACTTCTGGTGAAACTTATGCGGTTGGACCAGATAATCTCATGCGTAACGATTCGCGATTTATCCAAGACGATAAAAACAACGGTGCCGGTCTGATTTCGACAGGCTATATCACCTCGGACACGACCATTATTAACCCCGAATTGGTCGTGACCACTGAACCCGTTTTGGACGTCTTCACCAACGGCGACTCAGGAACAAAAATCATTGACGACTATCGTGGTGCCCCCGTACTTAGCTCTTGGACGCCTGTGACGGTGTACAAAGGCGCTGCCGGCAGAGACCCCATCAAATGGGCTTTGATGTCCGAGATGGACCTTGCTGAGGTTCGGTCGCCTATTGCGGCGACGGGTATGCTTCGCCAATCAGCGGTGGTTGTTTTGCTTGGAACGCTCATTGGTGCATTTTTAACGTACTGGTTTGCGAGACGTATTTCGAGTCAAGCGGACTCGATTAACGACATGCTTTCGAGTATTGGTATTGGTATCTTTGATGCTCGTGCTGAAAAGATTACCAACGACGAACTTGGGGATGTTGCAATCGCGCTCAACGCGATGTGTGACAACACGCTGACGCTGATTCAGTCAAACGATGAACGTCAAGAAATTCAAGAGTCGATTGAAAGCCTCATCGGCGAGATGGAGAACATCGCGGCGGGTGACTTGACGATTAACGCTGAGGTGAAGGAAGACATCACCGGTTCGATCGCGGGTACGGTTAATAGTATGACCGAACAGTTGCGTTCGATTGTTTCTCGTGTACAGAACGCGACGGATCAGGTGACCTCCTCTGCGGGTTCTATTGCCAACGTTTCGAACTCTCTGTCACAGGAATCGGATGCTCAAGCCGATCAGATCACCAACGCTTCCCAGAAGGTTGTTGATATTACGACGCAGATTCAGGCGGTTGCGAATCAGTCTGAAGACTCGGCTAAAGTGGCCCAGAAAGCTCGTGAAACTGCTTCCCGTGGTTTCCAGGCGGTGTCCGATACGGTTCAAGGTATGGATCGTATTCGTGAACAGGTACAGGCCACGTCCAAGCGTATTAAGCGTCTGGGTGAATCATCCCAGGAAATTGGCGAGATCGTGCAGTTGATTTCGGATATTGCTGACCGTACTTCGATTCTGGCGTTGAACGCGTCGATTCAGGCGGCGATGGCCGGTGACGCGGGACAGGGTTTTGCGGTGGTTGCGGAAGAAGTTGAGCGTCTGGCGGAACGATCCACCGATGCGACAAAGCAGATCTCGACGCTGATTAAAGCGATTCAGACCGAAACGTCAGAAGCGATCGCGGATATGGAAGAATCGACGCGTGAGGTTGTCGAGGGTTCCCAACTTGCGTCTCAGGCGGGTCAAACGCTGTCCGAGATTGATGACGTGTCGCGCCAACTGGAAGACTTGATTAAGGGTGTGTCGACATCGGCCCTTGAACAGGCCAACGCGGCGACCGACATTGCGACCACGATGACCAAGATCTCTGAAACGACGAAAGCTTCGGCGGATAAGTCTCGTAACGCGACCCAGTCCGTTGGACAGCTGTCCTCGCTGGCGAATCAACTTCGTGAATCTGTTTCTCAGTTCAAGCTAACTGATGGCGTCAATGAAGAAGAGGCAAGTGTCCTCAATGAAATCGAAGAAGTTTCTGCGATCGCAACAAGTGCGACCGAAAAAGCTTCAGCGGATAAAGTTGATTCTGCTTCTTAAAGCTTAGAGCAGAACCAATTAACTTCGTCGGCATTTCGCAATGAACTGCTGGCCGAAGATTACCGAACCAGCGCCGATCGAGGATTTGTATTCCTTCTCGGTCGGCGTCGTTGGGGCGATCTTCTCTCCCACCAAACCAGCGATCTTTTACAGGAAGTAAACTGATGTCAGATAACAAACTTGACCTTCAGGAAGTTACCAATCAACTTCTGGCCGGCAGCAACATGGCCCCAGAATTAGCTGAGATCTTTAGCGAGGAAGCCGAAGAACACATGTTGACGATCTACGATGGAATGGATCGCATGCGTGCTGACAATACAGACACCACCGCTTTGGGTGACGTCCGTCGCGCGGCTCACACACTCAAAGGTGCCGCCGGTGCCGTTGGAATGGAAGCCGTCACTCGCATCTCCCACCGCATGGAAGATTTGCTGGATCACCTGGCCGAAACCAATCAGCACGCCAACGAAGAACAAATCCATCTTCTCTTGGCCACCGCTGATCAGCTGCAAGATCTTACGACAACGGAAGTCGATATTGATGCAACCGCAAAGATCTTGATGGATCTCTACCAGCAGTACGACGCCGAAATGGTGGGCGCCGGAGCGGGATCGACAGACGATCAGACCGCAGAGGAATCCCAAACCAATGAATCCGCCGCAGTCGAAGAAGAATTCGATGCAGAATTGGCCGCCGCACTGGCGGGACTTGGGGCCATGGGCGACCTCGAATCAGAAGAGGAACTTTCGGACGAACAACTCGCGGCCGCCGTTGCCGGCGAGGCAGAAACAGAAACAGCCGCCCCCGAAGCTGAGCCTCAACCTGTTGCGGCAGCCGCTGCAGCCTCCACTTCGAGCAACGAGAAATCAAATCAAACGGCCGCTCCCGCGAAAGAAGCAACGCAGTTCTTGCGCGTTCCTCTGGATAGGATCGACAGTCTGGTCGGCCTTGTCGGTGAAATGATCGTGAACCGGTCTTCGTTTGCCCAGCGACTAACCGACATGGAACAGCGTATCGAAGATATGCAGACCGCGCTTTCAAGATTCCGCACGGTGGCCCACGATGTGGAAACACGGTACAGCGTCGAAGCACTCCGCAGCGGCACTCGCAGTTCCGGCGGCGCTCTCAGCAAAACGCCGCTGGCCGGTGGGAAATCTGATTCGTTGGACAGCCTCGAATTTGATCGCTACACCGAATTCCACCTGTTGGCCCGAACGCTCTCTGAATCGACCAATGATGTCGCGGTGATCACTAGTGAATTCAGAACGCTGCACGGCGACTTTGATTCGCTGCTGGGTCGCCAGCAACGTTTGACGCGCGACGCTCAGGATAACCTCATGCACATCCGCATGGTTCCCGTCAGCAACATCGTCAACCGTCTGGACCGGACCGTCCGCAGCGTCTCCAATAAACTTGGAAAGAAAGTCGATCTGGTCATCAAAGGCGAAGGCACCGAACTTGATAAAACCGTGCTGGAAGAGATCACCGATCCGCTGTTGCACTTGATCCGCAACGCCTTGGATCACGGCGTTGAATCGCCCGAAGCACGTAAGGCCGCCGGCAAACCGGAGAAAGCGACCCTTCAGATCGAAGCCCTCAACCAGGGCACGCAGGTTACCATTCGCGTCTCCGATGACGGTGGCGGACTGGACCTGGCAAAAATCCGAAAGCTGGCCGTGAATCGCGGCATGATCAAAGAGGATCAAGAACTGACCCAAGAAGAAATGCGATCGTTGATCTTTCTCCCCGGTTTCAGCACCGCGGATAAACTGACCGATGTCTCCGGCCGAGGCGTCGGCATGGACGTTGTCCGTGAAGCCGTCCAACGACTCAAAGGATCCATCTCTGTCGATAGCGAACAAGGTCAGGGCTCAACCTTCACCGTTCACCTACCGACCACCCTTGCAGTATCACGTGCCCTGCTGATTGAATCCAATGGCCTCACGTTTGCGATTCCCATGCAGGCGATTCAGCAAATCCTGAGACTCGATCCGGCCAACGTCAGCGTCGTCGGAAGCCAGCCCATCATTAACCTGGGCGACCGCACGGTGCAACTGAAAGAGATGGCCAGCCACCTGCAGCTTCGTTCCGAAGACAAAAATGCCTTCGCAGCGACAAAGCCTCTGTTGCTGATTCGAACTGGTGATGACGAAATGGCAATCACCGTTGATGACGTTATCGGCGGTCAGGACATCGTGGTAAAGACACTGGGCGATCACTTGGCCAGCGTTCCCGGACTCATTGGTGCCACCGTTGCTGGTGATGGTACCGTCATTCCTATTCTTGATCCGTCGGATCTGGTAGGGCAGGAGATCGCACAACGCGCCACGACATCCTTCGCCAACAGCAGCGAAGTCGCCACCGTTGACCGTCGCCGCACGGCGATGGTGATTGACGATTCAATCTCCGTCCGTCGCGTCACGACCAACCTGTTGCGATCTTCAGGCTGGGATGTGCTTTCGGGTAAAGACGGTGTCGATGCGCTGGAAGTTCTGGAGACCGCCGAAACACCGCCGGAGGTTTTCCTCTGCGATATGGAGATGCCTCGCATGGACGGTATCGAACTCATCGGACGGCTTCGCAACCAAGAAGAATTTAGAGACACGCCGATCGTCATGGTCACTTCGCGTGCCGGTGAAAAGCACCGAAAAATGGCGTCCGACGCCGGCGCAAATGAACACGTGGTG
>CAYOZV010000014.1:36339-41225 GCA_964408465.1 uncultured Pirellulaceae bacterium
AAGCCCGTGAAGCGGTGCAGGCCTAGGGTCGCCCGCCGCATTGGTCGATTCGGTCGCGTCGCCCCCTTGGCGGATCAAGGCCATCAACAGCATCCAACGAAAACGCAAAAGAAGCCCATCAATGACTACCAACACCACAAACCTGACAACTGCTGCGGTCAATGCTGCCGTGGTCTCGTCAAACTCAAACACGCAACAGCTGGTGACCTGCGTGACCGGTGGCTATCGCTTTGCGTTGCCGACCACTCACCTGTCGGGTGTTTATCAGGTCGCGCGGCAGCAACTGGGAACCAACCTCGAGGTTCTCTCCACGCCCGAGGGTGACCTGCCGGTGGCATCGTTGGCAACGCTGCTGTCGCTGCATCACGGTTTGGACGTGACGCCATCGGACCAAGAGCGCGCGTTGGTTGCGATTCGTTCAGGAAACAAAGTCGCCACGATCCGCGTGGGCCAGTTATCCCGCCCGATCGATGCGTCTGCCCAGCACTGGCATCGCATCCCCAACGTGGCACACCCTGCAGGTAAAGCACGCCTCTTTTCACATATCACCAATATCAATCCGCAGAGTGACAACCCAGACGAAGCACTCACGCTGGTCGTTGACCCACTCAAGGCGCTGGGCTTTGAGAACGATGATTCAAACTCTCCACTGGTCAAAGATGCTGCCACCGCGGCGGCTGGCTTGACTGACTTGACTGACTTGACCGAGTCGGCTGGGGCGTCAGCGACCGTTCCGACCCGACGTGGCAGTGATCACTTAATCTCTTTCGTCCCCGAAGACGTCCCCCGTCAGAATCTGAACTTCGTTTTCTGCCTTCCGCTGGCCTCGGTCGCGGCGGTGGTCACGTCGCACCCGCTGATGACTGCGCCTTTCCAAAACGAAATTTTCAGCGGCTATATTCTCTGGCGGAAGATACCCGTCCCCATCATCCGGCTCAGTGCAGCGTTCGACATGGACAGCCACGACGGCGAAAAACGTAAAAACCGCCGAGGCCGCCGTTTGGTGATCGCTCGCGCCAGCGGTCATCGTTACGTGGGTTTCTATACCCAGACGCAAATGCACTCGATGAAAATCCCTACCGCCAGCACGACCAATCTCGCCGAACTGAAGGGCCACCCGCACATGGGCGCCTTCAAGACTGATTTCGGCGTGATGGTTATCCCGGATCTCGATTCCCTGCTCGCTTTAGAAAACTGAACCGGTGAAACAAAGACCAAAAACGAGAAAGCGGCGACTTCGATCGAGCCGCCTTCGTGCCCGTACTCAAAAGACAAACGGAATCAATCGCTTGGTCTCGTTTGAGTAAGCTTCGTAACCTGGAAATCGTCTCCGTAAAATCCGTTCCTCATAGTAGATTTTCAACGCCAGCACCAACGCAAGCGCGAACCAAACGGCCACCGTGTAAGCGGTAATCACTCCCACGACATGCCCACCGCAAAAGATCAGCAAAGCGCTGTACATCGGGTGCCGGACAAAGCGATAGGGGCCGTCCTTTCTCAGCGGAGCGTTTTCTCTTAACCGCGGCGAGACGTTAATGAACCGCCCCATCGTGATGATCGCCCAAACTCCAAGCGCGACGCCGAAAATCTTGATCAGCCCGACCAGCACCTGATAATCCGTCGACCGGGCCGTGAACAGCAACACCACCACCAATACCACTTGAGCAAAGACCAGCAACCGAAAGACCCAATTCAGCTTTCCACAATCCATCGCGCACGTTGGAATTTGATCGTTCAAAGGGTTCACCTCTTCCACTAATTAAAAAAATTGTCGCCCAACCTGTAACCACGGCTAAATTTCAACTGAGAACCTCCCTCCGTGACGCCAAGTTCCATACCGGTGCCTCCTAAGATTCAATCTACCGACGAGAACTTTGGAAGCTCAAGAAGTAATTTTCCTGAAAGCCTTCGATCACTTTCTCTTCTTGGAAATCGAAACCTGCGTCTTGAATCTCCGCGCGAAACACATCTTTGCCTGCCCGCACGTGCCCCATCACCCAGTCCCTGCTTTGGCCTTTCACCCTTTCAAAATCTATCACCACCAACCGACCACCGGGCCGCAGCGCTCTGCGGAACGACGCCAGACTTGTTTGGGGGAATTCAAAATGGTGATAGGTGTCGCAAATGAAAATGAGGTCGACCGAATTCTCTGGAAGGCCAATGCTGTCGTCGGCGCAAACGACCCCCGATAGATTTGTGATTTTCTGTGCGGCCGCTTCTTTAACAATGTGGCCAATCATCGGCGCAGCAATATCAACCGCATAAACCCAACCTTCCGCCCCCACCGATTTGGAAAACAGCCGCGAGAACAATCCCGTGCCCGCACCAACATCCGCGACCCTATCACCGAGTTGAATTCCACAGGCCGCCACAATCTCCGCGCGATTGGCATAAATTTCTCGGCTCTCCAATTCGAATCGGTTCACCATCTTTTCCACGCTTAGATTTGGATCTTTATAGCCCTTATTCACACCGGGGTTAACACTTTGCTCTGACTCGACTCCCTCTTCAAATTCCGCTTTAGTGACCATCTCCGGTGTTGCCAATTGGATTTTTTCAGTTCCAGAATCCCGGATGTCTTGTGCCTGCGAATACTCCGCAAACACAAAGACGCTGATCCACAGGCAGCAAGAAATCCTCAATGGCAAGTGCACGTTGTTCCCCGATTCTTTTCTTAATTCTTAATTCTTAATTCTACGCATGTCGGCTGCCGCATTTGGACCGCCCTCCGCCATCGACCGGCGGTTGATTAACAGGCAGCAGCACTGCCTTAGCAAAAAATAACATATCTATTCAATTGACACATCGCGATTGTCCGATATGTTAGCAAGTAAGGAAATTTTAATGAATAAGCCAAGAAGAAAAAAACAGTTAGACATCGACGCACTAACGCTGGCGGCAGAGTGTTTGAAAACGCTTGCGCACCCACATCGTTTGCAGATCGTCCAACTACTGCTTTCGGGGGAGAATCTTTCGGTCAACGAAATTGCGGAGCACTGCGATTTGAATCAACCCACGACATCAGATCACTTGCGTTTAATGCAGCGCTGCGGTTTTTTACAAAGCGAGCGCAGTGGACGCACGGTCTTCTATTCGGTTTCTGAGCCACACCTCGCAGATATTATGTCTTGCATTCAAACGCGCTTCGGTTAGTCATTTTTTTTGCCACAACACATCTAAATGTCGAGATATTTACCTACACCGATCAAATAAGGAGAACGGAGATGTTGCTGAAATACTTTTACGACGAAGCGCTGGCTCATGCTTCCTACCTGGTCGGGTGCCAGAAGACCGGCGAAGCGATCGTGATCGACCCCGACCGCAGCATTGGTCAGTATCTGGATGCTGCGAATCAAGAAGGCATGACGATTGTCGGCACGGCGGAGACACATATTCATGCCGATTATGTCTCCGGAAGTCGGGAGCTGGCGGATGCACCTCTGGCCACGCCATCACCGGCATCGCGAACCTCAACTGGCCCAGCCTCGTCGCGACGATCTTCTTCTTCGTCGGCGGACTGGGAGTCACGTGGGGACTCGGAAGTTTGATCTTCTAACATGTTTCACCGCAATACCGTTCAATGAACTGATTTGTTTGGCTCAAAGCGATGAGGACAGTTTAACGATTAGCCGGCAGGCGTCGGTGTTTAGGCGGGGCCAAACTCGGTCGCCTGCCGGCTTGTCGTTAAACGAAAGAGGCCTTCATTGAACGTTATTGTGTTTCACCGTCAGCCGAAGGCGTACGCTTTTTGGCCCGGCGAAAAACGTACGCCTCCGGCTGACGGTGCTACGGGGCGATCATTCGAGCTAACAAATCTGAGAGAAAAGAAAATGGCGACTACAGCAGAACAAACTTCCCCCAACGAAACCACACAACCCGCCAGCGGCGTGTCATCACTGACGCTGATCATGTCACTACTGATAGGCACCTACTTCGGCATCGTGCTGACCAAATCGGAAGTTGTGCGCTGGCAGCGGGTCCACGACATGTTCCTGTTCAACGAACCTCACATGTATTTGATCATCGGAGTTGGCGTCGTGGTCGCCATGATTTCGATGCTGATTATCAAGTCAATACAAGCCAAATCAATCGAGGGCCAGCCGATCGTTTACAAACCCAAGCCATTCCACAAAGGCGTCGTTTTGGGTGGCACGATTTTCGGAGCCGGTTGGGCAATCGCCGGAGCCTGCCCCGGACCGATTTACGCTCAAGTTGGCGCCGGTGCCTGGATGGGATTGTTCACCTTGGCTGGCGCATTGATTGGCATGTATGGCTATGCGGTGCTCAAACCCCAACTACCACATTGAATTTGCTTGTTCACGACCAAGCACAAGGTAAAGAAACATTCCCAGGGCGGAGCGTTTGTTTACGGCCTTAAACGCAAAGGATTCGGCGCAGGGAACTATCGCGATTGCAATCCGAGGTCGACATGGGAACGTCTTTACGAGTATCGGCCGCGTCCATTAAAATCGGCAAGTCAGACGGAGGGAATTCGACCACTTGGTTCGTCAGATACTCGGCTCCTGCTGCCGACGCGAAGAAGCATCTCGATGAGATCGGATTCGTCCAGCAGTCTCGGGGGGAAGGTGCGGTTGAGGATCCGACGGCATCCTATGACTATCGCACTGAATGGTTTCACAAATCGTTTAAGTCGGGTGAAAACCTGAGTCTCTCCAGTTGGCAACCTACTGAGAAGAAATCAATTCAAGCGTCGCTTCGACCGGGCAGCCACGCCCTTTGTAGCTTTCGTGCCGTGTTTTTTCTTCGGCTTCTTTTTTGTGCGTACCAGTCCGAAAAGTACGTACTTGCGATTCAATCTACTACCGCTTCTATTAGGCTTTGTCCCAAAACTCCTATTTATCTGAAAACGGGAATCTGCGAAAGTT
>CAYOZV010000015.1:0-7567 GCA_964408465.1 uncultured Pirellulaceae bacterium
GGAGAACTTGCGGATGCCTTCGGCCGTTTTTTCGGTGGCCATCGCGTCTTCGTTCATCATCCAACGGAACGTCTTTTCATCGCAATTGATTTTCTCGATGTCCATGCCTTTGGCGGCGGACGCATCGAGCTTTTGCTCAATCGAATCTTCGCAGTCTTGTAACTCATCCAACAGGCCCGGACTGATCGTCAAAAGATCGCTGCCGGCCAGTTCCGTGATCTGTCCCTTGTTACGGAAACTGGCGCCCATGACTTCTGTTTCGTAACCGAACTTCTTGTAGTAGTTGTAGATTTCGGTAACCGACTGTACGCCAGGATCTTCGGCGCCGGCGTAGTCGCGGCCTTCGGCTTTTTTGAACCAATCGTAGATACGGCCGACGAATGGAGAAACCAATTTGATGTTCGCTTCGGCACACGCGATCGCCTGAGCCAGTGAGAACATCAGCGTTAGATTGCAGTTGATCTTTTCCTTTTGCAAAACCTCGGCGGCTTTGATACCTTCCCAGGTCGAAGCGATCTTGATCAGGATCCGGCTGCGGTCAGTACCCGATTTTTCATAAAGGTCGATCAGCGTGCGAGCTTTGGCGATGGTACCTTCGGTATCGAACGACAAACGAGCATCCGTTTCGGTGGACACTCGGCCTGGGACGACCTTGAGGATTTCGTTACCGAAGAGAATCAGCACTCGGTCGATGATAGATTCGACCAAAGCACCTTCATCTCCGCCGCTGTCCTTGAGTTCATCGACGGCCTGTTGGACCAAGTACAGGTACTTTGCGTCTTGGGATGCTTTGAGAATTAACGATGGGTTGGTCGTCGCGTCCTGAGGCTTGAATTCGGCCATCGACTGGAAATCGCCCGTATCGGCGACGACGGTGGTCCACTGCTTGAGTTGGTCTAATTGGTTCATAGGAATTCTCTTATTTTGAATTTGACGGAGGTTATTAGAGTAGTCTAAACAAGATCTCAGTTCAGTGGCAGCACAGCTTTGGCTGCATCCAAGCAAAGCAGACAAAAAAGTTGATCGCATTGACCGGTTTTTAATTAACACAAACCATGTTCCAATCTTTTTATGCTTACCCCTCATGATATCCTTGGCGAAGGCCAGAAAATCGCCCAGCGGCTGGACGCATACGAACATCGTGGCCAGCAGATCGAGATGGCTGACGCGGTGGCCAATGCTATCGCCCAAAAACGACACCTGATCGTTGAAGCCGGAACTGGCGTGGGCAAGAGCTTTGGTTATCTCGTGCCTTCAATTCTTAGCCTGGCCGAAAACCAAGAGGCCAAGGACGAACCCAAAAAACGCATTGTCGTTTCCACGCACACAATCAGCTTGCAAGAGCAACTGATCAGCAAAGACATTCCATTCCTCAACAGCGTCATCCCGTTGGAGTTCTCCGCTGTGCTGGCCAAAGGACGCGGCAACTACGTCAGTTTGAGAAGACTACAAGACGCTGCCAAACAGGGCCAAACCGTTTTCGCCAGCGAGCAAGAGTTTGACCAAATCCCGATGCTCAAGAAGTGGACCCAGACAACCAATGATGGGTCGCGCAGCGATCTGCCGATCAAAGTTCTGCCTCAGGTGTGGGATGAAGTCCGCAGCGACAGCAGCAATTGCCTGGGCCGAAAATGCCCGACCTATTCCGACTGTTGGTATTTCCAGGCACGCAATCGTTTGCAAAACGCCGACGTTCTGATCGTCAACCATGCTCTGTTTTTCTCCGACCTGTCACTGCGTCGTTTGGGCGTGAATATCCTGCCCGATTATCACACCGTGATTCTGGACGAAGCTCACACCGTGGTTGACGTGGCCAGCGATCACTTGGGCATTAGCATTACGATGGGGCAAGTCGAATACACGCTCAAGCGGTTGTACAACGGTGCACGAAACAAGGGATTGCTGGTCGTGCATGGACTTGGCGAGGCGCAAAAGACGGTCGTTAAAGCGCTGGGGGAATCACACATTTTCTTTAACGATTTGCTTGGGTGGGTCGAACGCAACGCCAGCGACAGCAAATGGAAAAGCAACAGCACACGCATCACAAAACCCGGCATCGTGCAAAACAGAATTTCACCGCTTTTGCATGAGCTGAGTAATTCCATCGAACAGGCGGCTGAGAAGGTCACCGACACCTCGGGTAAGCAGAACCTTATTTCGGCCAGCGAGCGGCTGACGGCGGTGGCGAATTCGATCGAAAGCTGGCGGCTGCAATCGTTGGAGGGCGGCGTTTACTGGCTGGAGCAGTCCATGAATCGGCACGGGAAACAGTTGATCAGTTTGATGGCCGCCCCGATCGACGTGGGGCCTGAGATCCGCGAGCATCTGCTAAATAAGACGGACAGTGTGATCATGACCAGCGCCACGATCGCCACCGGCGGGAGTTCGTTTGACTTCTTTCGCAACCGCGTTGGGATGACCAAGGGCGATGTGCTGAAACTGGGCAGTCCGTTCGATTACCAATCACAGGCCAAACTGATCCTGGTCACCAACATGGCCAATCCATCGGAGAATCGTGAACTGCACGAACGGCAGTGCGTGGACGCGATCAAGGAGTATGTCAAACGCACCGACGGTCATGCATTTGTGTTGTTCACCAGCTACGATTTGCTGCGGCGGACGGAGCGGACGCTGACGCCCTGGTTATCCGAGAACGACTACGGGATCTTCAGCCAAGCTTCCGGCACACCGCGCGGGCAACTGCTGGATCAGTTCAAATCCACGCCCCGCAGTGTTCTGTTTGGCACCGACAGTTTTTGGCAGGGTGTGGATGTTCAGGGAGAAGCGCTTCAGAACGTGATCATTACCAAATTACCGTTCAGTGTTCCCGACCAACCGCTGTTGCAGGCGCGGTTGGATGCGATTCGCGAAGCCGGTGGTAATCCGTTTAACGACTACCAGGTCCCTGAGGCGGTGATCAAATTCAAACAGGGCTTCGGACGGTTGATCCGCAGCAAGACCGATAAAGGGATCGTGGTGGTGCTGGACCCAAGAATCAAAACGAAGGCTTACGGGAAGATCTTCGTGCAGTCGCTGCCGGAGACCAAGGTCGTTTTGGAAACGATCTAAATCGTCGTCCCGTAGCACGGTTTTTCAAACCGTTTTTAGAACTGAAGAAAAACTGGGACTGGAGAAAAACGGATTGCAAATCCGTGCTACGACCAGAAAAAGCATTGCATGCTACGACGAAGGTTTTCTCATGCGAACGTTCAACGGAGGGGCGGGTCTCGCGGCCTCGCCACTACCACTTCACCGGCGACAAATGACTTGGCGCGATAACGCTGTCGTGTCCCGTAGCACGGTTTTTCAAACCGTTTTTAGAACGGAAGAAAAACTGGGACTGAAGAAAAACGGATTGCAAATCCGTGCTACGACCAGAAAAAGCATTGCGTGCTACGACGAAGGTTTTCTCATGCGAACGTTCAATGGAGGGGCGGGACGCGTGGCCTCGTCCACTACCACTTCACCGGCGACAAATGACTTGGCGCGATAACGCTGTCGTGTTCGCTGGTGCCAGGCGCGACGACGCCGTAATCATTTTCAAAGATCGCATCCTCGCCGACCGAATCGCCTCGAATGAATTGCACATGGCCGTCGCCAAACAAACAGTTCTGCCCCCAGGCGCCATGATTGATGCTGTTACGACCGGGCCGATTCAACGACGGCATATCGGCCACCAAAACGGTTTCGCTTAAACCACGATTGGCCAACGGTTGGTAACGGTCCTCGTTCTGATACCCCATCGAGTAACCGTAGTTGCCCGACATGGTTCGGCGCAGATGGTCCAATTGTTCGCCGGAAGCTGATTTGATTTGTGCGATGCTGGGAATGTGGACCGGTTTGTTTTTCGAGGATGCTGCGAGCCCCGCACAGGCAAACACATTGTCATCCTCGACCAACCCGGCCTCCATTAACGCCGGCGCGAAATAACCGCTGGCCGATAAATGACCCGAGGTAGGAATTTTGACGAACTGACCGTCGTTGATGTCGCTGTATTGCAACAGAGCGCGACCAATTTGATGCATGTTGTCTTGGCAAGATAACAACCGGCTGTTGTAGCGCTGATACGAAATCGCGGGAAACAACAGACCGCCCATCACGGCGATGATCGCAACGCCGGCCAACGCGTCGGTCATCGACCAAGTCCGCGGATGCATCAGTTGAAAGGATCCGGAGCCGCGCTCTTGTTTCGCGGCCAGTTCGCAAGGAGTGCCAGGGGTACTGGTGGTACTGGTGGTACTGGAGGTGCCGGCAGCAACCGGAGCGGCAATCGCTTCGACGGCACTATCGGGGCCGGCAGTAAATGATTCGATATGATCGGTGGCATCGATCTGGTGGGGTCGTGCAAGTGTCGGGTCTTTGTCGACTCCGGACACCCATTCGCAAGTTCGACGAGCCATCCCCGGACGCATGCCGGTGGGAGCCTCCAATGCCTCAAGCGGCAAAAGATTCTCTCGGATTCGCTCGACCTGATCCTGTAAAGAAGGATCCTGTTCGATTTTCTGCTGAATGTCTCGTTCCTCGGTCGCATCCAATGCTCCCAGAACGTAACCAAGCAATTCTTCTTGCAAGGGGTTATTCAAAACAATTTCTCAACTAGTTATCGCCGCTGAGTGGCCTTTGATTTGCCGGTCGTTTCGACGTTGGCAGATTCAAAATAAATCAATCAGTTCGGCTGGTGTTCCATGCGTCAGTAAGTTTCGCGATCGCCGAATGGACTCGACTTTTCACCGTACCCACGGGGATTTCTAGCACTTCGGCCGCTTCACGGTACTTGAGTCCCTGAAAGTAAACCAGATGAATCAATGTGCTCATTGACTCAGGCAAGCGGTTCAAACTTTCACGGATCAGTTCTTCGCGTTCGACCGACAGCGCAGAATCGGCGGGGTTGGGATCGCTACTTTCCAAAAGGTTCACCAATCGACCAACGTCTTCATTGTCTTGCTCGCGCGGCGTGTCCAAGCTGACCGTCTTGTGTCGCTTGTTGCGTCGTTTGGCATCAATCGCAGCGTTGGTTGCAATGGTGTACAACCAAGGTCTAAATCGGCGACCGGCTTCGAACAGTTCACATTTCAAATGAACTTGTAGGAACGCCGTTTGAAAAACGTCCTCGGCCATTTCCGCATTGCCCATGTAACGTCGAAGGTAGCTGAACAACTCGCGCTCGTAACGGTAAACCAATTGAGCATACAGCTCGCGGTCGCCCGACTCTCGATAGTCCAGTAGTAAATCCTCGTCAGTCACGAGTTTCGTTTTGGCCTCAAATTGACGTTGGGTATTAAAATACAGATCGTGAATAGTACCTTGCATGGTAATCTACGCATCGTTTAGGACGCTGGTTCGCCAAAAAACCTTACACCGCCGTGAAAAAATCTGATCCAAGGGATACTTCTTTCAGTCTTCATGGAAACGGGGATGGGGCTTAATAAGCAAAAGAATCCCTAAAAATGCGTGTCCTTTCTTGGTTTGGTTGAAAATCAGAGGGCTCCGCCTCACCTGTTACAACTATCGAAGGGGCGTTTGACTCGTTAGGTCGCAGCGGTCCCTTTGACAGCATTTTTCTCCAGATTTACACTCAGGTCGTCGCGATTAAGCGCGTCGTTGGCACATTTTGGCTCCGTTTTAGCCTGTTCAAAATGTGGCCCAACCTTAGTCCGTGAGTCCGTCACGCTATCAGCCCAAGGGCGTTAGCCTCGGTTGCTTAGCGGCACAGCGATAAATCCAAAGTTTTCACAAAGGCCTCGTTTTGCAAGGCCCATGCCATACCCTTTTTCGAGGTGCGTTTTGAATCAGCAAGGTTACCAATGGGCTCGCCCAGGCGACGTAAACGCCTTCTTTGGCTTGATGTTAGACAACATTGCTGGCTTGGTGCTATTAGTATCGATGCTGTCGTTGAATTACGGCTTCCCTGTAGATTTTGCTTTGGCTTACATGGTTCCCGGGACGGCCATCGGTGTGCTGGTCGGGGATCTGATCTTTTTTGTCATGGCATTTATTTACGCCAAAAGCTCCGGCCGCAGTGACGTCACCGCCATGCCGTTGGGCTTGGACACGCCCAGTACGATCGGCATGGCGCTGTTGGTGCTTGGCCCGGCGTACTCTGCCGGAATCCAAGCGGGACTCGAAACGCAAGCGGCCGCGATGCAGACTTGGCACATTGGCATGTGCGCGATTTTGATCACCGGTGTCATTAAAGCTTTTGGGGCTTCGATCGCAAATTGGATCCATCGCGTTTTTCCGCGGGCAGGACTGCTGGGGTCGTTGGCGGCGATTGCGATCGTGTTAATCGCGTTTAATCAAATGCCAAAAATCGGAGCCAGCCCCATCGTCGGTCTGGCGTCATTGATGATTGTTTTTGTCACCCTGATTGGGCGGAAGCATCTGCCGGGCAAAATCCCCGGCGCGCTGGCGGCGGTTGGGTTGGGCTGTTTGCTTTATTATCTGTTGCTGGCGATTCAAAACGCCAGCGGCATGGCGTTGGTGCCGTCGGCGCATGCCTTGGGCGATGGCCCGATATGGCTTCCAACGGAGTGGATGGAGGCTTGGAAATTTGAATGGTTGGGCGCGATGAAGCTGACGGTGCCCTACCTTGGCTTCATCGTCCCCTTCGCGGTTGCCACGGTGGTCGGCGGCGTTGATTGTGCCGAAAGCGCGGCGTCGGTCGGAGACGAATTCAAAACCAGCCGCGTTATCGGTGCCGAAGCGATCGCGACGGTGGCGGCGGCATTGTGCGGCGGCGTGATTCAAACCACACCCTACATTGGACACCCGGCCTATAAAGCGATGGGCGGCCGCGCCGCGTACGTGTTGGCAACGGCGTTATTCATCGGAGGTGCGGGGTTGATTGGTTACTTCAGCGTCCTCTTTTTATGGATCCCCGAAGCTGCGGTCCTGCCGATTCTTATTTTCATTGGCATCGAAATCACCGCGCAAAGCTTTCACGCGACGCCACGTCGACACTACGCGGCGATTGCAGTGGCCTGCATTCCAGCGATTGCGAAACTTGTCTCGATTCAATTGGGCATGTTCTTCGGAGCCATTGACTACAGTCGCGTCCCTGCAGGCGACGCGGCATTTCTTCAAGGCCACGCACTGGTGATCAACGTCTTGGCAGGGGGATTCATTTTCACCAGTTTGATCTGGGCGTCAGCGGTCGCCAAGATCATCGACCGGCGGTTCAAAATCGCCGCTTGGTATTTGGTTGCGGCCGCGGTGTTGGTCCTGTTCGGCGTCATGCATTCGCCGCTGCCGGGTGACCGCATGTTTTGGCCCACGGCTATCTTCGACCTCACCGAAATGTCGCTCCAGCAACGTAGCTACGTGATTCAATTTTGCATCGCCTATTTAGTCATGGCCGGGATTTGCTTTGGCATGTCGGCAGTAACGCCAGAGGAAGAATTCATCGACACTGACGAGGCGTTCGAAGCGCTTTAAGAATCGCCTCAGGGGAATAGACACCACTCAATTTTTTAAACCACTGAAAGTACGGAACACACGGAATTTTTTCGCGTCCTGTTTTCCGTGTCTTCGGTCTCTTCGGTGGTTACCACAAATCACTGCATGCCCT
>CAYOZV010000015.1:7667-16023 GCA_964408465.1 uncultured Pirellulaceae bacterium
CCTCCCATCGGGAGTAATTAAAAAAGCCGATCACCCAAATGGATGATCGGCTTTTAGTTTTTCAATTGAATCCAGTCATCGGCCGGTGGGAACCGGCCCTACATCTTTTAACCAAACCATCGCAGCGATTGATGCAGTTCAAATAGGGAGCATCAATAGTTTTCAAACCACTGAAAGTACAGAACACACGGAATTCTGTTCGCGTCCTGTTTTCCGTGTCTTCGGTCTCTTCGGTGGTTACCACAAATCACTACATGCCCTCCTCCCATCGGGAGTAATTAAAAAAGCCGATCACCCAAATGGATGATCGGCTTTTGTTTTTCAATTGAATTCAGTCATCGGCCGGTGCAAACCGGCCCCACATGATTAAACCAAACCCTCGCAGCGGTTGATGCAGTTCAAATCTTCGAACGCAGATTTCAGTCGCTCGACAAATTGTTGTTCGCCTTTACGCATCCATGCTCGGGGATCGTAGTACTTCTTGTTCGGCACATCGTCGCCGTCTGGATTGCCCAGTTGAGTCTGCAAGTAACCTTCGTTGGCCTTGTAGTATTCCAGCACGCCTTGCCAGGTCGCCCACTGCATGTCGGTGTCTAAATTCATCTTGACCGCACCGTAATCAATCGCTTCGCGGATCTCTTCACGCGAGGAACCTGATCCACCATGGAACACAAAGTTAACAGGCAGATCGCCGGTGCCATGCTTCTCTTTAATAAACTCCTGAGAGTTCTTCAGAATGATCGGCTGCAGTGAAACATTACCGGGCTTGTAAACGCCGTGCACGTTCCCAAACGCTGCCGCAACGGTGAAACTGGGACCGATTTTACTCAGTTCTTCGTAGAAGTAATTTACTTCTGACGGCTGCGTATAGAGCTTTGAACTGTCAACATCGGTGTTGTCGACTCCATCTTCTTCGCCGCCGGTGATGCCGAGTTCGATTTCGATCAGCATATTCATTTTGTTCATGCGTTCGAAATACTTGCAGCAAATCTCAACGTTCTCTTCCAGCGACTCTTCAGAAAGGTCCAGCATATGAGAACTGTAAAGTGGTTTCCCGGTCTGCTCAAAATGCTTTTCACCGGCATCCAACAAACCGTCGATCCAAGGCAACAATTTCTTCGCGCAGTGATCGGTGTGCAGCACCACTGGCACTCCATAGTGTTCTGCCATTTGGTGCACGTGATGAGCACCCGAGACGCAGCCGGCGACGGCAGCCTTTTGGCCGTCGTTGCTAAGACTCTTACCGGCGAAGAATGTTCCACCACCATTGGAAAATTGAATCATCACGGGCGAATTTACAGCGGCCGCGGCTTCCAGGACCGCGTTGACGGAGTTAGTGCCAACACAGTTGACCGCTGGCATCGCGTAATTGTTTTCGTTCGCGTTACGCAGAAGTTGATCAAGTGCTTCGCCAGTAACGACACCAGGCTTAATTTGGGTAGTAGTGCTCATGAATTGGTTTTCGATAAAAGGACGTGCTGCGCAAGAACAAAACGTCTCGGCCAGTGATAGTTAGATGGCAGACACAAAACACGTTTATTCCCTGCCCAACAAAGCAAACATTGTATTAGGTTAACGCAATCTTTCAACGCGCAATAACCTATCACGACAGGCCGTTAATCTGCCATCAGCCAAACCTTAAGGGCGACTGCCAATCGTATTCTGACTTGGCATGGACCCGCGGATTTCGCAGGCCGGCTTATAATCGGTTGGAAACTGCGGTTAAAATGCAAACCGGTAGATTCAGCTAATTTTCTGACGTGTCCTTCCAAACAAAGCCAGCGCATGCAAGCCATTATCGACCTGCCCGAGTGGGTGATAGAAGAAAACCAAAAGTTGCCGCCAGTCATTGAGTCGATCGAGGACCGCATGAAACACGTCATCAAGTTTTCGCGACTGAACATCGAGCATCAAACAGGCGGCCCGTTTGCGGCGGGACTTTTTGAGAAAGCCACCGGCAAACCGATCGTCATCGGCGTCAACCGAGTTATCCCGCTGAACAATTCATCCGCTCATGCCGAAATCGTGACGCTGATGATGGGGCAAAAGATCCTCAACACGTACGACTTGGGCGGAGAAGGCATGCCCGAATATCAGCTGGTAATCAACGCTCAACCCTGTGCAATGTGTTATGGATCAATTCCTTGGTCAGGCATCCGCAGCGTCGTCATCGCGGCATCGGGAGTGCAGGTCGAAGCACTCACCGGGTTTGACGAAGGCCCCGTCCATCCGCAGTGGCAATCAGAGTATCACAGCCGCGGCATCGAGGTCATCGAAAACGTATTGGCGGCCGAAGCCTGCGCTGTGCTTAAGGCTTTCGCAGATTCAGGTGCACAGGTCTACAACGGCCGGCAGAAATCTTGAACCGTGAAGCGCGCATGTTTCGCTGTTGACCGTTGGCGTCTTTGGCGCGACGGCTGACATTTTGTAAATTGCAGATCGCGCTCTCTACGAAGTCGCAGCCTCTGGAAACCAGAGCCTTTAACGCGCAAGCGTGCTTTCCTAGAGCGAAAGCCTACTGTGGCAAAGCGCAAGAAAAGAGCCAGCCGAAATTCGGCTGGCTTTGTTTTTTAAGCTTCGGATAGTTATTGCAAAGGTGGGATAAAGACCGTGTGAAGCTTGGCTGAGGAAGGAAAATTTTAGGTGGGATGGGATGGGGCGGGAAAACCAAGTTGGAGAAATCAGGAGGGGAAAAGATTGGGAGGGAAAAATCGGTGGGATTAGCTAACGCTCAAAATAAAAACAGCAGGCGAAGGAAGGTAATGCTTTTGGGAGATCAAGAAAAGAACACCCTCGCCTGCTAAAGAAGAAGGAGTGCATCGGTCGTGCCAAATCTATTCAAATCCTCAAGTTTCTTTCCCGAACCAGCGTTCGCTTGGATTTCACTCGGTTTTTTACGGAATATTACTAGCAAAAATGATCTTGGCGACTTTCTGTCTTCATCCTTTGAATCCTGATCATTATTGATATCCGTGATGAACCTGTCTCAAATAGAGAGCTTTCGTCTCAAAATAAAACGAAATCTCCAGCTGTGGCAAAGCTGAAAAGGACGGGGGGGCGCAGGTAAAGGCCCGCAGCGGGCAGACTTATAGTGGCCAGAGCCGACATCAAGCTTGACGAAATGTGAATTACGATAAAAATGGGCTTTTTCAACCGACCCGATAGCTCAGATATTGTCTCCTTTGGATACATTACCCTTGGTAAACGCACCGTGGTTCTTAATGGTTCGATAGATGAACTGAGTTCAAGCAGTCACGTCCGCCCGCCTCTTTAAAACGGCCGGGCAGGCAGGCGCTTTAAGATCGTTCGTCCAATTTGCAATCAAAATGGTATCCGGCCGTGGGGGCTCCTACGGTTTTTTTGAGTGAAACCTACACCGGCAAGAGCGCCGACCTTTTGCCCCCATCGCAAATTGAATTCAAACATGAACGAACCGAAAACCAACTTGAAAAAAGCAATCGACGATGGCGACGCAACGCCCGCTGGCGATCACCCGGCCTCCACTCCGCTGTTTCAGTTAGACACCCAAGACGCAGACGCGTGGGAGTCAAACGAACTCCCGACCGCCGCCCAGCAGAAACCACCGGTCGATGCGCTCTTAATTTCTGAAAACAGCACGCCCCAAGACTTGGTCCAGTGGGGCCTGAAAAAGTTCTCCGACCGAAAGATCGTCATCACCTCTTCCTTTGGCATGGAAGGATGTGCGCTGATCGACATGTGCAATAAAGCCATCGAGGCCAATGGACTCGAGCCGTTGACGGTGGCCTACATCGACACTGCGTTCTTCTTCCCCGAGACGCATCAGTTACGGAAGAAGCTGACCGAACGCTATCAAGCGATCAACTTTGTTGCTTGGGAGACAGACGTTTCGGTTAAACAACAGTCTCAAAGCTACGGCCCCGAACTGTGGAAGAACAATCCAAACCTGTGCTGCCATATCCGCAAAGTTGTCCCCATGAAACAGAACGTCGTCAATTTTGACGTGTGGGTGACCGCGCTGCGTAGGTCACAAACCAAATCACGAGCCAACACGGAAGTGATCAGCTGGGATTGGCGTTATCAAATTTTGAAATTCTGTCCCTTTGCGGCTTGGGACCGCAAAGACGTCTGGCAGTATATTCAAGAGAACGACGTGCCCTTCAACCAACTGCATTTACAGAACTATCCCAGCGTCAGTTGCTACCACTGCACTAAAGCTGTCCCCGGATCATCGCCGGATTCCGACGTCCGCGACGGTCGTTGGGCTGGTAAGAATAAAGATGAATGCGGACTGCATTTCAATATTTGATCGCCAGTCCTAAATTTCTACCATACACTGCTGATTTCGAATTCCTGATTTTCAATTTCGAAATCCAAAATTCAAAATCCGAAATTACACACAACTAATACCTAAAACAAACCATCATGGCCAAAGATAAAAACGCTCCCTCTAAAGTAGAAGTCGCAAAAGACAAAGGCGCACACTTGCGAGGCACGATCGACGAGATCCTTAAAGACCCTTCTGTCGATAAATTTGAACACGACGATTTGCAGCTATTGAAGTTCCACGGCACCTACCAACAAGACAACCGTGACCAGCGGGCCGAACGACGCAAGGAAGGACTGGGCAAAGCCTACAGTTTCATGATTCGCGTCGCCCTGCCCGGCGGCGTCGCAACGGCCAAGCAATATCTGGACCTCGACGCGATGGCCGACAAATACACCTACGGTTCGATCCGAATTACGACTCGCCAAGCCATTCAGTACCACGGCGTGATCAAAGAAGACCTCCGCCAAACCATCAAATCAATCAATGATTCGCTCATGACCACGTTGGCGGCCTGCGGCGATGTTTGTCGCAACGTGATGGCGTCCGCACCTCCATTCACCGATGAAGTCTACACCCAGATCCGCGCAACCGCTAACGAAGTGGCCGTCGATATGGCTCCTAAAACAGGCGCCTACCACGAAATCTGGATCGACGGAGAACGTCAGCATCTGACCGACGAAGTCGAACCGTTCTACGGAAAGACTTACCTGCCGCGTAAATACAAGGTCGGCGTCACCGTGATGGGCGACAATCAAATCGACGTGTACTCTTACGACGCGGGCCTCATTGGCATCGTCGAAGATGAAAAACTGATCGGTTACAACATCGTTGCCGGCGGCGGCCTAGGGATGAGTCATGGCCGTGAAGCGACCTACGCTCAGATCGCTTACCGAGTTGGTTTTGTCGCGGTCAAAGACGCCGTTCAAGCCATCCAAAACGTGGCTTCCATCTATCGAGATTTCGGGGATCGAAATAATCGTAAACACGCGCGTCTCAAATACTTGATCGGCGACAAAGGCATCGAGTGGTTCCAAGAGGAATTTAAAAAACGAGCCGACTTTGACCTGCACCCCTCAAAGGAAATCCCAAACGTCGAAAACGAAGACTGGTTGGGCGTTCACAAACAGGACGACGAAAAATTCTTCTATGGTGTGTTCGTTGAAAATGGACGCATCGACGACAACGACAAAACCAAATGTAAATCTGCCTTCAAAAAAATCGTCTCCGAACTTGGCTGCGGCGTGACATTTACGGCTCAACAAAGTTTACTATTCACCGGTCTTTCCGAAAGCGACGTGACGCGTCTGGAAGAAATTCTGGCTGAGTTCGATGTCGCTAAGGTTGATCAACTGAGCAACGCACTGCGTTATTCAATGGCGTGCCCAGCGATGCCAACCTGCGGTTTGGCGGTCGCCGAATCCGAACGCGCGATGCCGGACGTTATCCGAGAACTCGGTGACAAACTAGAATCGATGGGGCTCGGCGATACCAAACTGACCGTTCGCATGACCGGATGTCCCAACGGATGTGCTCGTCCTTACACGGCCGACATTGCGTTCGTTGGCCGCCGACCTGGGATTTATCACCTGTTTGTTGGTGGCCGATTAGAGGGCGACCGCATGGCAGATCTTTATGCGGCCGACATGAAAGTCGAAGAAACGATCGCCACCCTAGAACCGCTGCTAAAAAAATACGCCGCCGACCGCAACGATGGTGAAGGTCTTGGCGATTTTTATCAGCGATTGCTGGGGCGCACCGAGCAACGAACACGCGTCACCGGTAAAGAAGTTGCAACCTTCGACGAAGTTCAACCATTGGTGCAGTTGGGGTAACGCAACTGCGTTTCGTTTGGGTGGGCTAAGAACCCCACCCTACGCAGGATGGGCTTTCAGCCGGTCCGCAAAAAAGGGTATCGACTTGAAGCAATACAAAAACTGTGCGTTGATCCTTGGCGCTCACGGATCGTTGGCGGCGGTTGATTCCAACCAACCGCTGCATGACTTGGCGGCCGCGATTGCGATGAAAGACATCTTTGCAACCGTCATGCCGGCGTTCTTAAACGGTCTGCCGGAGATGAACGATTTCGTTCGCCTGCTTCCAGAGGGAGTCGAAAACATCATCATCGTGCCCGCGATGACCAGCGTTGGCTATTACCTGCAGAAAGTGATCCCCAAACGTCTGGCAGAAAATCCTGAGCATAATCAGTACAAACTGTTTATCACGCCAGTGATCGGGATGCACGACAAAATCGCCGGTCTGATCCTCGCGCGCGTCGATCGGATGCTCAAAGACCGACGGCTTGACACCGGCGACACCACAGTCGCCTTGATAGGGCATGGAACTCGCCGTAACGCAAACAGCAGTAAATCAACCTACGCGTTACTTCAGCAATTGAAGGATCTCCGGCCTGAGTTAAACTATGAAATTGCGTTTCTCGACCAAGATCCTGAAGCCGACGCCGTTGCCAAATCCATTTCGACGCGGCATAAGGTCGTCGTACCTTTCTTGATCAGCCGAGGCCCGCACACGACGGTTGATATTCCCGAAGCGTTCGGTCTGCCCAGCGGACCCGATGTTAGGTTTCCCAACGCCGCCACCAGTGCCGATGGAGACGTTTGCGTTTGTGATTTGCCAATGGGTATGTATCCGCAAATCGCTGACCTCTGTATCGAAGTGGCAATCGCCGAACTAGAAAACGGGACGCCTGTCACACTGCCTCAGTTAGAATCAACCACGTAGCACGGATTTCCAATCCGTTTTTGCAGACTTCACAAACGGATTAAAAATCCGTGCTACGGTTTCAACGAACCACCATTAAGTAATTTATGAACGCTCACCGTGGCACAATTTATCTGGTCGGCGCCGGACCTGGCGATCCGGATCTAATCACGGTGCGCGGGATGCGGCTGATTGAGCAAGCCGATACCATCATTCACGACCGCTTGATACCCAAAGAGGTACTGCAGTGGGCGCGACCTGATGCGACGCTGATCGACGTCGGGAAGTATCCTGACCACCACCGGATTAAACAACCTGAGATCAACGATCTATTAGTCAAACACGGCGTTGCGGGCGAAATGGTTGTGCGGCTCAAAGGCGGTGACCCGTTTGTCTTTGGGCGCGCTCAAGAAGAAATGGACGCTTGCCGTGCCAACGCGATTCCCTGTGTCGTTGTTCCCGGCGTCAGTAGTTGTATCTCAGGGCCGGCATCGGTCGGCATACCCGTCACCACACGCGGTCTGGCCCGATCTTTCGCGGTGATGACAGGACACACAGACCCGAATCTCGCACCGCACAGTTTTGATTACACGGCACTGGCTAAAATCGATACACTTGTTTTGATGATGGCCTACAAGCACCTACGAACAATTACGACGTCGCTGATCGAAGCGGGACTTTCTCCGGACACCCCCGCCGCCAGTATCCAACGGGCCACGCAGGCCGACCAAATCGCCGTTGCCGGAACCCTCGCGACGATCGCCGAACAAGTCCATCACCGAAAAATGGGCAGCCCAATGATCACTGTCATCGGTGATGTTGCCGGAATGATCGACCCCAGCTGCTTAGATTTGCCTGCTGACGTCAGAGCCATGATTGGATAGAGGAAGCCGCAATGAAGCCTTGGGTAGTGGGGAGCGTCGGCCCGCAGGCAGATCATGAAGATAAGGCAACGGGCAACCGAAAGCGTCTACGCTCCTTCACTCTCCAAAAGCCGATCCAAGGCCATCTCAAACGTCAGTTCCGAAGCTAACGCAATCGAGCGAATAGAGTCGACCTCTTCCAGCATCGTGTAGTCAACCTCTTCCTCGGTAACCTGCAGGCTTGCAAACGCCAACGCCTGCGCGGGCCACGTCGACGGATCCAACAATTGAAATTTGTTCTGATCATCGAAGAACATTCCGCGCAACTGCTCGACGCTCAGTTCGGCAACTTGCTCAAAACGATGGATGCCGTGGTCGTGAAGAACCTGCTGGGCCACGGGGCCAATGCCGCTGATCATTGTCAGATCATCCGGCGACGACAAGCCGAGCACCTCAGTCGTTGACG
>CAYOZV010000015.1:16123-28236 GCA_964408465.1 uncultured Pirellulaceae bacterium
GGGAGCTTCCAACCCAACCAAACGAAGACAAGCAATAATGCAACAAGGCTCCGCACCGGCCCAGTTTCACCTTGCTGCGTTGGGTATGCCGGAGCGAGGCTGGCGTTTCTTGTTCTTCGCCCTCTACGGAGTGTGTCCGATCCTGACTCCGGTGAAGCGGCCAAGGTCTCCTGATCCCAAGGGTCGTGGCCCCAAAGCATTTCTAGGGCGGCTGGGTCTTCGAAGTGTTCAGCAAAAAGAAAACGCGGTTGTTCTACTTTTGAAACCGCAGTATCGAGCCGTGCCGCCGCCAGAACTTCAGTAGCGGCCGACTGCAGTTCCTGCGATTGCCGGTCAACGGAGAAAGCTTGGCTATCTTTAGACTGTGCTACTCCGGCGGCTTTATTGACCGGAGGAGAAAGATAGATCGTTCGCTTACGTTTCAGATCCGCCGTGTTTTCATCCTGAGGATTCGCGGTCGCTGCAACGGCGCGCGTTACGATGAATGCATTCTTTTTGGCAGCCCGCACGCCAACCGATTGTTTTGCCTTAACAGCGTTCGTCTGTGACGTGGCTGAACCGTTCACCGTCCACTTAAAAGCAGCTTCCTTTTTGACCGATGGCTGTGACACCGGTCGCGATGGAAAATCACTCCTCAGTTGGATGCGTTTGGATCGCAAAGCAGTCGTGGCGGTTCTTGATAAACCAAAGCCAACTTTGCTAGAGGGTGGCACCACTTGGATCGCTAACACGTCGCCGCCGGTTACAGCAACAACAGTCAATACGATCAGAAGTAATATTATTCGGTTCACAAACGAAATCCGCTGGGGAGATTGGTTTGAGCAGTAGGAAAAGAGTCGATAAGCGTTTGCTCATAAAAACTTAAGTCGTGAATTCTGAACAAAGGGCACTTAATTCTCAGCAAACGCCCAACACGCCGTAGTGACACCGAAAAAGGCCGGTTGTGACAATCACACACGTTACGACAAATTGAAGGCTTGTTCGATCGCGAAGGACGCTTTCATTGCGGCCCAAAATTTCGGCGTTTCGTTTGAAACTCACTTCCGATTCAGATCCGCGTTCAGCTGTCGTACGAATCGCGCAACGAAAACGGCACTTCGCAACGAAATTAGCTCATCGCCAATCCGATGAAATACACTAAAATGAGCAAATGACCAAATGCAACTTGTCTTCCATCATCATCTTTTCCGTATTTTTCTGTGGCCAGATTGGCTGCGGTTCCACTCCGGTCCCAAGCGTCCCCTTCCGCATTCCCGGTGACGATTCAGCAGAAACAGCGACGGACTTCTCTGGCTTACTTGAAAAACCGGCGGGTGCCTCGGGGTTTGTGCGCGTAAAAGACGGGCATTTCTTTGTAGGCGACCAGCGCCTCCGATTTTGGGGGATGAACCTGTGTTTCGGAGCTAATTTTCCGACGCATGAGCAGGCCGACAAGGTCGCGCCGCATCTGGCAAAACTTGGCTGTAACGCGGTCCGGTTCCACCACATGGATATGCAAGATGCCCCCGAGGGAATTTGGAAGACCAACAACGACCGGTCCCGAACGCTGTCCCCAGAACAGGTCGATCGGCTGGATTACTTTTTGGCGAAGCTGCATGAAAACGGTATCTACGCCAACCTAAATTTGCATGTTTCACGGACGCTGACCGAAGCGGAAGGCTTTCCGCAGCTTAAAGACGGACCGTGGTGGGCCGCCAGTAACAAATGGGTCATGTACTACGATCCCGATGTGCAAGCCGAACTTAAACAGTACTGTCGCGATCTGCTTGGGCACACCAACCCCTATCGCAATTTAAAACGTACCGACGATCCTGGCATCGCGTTAATTGAAATGCTGAACGAGAATTTTTTCAGCGTCAAAGGCACGACGTTGCTCAAACATCTTCCCGATCGCTTTCTCAAATCCTATCGAGCGAAGTGGAACCAGTGGCTACGATCGAAATACGACGACCACGAAAAACTGGCAACCGCTTGGCAACCCGACGCTGACGCGGCCGCCGCTCAGCCGATCATCGCAACCGCGGATTGGAAACAGGACTTGGGAAGTTGGATGGTTCAGCCCGAAGCAAACGTGTCGTTTAAGTCTGCCAAGTTTGACGAATCTGTTTCGGCGATTCGTATCGAGCCCAAAAAATCATTTGAGCAACACCACTCGCAACAGTTAATCACCAAGGGGCTTCAGCTTGAGGCGAATGAATCCTATCAGTTGTCTTTTTGGATCCGCAGCGATCGACCGCGCCCATACACATTTGAGGTCTCGTCGACCGAGGGTGGGCAATGGCGTGATATGGGTCTCTTCGAGACTTCTCAATGCGATCCCACATGGGTCCAAGTGAAACAGTCCTTCGTCGCCAAAGAAACCACGACAGAAGCTTTTTTAGCGATCAACATTGGCACCTCTGATGTTCCGGTCGAACTGGCTAACGTGAGTTTAATCGGTGCCTCGATCGGCGAAATCCCCACCGGCCAGCGATTAGAAAATGCCAACATCGGTGTTCCCGATAACAACTACCCCAAAGCAGCAATCGTTGATCACCAAGCGTTTTTGGTGGATACCGAACGAGCATGGGTCACTGAGTTGCGTGATTTTTTGAAAAATGAACTGGGCGTCAAAGTCCCCATCACCGCATCCCAGGAAAACTATCACGCTCCGGGCCTATTGGCCCAAACCGTCGACTACGTTGACTTACACAACTATTGGCATCACCCCACCTTTCCACCGGGCAGAGATTTCAACCCCACCGATTACCGAACAGGCAATGTGCCTCTTGAGACTCAGCCTCTGCAGGTGGACTGGCCCGCGCGTTCGTTGATCCCCCGTACCGGATGGCGATATCACGGCATGCCTTTCACGCTCAGCGAGTGGAATCATCCCGAACCAGGCGACGCCAATACGGGTGCGATCATGATGGCGGCAACTGTCGGTGCGCTGCAAGACTGGGACGGGGTGTTCTTTTTCGACTACGATTCTGGCACCGACCGGTGGTTCAAAGACCATTTCGAAGGCTTCTTTGGCTTCAACAGCCAACCGGTGAAACTGGCCGCATTCTCGGTCGCGGCGAACATATTTCTTAGAGGCGATCTACCCGCGCTTTCGAAAAAGCTCAACGGCACCTTCCAAGACCGCTGCGATGGACGGTTGTCTCTCGAGTACCAACTGGGCGTCGACGTCAACGCCACGGTTGCTCAGACGGCAACCGCGCCAGAAGCATTGCTGTTTAAGTCACCCGATGAATCACTGGTCTGGGACGCCACTGATACGCCTAAATCATACCTTCAACTCAACACACCCAAATCTCAAGGCGTTTGGGGTTTGGTCGCCAACGAACATTTCAAAGTCGGGGTGATCGACACCAAATTCGGACCGATTGATCACAATTATGGGACGCTTGTGCTGACGGCTTTGGATGACCAACCCATTGCAACATCAGGCCGATTGCTTTTGCTTGCCTCCAGCGGCGCCGAAAACACGAACATGCAATGGAACGCCGATCGCACCAGCGTCAGCGATCAATGGGGAACCGGCCCCACACGCGTCAACTTGGTTTCGGCAAAAATCAAATTGGAACTCGGCTCAAAATTCTCCGTCCACGCACTCGACGGAACCGGAAAGAGAACCTCACAGGTCGAAGCCAAAATGGAAAATGGAAAACTGGTGTTCGAGATAGGATCGCCTCACAACACAATTTGGTACGAATTGACCAAAGAGTAATCATCCCCCACATTCAAAATCGACAATTTGAACTGATTCCACTTCTTCTAAACGCTGGGAAAACTAGCCAGCGTTTCTCTATGGAGAGGGGAATGTCATCGCGGCGTATTAAGTTTTAATCTGCAGAACGCGTGCGCGTGTTCAAACCCGCTCGTACACCGCCATCGGTGACTGGCACCCAACTATTTTTCTGATTTGGCGCGCCCGTCAGACGTTGAACCTGGTACCGAATTCGAATCAGATGCGATGGAGCTAATAGAGTTGATTTCATCCAGCAACTCTGTCTCTTGCGGAAAAGCAAACGACCGAGCCGGTGAAGAGTCAAACCCTTGTAAAGTATCTTCCACCTGGACCACGCCGCTGGATCCGGCGTTCACATTCTCTCCCCCTTGCCATGAAGCGTTCTTCTGCCGTGGGATGTCTATGGTTGGTGCTTCCTCAAATTGGTCTTGCCGCTGACCACCCAACATTGCCCAACCCAGCAAAGCCAAAAATGGGACAACCAAAAGAGGCAGCAGAAACCACCAAGCCCCAGCGGCCGTTTTTTGCTGTCTTGTTTCATTACCGGCCGAAGTAAAAACGTCATTGGTTGATCGGGGTTTGGTCCGCACCACCACCCCACTGGCGGCAGCCGCAACCGGCGCACTCCGTTGGGCAGTGCTTCTGTTTTTAATGGAGGGGACCGCGGTTGTTTTTTCGATGATCGATGTGAACGGGGATTCTTCTGCTGGACTCAAATCCGCCGGTTCAGAGGGCCCCTCGACCAAGTCAACCTCCTCCGCAAACGCAGACGATACGATTTCGAAAACATCTGGACGCTCAACCTTCGCAAGCGACTGCGGTGGTGATGGCTGTGGCGGCGATAGACTCGCAAATTCAGTGGCGGCCTGAGCGGATTGAACCTGATCAGAACGAGGCGTCCACTGGCTCTGCGGAAAATCTGTTTGACTGTATTCAAACGGTCTTTGATACTTAAAATTTGGTGACGCTTGCGATGGCGTCGTCGCATCAACAATATCTATTTGCATTGGGACCGGCTGGAGTGCGACCGGAGGCTCAAGAAGCTCAACAGAAATTTCTGTCGATCGCGCTGTCGTTATCTTTGGTTCCTTGGTCCTTGTAATTCGACGTGCAGAACTAAGAACCACGGGCGCGGTCTCGGTTTTCTGTGGCCGTTGAACGAAAGTGGGAGGCGTAATCTCCTCTGAGCCTTGAACAAAATCAGGCCGATTCCGTTGACCCAGTTGCAAATCTTCTCGGCGATCGTCAGTTGAGCTCTGGCTTTGTTGCTTGAGATCAACAGATGCAACTGCCTGAGTAATGCGACGTGAAGAACCACCAATCACTGGCGCTACATCTGTCGTGGCCAGAGAAAGATCCGGCGATAGCAAAATGGACGTTTGTGGCTTCGCGAAAGCTTTTACAGTTGCAGCAGAGGTGGGTGTCGACTCTGGAACACGTTCGATGCTCCGAGGCCGACGAATCACCAAGGTGTTCTTTGCTTTAGGTGGTAGAGAAATTGGCTTGTGCAAAACTACCGGTTCAGGCTTGATGTACACGTGGCTGCTTTGACCAAAACCAGGCTGCCTACCGGAGTTTTCGGCAACGCTTGGCTTTCGATAGCGGCGGTATCGTGGCACATTCGATGCCCGTTCGGTCGCATAGATGATCGCTTCGGTCTGCATTTGCACTTGGCGGGGTGATTGGGCCGGTTGTTGTGCAAAAACATTGCAGCCGGCGACCATGAAAGTCGACACGATCACTAAAGTAAAAATTCGATTCACAGAAAACGCCCTCATGCGGTAACTTCATTAGATGGTGCTCAAACGTAAACCACACCTAAGGGCGACGCGCGGATTTATCGAACAAGGGCCGCAAACTTTAGACGCATCCTACGGAAAGGTCGGGTTAGGAAAAAAAAGGATACCCACCCGCGGAACGACCTGAGGGCAATTTTGAATTCGTGAGATGGCAATTTGCAGCGTATTGCGTTGATGAAACGACACCTAGCAACCGTTCCCCATTGGGCACGAAATTTCGGGCACGAAATTCCCCACCGAGAATCCAATCCATCTCCAGAGGCTGACGCAAACAAAGTAGGTAAATAAAAAAAGGGCTCCGTTAGGAACCCTTTTTCAAGCCGACTGTTTTCAAATCAGGCTTACTTAATCTCTGTCTCTAAACGCGAAACCGAACTCGAATTGCCCGTTGAGATTGAACCGGATGCAATCGAGCGAATCTCGTTGACATCATCAAGCAACTCAGTCTCTGCGTCTTCGGTGCTCAACCGAAGACGTAAAAACGATTGTGCCTGCGACGGCCAGCTCGATGTGTTCTGCATTTGAAACCGGCTTTGCTGATCCGCGAACAAATCGGACAGTTGTTGGGGGCTCATCTTTGCAACCTGCGCGAAACAGTGGATTCCCTTGGCATTGAGAACGGCGCGCGTCGCGGGACCAATGCCGCGGATTCTAATTAGGTTATCCGACGACGATGCGTCAACAACTGTTGATGCATTGCGGGCCGAATTCGCGTTAGCGTCCGATTTCGAAACCGCAATGCAATAGTCATTTTGCCACTGCTTCAACCGGTCCCAATCGCCGTTCATCGCAAAACCAGCCTGCGTCTGCCAACGGCTTGAATCGATGAGAGAAAATTTCGAACCTGCAGTTTTCAGAATCTCTTCGGTACGCGCCGTTGGTACTTCGTTGAGCGCACTGAACGTCGTGATTCCCGAGAAGCGTAGCAATTCGGCCGTCTTGGGACCAATGCCATGAATCTTGGTTAGATCGTCAGACGAAGAGCGACTCAAAATTTCAGTAGATGAAGTCGAGCCATCCTGCTTCGAACCACACTTCTGAGGATTCCGAGAAGCTTGCGGCCGAACTGACTCCTGTCCACCTTGGACAACTTCGGCATCATTTTTCACTTCGACCGAATCCTCAACGAGGGTGCTTTTGCCAACGGTCGAGATTGTCGCCGTCCCTGCAACCGCGCTGGTGGCGGACTGCGCCACTTCTGTTGTTTGCTCTCGCGCGGCAACTATCTTTGACGTGGTTACGGTTTGTGTCGCGGCTACGTCTTGGTTGGAATCGCTGACGGGGATTTCAACGAATTCTACTTTCTCTGAGGTTGACGCATCGGTCGCTTTTGTCAGCTCGGCCGACGCAGTAGCACCGTTTGCTTCAACGGCGACTTTTGAAACTGATTTCCTCTTTGATTCAAAAGTTGTCGCTGGCTCACGCGCCGAAGCAATCTCTTGCGTGTGAGTTTGCACGGTGCTTGGGCTGCTGTGCGGTTTATCCCAACTGACCGCAGTTTTCGCCGAATCCCCCGCTGATCGCCGCTGCTTAACCGCGCCAGCTCTTTCGCGGCGGAGCAGTCTCCAGCTCAGCCAGCCTAAACACAACAATGGCAACAACAAAATTGGCAGAAACGCCCACCAAGCTCCCGCTGCTTTTCGTTGCCGCTGCCGTTGCGGTTTTTTGGCAAACGTGCGGACGCGTGTTGGTTTTTGAGGTTGAGCCTTTGTGACGCGCCCCGCAGTGGCTGCGGTGCCGGCGGTCGTCGCCGTGGTGGTGGCAGTCGCCCCCGCAGTTGCCGCAGTTGCCGCAGTTGCGGTGGTGGAATTAGCGGTGACCGCAGTCGTAGTAGTGCCGACAGAAACCGAGCCAGGAGCAGCGACCTGCGTTGTACCAATGGTCTCAGACGTGTGCGATGCGATTGACGGCTCGATTGACGAATCAACGATTATGGCCGCAGTTTCTGGGAGGTGTCCGTCGATAGGCAGTACCTGCCCGCCACCTTCTTTGATGGCTGATTCCACAACGGTTGGCGTTGGGATCGCGTATTCTTTGATCATGGTCGATGGCGTGACCACTTCATCGGCCTGCAAAAATTTAACCGCTGGTGCCAATTCTCCGGTCTCGCTAATGACGACTTCCGGCATTGACTCAGTGACCAAAGGTTCAACAGCGACGACCAAACCATCGGCCTCTGTTGCGACCGGGGCAGCGACCTCGACCTTTTGGATATCAAAAGTTGAAGAAGGTGCGGACTGTGGCACAACCAAGGCTGCCGACTCTTGCACCACCGTCTCGACAGTCGCTTGTGGTGTTAAGATCAGACCGTTGGCTTGCTGTGGGGCAACCGGTACTTCAACCGGGGATACTACTCCCTCAACTTGAGATACTACTTCCTCAACCTGAGTTACCGGAGATACTAAGGTGAGGGTTCTTGTTGGCAAATGGGGGCCGACCTGCTCTGGCACCCGGCCGTTAGGAACGACGGACTGAAACGCCATGGCGCTGGTGCCCACGCTAACGAGTGTTGATACGATGGCAAATGTGAAAATTCGGTTCATGGAGAGCTCCTTTGTATTGCTTGGACAAAGCAAATAAAATGAAAAGATTTGACTTCGTGTGAAACCTAGGTCACGCCCGCGACAAGAGAGAAAGTTTTTTGATGCAACAGGGAAACGCCTCCTCAGCGCCCCCATCAGCAAGATTGATCGCATCGCAAAAGGGTTAACGGGTTCGCTAAAAAGCAACGTTTGACTACAATAGCCCACTCAACAAGCCGCTGATTTGCGGCATAACCTTTCCTTATGGCTAACGAGCAGACGATGGAAATTTTGGGCGGGCCAATTTTTGGTGTCGCTGGCGCCGGCGAATCGCACGGGCCCGGCATCAGCACAATCACTTTCGGCTGCCCAGCGGGCATCGAGATCCATCGCGATGCGATCCAGCACTACCTCAACCGGCGACGGCCCGGTTCCAACAAACACGGCACCCCACGCAACGAAGCCGATCAAGTCATCCTCACCGCCGGCATCTTCAACGACGCCGATCATGACGCCATGCTGACCGGCCCCCCGGTTACGATCGGCGAACAAGAAGCCGTGCGAACTTACTCGGCCGGTTTTTCGACCGGCGAACCGATCTCCGCATTTGTGGCCACGGCATCCTCCAAAAGCGGACACTACGCTCAGTTTTCCGGCCCCCAAGGCGAGGTCCGACCCGGCCACACCGATCTGGTCAAGCATCATCAATCAAAAGGCTTCGTTGACTACCGAGGCGGCGGAAGGTCCAGCTACCGCAGCGCGATCAGCGACGTTGTCGGAGGTTCGATCGCCCGTCTCTTTCTCCAGCAACACTTTGGCACCGTGTTCCTGAGCAACATCGTCCAAGTCGGGCAATTGAAATCCGAAACAACCCTCAGCGAAACGCTTGGCACCGGATCGGTTGATGAAGCAACGGTTGAAAAAACGCTAACGCAACTCGACGCTGCCGAAATTTATACCGTCGACGAAAACTTCGCCAACGCGGCCGCAGATCTGATCATGGAGACGCGCAAGAAAGGTGATTCCCTGGGCGGTGTTGTTGAAGTCATTGCCGTCAACGTACCCGCGCTCGCCGGACAACCGCTGTACAACAGTTTGAAACTTAAACTCATGGGTGCCCTCGGCGGCCTGCACGCGGTCCGCGCCGTAGAAATCGGATCAGGCAATGATGTTGTGACAAGACTTGGCAGTGAAAATAATGATCCGATTCGTACCGGCGGTTACCAGAGCAACCATCATGGCGGAATGCTTGGGGGAATCACAACAGGTGCTCCGTTGGTGGCGCGTGTCGCGTTCAAACCCACATCAACCATCAACACGCCTCAGAAAAGCGTGCAGAAAGACTTGGCCGAAATCGACTACGAACTAAAAAAGGGGCGACATGATCCCTGCGTGGCGATTCGCGCCGGCGTCGCACTCGAGTCACGCATGGCAATCGAATTGGCCAACGCCGTTTTGATGAATCAGGCTACCAACATACATGCCGACGATTTCAAACTATTTTGATAAATCGTCTATGGCCGCCCAACAATGTTTGGCGAACTTAATATCGGCCAGGTCGGCAATGTTCAACGTCTCTGGGTACCAGCGCTCAATCCAGCCGGCAATCTCATCCGCGTTGGCGTCGTTGATCGCGTACCGTTTGGGTATCGCGGCGAGTTGCTCAGCCGTCAATTGAATCCGCAAACGCAAACAGGCCGGCCCGCCTCCATTGGCCATGCTCTGATCCAACGGCAGATAGATCACATCTGAAATTGGGTTGCGATCGTCCGCCATCCATCGCTGGAGCAAAGTCTCTGCTGCCCAGACGCGCTGACAATTTTCTGGGCAGAGGATCGTAAACGCACCAGCACCATTGGTAACGATTTGGCTGTTGAACAGATACGATGCAACGGCATCTTTCAACGTCAATTCGTTTTCTTTCACCACGACGCGCAGTAAATCCCTGCCAAACTTCCGACGGCAGACCTGATCCAGTTTCTCCAACACCGAATCCGCATCAAAAAATGCCTTCTCGTGATGGATCATCAAATGCTGGTGGCTGGTCGCGATCACGTCATTATGAAACACACCCGCTGCGACCGCATCGGGATGTTGTTGCAAAAAGAAAACCTGGTCCTCTTTCAGGCTGTGCCGCCGCGCGATTGCCGTGCTGCACAACCGCCCCTGCCGGCCAAGAAAACCGGAACTCACCGCGTCACCATCGACCAAAACATGAACACCCTGCCCCGCCTCACCGGACAGTCGCATATGATTCGCGGCTCCTTCGTCACGCAACGGGTAAGACGACGGTAAAGGTCGATGAACATCGGCGTTAGGAACTTTCGAAAGAATCTGGACCAACTGGTCATAGCGTTCACCAGATTCTTGCTGCCGATGAAGGTTACTCGTAAGGTTCGCGACCGAAACATGTAGCTGCCCGTCTCTGGAATCCATCGACGGTGTAACGGTCGCCGCGTTGGCGGTCCACATAAACGCCGAGGACCAAGCCGCTGACAGCAAACGAACGTCGGCATCGGCAACGGACTTCAAAACATCGGCGTCCGAACCACCAAAACCTAAGTGCCGCAACCATTGAATGTTCGGACGCTGACACGGCGGCAGGAAAAACTGCGGCACGCCCAAGTTAGCAACGGCGCGCATTTTCTCCAGTCCCTGCAACGTTGCGCCACGCGGGTGGGACGGTGTGTTTTGGCTGCCCAGCGACGCCAAGTTCCCAACTCCCAAGCCACCGTAGTGATGCGAAGGACCAACCAAGCCGTCGAAATTTGCTTCTATCGTCATCGCGAATCCCTAAGACCGACTCTCAAAAACATCTTCTAGCCCGACGCCAATTTGCTCCGGCAAAATCAACTCTGGTTTTTCCAACGATGAAACCGAATGAGAACAATAATCTGCCGCGTGATAGCCACTGGGGCGGTGATTGCCGCTGCGTCCGATCCCGCCAAAAGGCAGCCGCCCACTGGCACCGGTCGTCTGGCGATTCCAATTGACGATGCCGGCATCAATTCGATCGATAAAGTAATCAAACGCCGATTGTTCATCGCTCAGCAGCCCCGCCGACAGACCGTACTTGGTTCGATTGGCTCGGTCGATCGCGTCGTCCAAATCAGCCGCTTGTTCCACCAACAGTAGCGGCCCGAAAATTTCACTGTCACCGGCGCAGCCGTCCTCTACCCCCAACAGTCCCGCCGTCAACACCGATGGATGCCCCTGCATCGGCTGCTGCACTAATTGATATTCATCGGTTGCCGCCGCCCGCCATTTTTCTTGGCCGGCCAAAACAGCCTCGGCAGCTTCGGCTGAAATCAAACTGCCCAACAGCGGTTGAGCCTTACCTAACGGGTCACCCACGCGAATCTTTTCAATGGCATCAGTCAACCGCCGAATGATTTTTTCGCCAACACCCTTATCAGCCAAGATCAATCGCCGCGCACATGTGCAACGTTGGCCCGACGTCAAATAAGCCGACAAGATAATCTCGTGAACCGCGGCGTCGATATCGTTGACTTTATCGACCACCAACGCATTGTTGCCTCCAAGTTCCAGCGCCAACATTTTCTCTGGCTGACCTGCCAAATTCTGATGCAGAATCTTTCCGACTCGATACGATCCTGTGAACAGTACGCCCGCGACGTCAGCATCATAAGCAATCGCACCGGCAACGTCGGCAACACCGTGGACTAAGTTCAGCACGCCATCGGGCAAACCGGCATCCTGCCAAACGCGCACCAAAAATTCAGCCACCGCCGGCGTTTGTTCGCTGGGCTTGAACACGATAGAATTTCCAGCCAACAAAGCCGGGACCATATGGGCTCCCGGCAGATGAGCCGGAAAGTTAAACGGCCCCAATACCGCCATCACACCCAGCGGACGGTAACGGATCACGCTGCGTTGAGCATCATCGCCGGAGACCGACGTCCAACGGCGTTCTTTGATCGCGTCGATCGAATTAGCAACCTTGCCAATACAAGCATTCACCTCGGTGCGCGACTCCCACAACGGTTTCCCATTTTCGCGCGTGATCAACGTCGCCAGTTCTTCATGCCGGTCCTTCAA
>CAYOZV010000015.1:28336-40684 GCA_964408465.1 uncultured Pirellulaceae bacterium
GCGAAACGCGACTTACGATGATGCCGAAACATCATCGTATCGCAAACCAATCTCACAAAACAGTCCGCCGCGCGCCCGTTAATCGTCCGCTTTACCACCATCCTTGATCACAAAACGAGCCTTCAACCGCGCGACTTCACTGGCCAGCCCTGCCGACTTCACCGACGCCAACACGTCATTGAAATTCTTGTACGCATCAGGCGCTTCATCCAACGGGTACCGTCGACAGTTACTCAACACATCGTGCTGATCCAAATCGGCGTCCACCGTGGTCTGATCCAACTGACGCTTCGCTTGACGACGACCCAAGATCCGCCCCGCACCATGGTTCACGCTGAACAATGAATCGGCCGCCCCTGATTCTCCGACCATCACTGCCGATCCATCGCGCGGATTTCCTGGCAACAGAATCGGATGACCCGTTTCAGCGAATACCGTATCCGCCAATTCGTGGTGGCCGCCTGGAAATGCGCGGGTGGCACCCTTGCGGTGAACCCACGAAACTTGATTTTCGACAATCTCCTTCCGAGCAATATTGTGGCTGATGAAGTACACCAGTTTCCCCTGCACGCCGGGAATGACTTCTTGAAACGCCTCCAACACCAGCGCGTTGATCAACATGTGGTTGACCGTTGCAAAGTTCGCACCCAACGCCATATCATCCAAGTAGTCATTCGCTTCAGGCGAACCCAACGGAGCGTACACCAACTCCCGGTCTCCACCAGGCAGAGGAATATTCCACTGAGCAAATTTCGATTGCAGGGTTTTGAACTGAGCCTGAGCAAGGTTGTGACCGAATCCGCGCGAACCACAGTGCGACAGAAACGCCACGCGCCCGTCCATCAGTCCAAACACGTCCGCTGTTGCTTTTGCTTTTTCGGTATCGCCGACTTCAACCACTTCGCATTCGCCAAAATGGTTTCCACCACCGTACGAACCCAGCTGACGCATTTTGCTGGTGAAGTTGGACATATGGCGCTGCTTGAGCAAATGTTCCAAACGAACGCTGAGCGCTTGGGCCGTATCGTCATGCCCAACGTGAAAGGCGTCTTCGCAGCGGCCGGCCCACTCAGCAGGAATGTCCAACTGTCGGCAAACGTCGGCGCTCGCACCTTCCACAGCGACCTGCATCCCCAACGTTCGATCGACCGACCGACCATGTGAAACGTTACGCTGCCCTTTTCCGGCACCGGTCGGCGTTCGTCGGCAGATCGCGTTGATCAGCGCGCGACGCACCCTGCGATCCTCGATCGCATCGGCTTCCAAATCCATCTGTAATAGGCTCATCGAACATTTAATATCCACGCCAACAGGCCCTGGATAAACGTGCGTCGCCGATGACATCGCGCAACCGACCGGCGCACCGTATCCCAGATGAGCATCTGGATTAAGTACCAACTGGCTCACGCCAGGTGCCATCCGCGAATTGATCGCTTGCTGCAAACACCCATCGTCAAATGTTTTTCGAATCGCTTCGTTGCCGATCACAGTGATGGGCGGAACACCATCGCTAACGGGTAAAATTGCCGTCGCGTCACCGGTCGGGATCAATTTATGTTTACGTTGGGAAGTTGCTTGCGTTGTCGTTTTGGTGCTCACAGATAGTCCACAAAGAAAGAAAATAAGAGTATTCTTCAAGGACAAATGATATCGGATTTTGTTCGTCTTTTAAAAAACCAGACAATTTTCCACCATTGAAGAAAAAGGCCATCGCTGCAAACGAGCCGCTCATTCAACACAATGTTGAACAGAGGCTCGATGAAGACAAAAACGTAGTGGATCTTGTTAAAGATCCTGCGCTGCCATTAACCCATATTTAAATCGAAAAACGAGATGCCATCAGAAGTTTTAACAACGCCCCACTACCCATGACGTTACCCATGAACCGCCCGAAAAATGCGATCGACGCAATAAGGTGCTTCCGAAGTTGCCCACCCGCCTTCCATCGGTTGATCTAAATTCAACCTTGGCGCAGAGGATGGGGGCTCGCAGAGTCATGGCAGCAAACCTTCGACCATGGCTACTTTTAGCCGCACCCAAACCAAGCGAAAACAAACTCCCCGTCAAACAAATACTTCGTGGGGCAACTACTTCGCCAAACAACTACTTCGCCTGTTGCTTGATGACATCAGCCAGTGCTTCGGCTGACGTGAATTCGCCAACGATACTCGTTCCGGGGAACATCAGTTTCGGCACCGTACCCTTGCCAGATTTCTCGTAAAGTTGCACCATCGAGGACACGAACTTTCCAGGTATGCCCGACGCCAGTTCATCCTCCAACTTGGCCGAATCAACGATCGACTTTGCTATCACAGTGGCCTGAGCATAGGTTGGCGGTTGCTCGTCGGCGAACATGGCTTCGTGAAACTCACGAAATTTCACCTGATCAACTCGCCAAACGGCGATCGCTAATTTCGCGATATCACAAGACTCCACGAACTTCTCGTGCGTCGTCGTAACGGCCCTGTTACAAGCCGTATTGAGCGGAATCGGCAAAACCATCACCGAGACATCGCCGTTGAGAATTTGTTTTGCTCCCGAAACTGCTTTGTGGGTTTTCCGGCAATTAGGACAGTTATAGTCCAACATCTCAACAAAGACGTGCTTGGCATCCACCGAACCGCTCAGAGGCCACTGGGCAACATCTAATTTGATCGTCCCACCATTAATCCCAACCGTACGCCGTTTCTTAGATTTGGTTTGTGGTTTTTTGGTTTCGGATTTTTGATCGGAAACGGCCTTGGCTCCAGAACCCGCCGTACCACTGTTGCCGCTTTGCAACGGAGATGTCAAAGCCAACATCGCCGTTGCCGGTCGCACCAAAGCCGCAATGCTCTTGGCAGAAAATAAACTCGCCATGATGCGAGTTGCCTCGACCTTTTCAGTCCAAACGACAGGCGCTTCAAACACGGCGCCGTCGGACACGTCTGAACCTTCGCTGGCATTTTCAGTGGGATCAAGAAATGGAGCGTCAAACGTTTCGTTCACAAACGGCACTGCCTCGAAGGTTTCAAAACGAAACTTCTCAGGCTCAGATTGGTAGATTTGACCGGTCACCAAAACGGCGATGCCGATCGCTGCCACGGGAGCAGCAAATTTCAACACGCTTTTACTATTAGGAATCTTCCAAACTGCGATCCCAGCGGCAACGATCCCGCAGGCGTGAGCAACCAAGCAGTAACTGCAGTAGTGTTCCAAAACGAAGTGCTGAAGACCAATAAACCAGACAGCGGCCAACCCTGCCGACAATGCGAAAATCGCAACCGCGGTCCAGGCACAGCGCTTCACCGCCGGCGAACCCTGCAAGAGAGCAAAAACCAAAGCCGTCGCCAAAGATAGGTAAGATCCAATCGCCAGCAGGCTAACAGGCAGCCCCATCCACATTGACCATTTGCTGTTGGTGACGTGGCTGCAATCAAAAACACCGCCGCCGCAGCCGGCAATCTTCGACGAAGTGAAAGATACCCAAGTCAAATACCCCGAGATCCCGATGGCAACAACACAGCAGATCGCAAGCATCCAAACCCATACTTTCAACGTTTTGTTGTCTTCACTATCGATTTCAGGCTGGTTTGATCTTCCCGCCGTGGCATACGGATTAGAAAGTTCAACGCGATCTAAGCGATGGGGCGCGGTACTCATAGTTCTATGTGTGGGGCTGAAGTTGAAAACACTTATGGCAAAAATTAGTTCAAGGACCAATTTCAAACGGAGGCAGTTAGTTTTTTGAACCACTGCAACCGCTATGCCGACGTAAATTACGTGCCGAAGATTAGCTCATTTTTAACAAAATGCTTATTTCAACCAAGATGAGTCCGTCTTTTAGGGGAATTTATTTGACCACTTCAGCTTGCAATGCGGAAATTGATTGGACTGCAGCGGGTTTGACCTTCGTATCGCCTTGCTTCCCATCAGAAAGGTTCCGGGCCACCAACGAACAGGCGGTAACGCTGTCGGTAAGATCACGAGCCTTCAACTGCCCACATTACCCACCCCGAATGACGACAAAAATACGCCGGTGACATCCAACCAAATTACATGCGGCTAGCGTTCAGGACGACAAAACGCCGGATGAGTTAAATCCAAACCTCGATTCGGCCAACATCCAACCCGTCTCGCAGCCCCCCGGGCTCTCCTCGGCTGGTGCGATTGGTAGTCCTTTGACCAAGCTATCATTAGAAATCGTTGTCATTCCGTCGATGCCTCTGAGCATTAACAACGGATCAGAACATTGGGACTGCTATCTCTTTATAGGCTACGCCCGCCTTAGTACGCGATCACTACAGCCCCAACAATCGACAATCTTTCACGTTAGCCATGTCCGTTTGTAGCCTCTGGCGAAATTAAGAGCCAGTCTCGACATCGCAAAGTTCGAAAACTCTTTATGGGGGGGGCTTTGCGCGCTCGTCGCTTTGACCGAGCCCCCAAACCACTCGAGGAGTTTTCCCTTTTCTGACTTCTGAACCTTCCCTTTCAAGGCCATTTCAATGTCATTCGCTGACAAGTCTTACCAATCTTTCTTTGAGAGGCTCGAGGACCGAGTTCTCTTTGATGGCGTACCCGATGCGACCTTCGTTTCGATGCCGGCCGATCAAGTTACACCCGCGGCCCCCCAAACTGCTCCGCTGAATCAGTTCCAAGCCGCGCGGCCGACCGAACTGATCATCATCGATGCCAACGTCGAAAATAACGATGCCCTGCTGCAGTCACTGATCCAATCCAAACCGTCTACCGCCTTCACGATTCACATCCTCGACGTCACCTCCGACGGTGTTGAGCAAATCACCGACTTCCTTGACACTTCCAACAGCCAATTCGAAGCCGTCCATATCCTCTCCCACGGCAGCGCCGGCAACGTGCAACTGGGCGACACCCAGCTCAACAGTAACAACGTCAGCCACTACGTCGACGAACTTGCGTCTTGGAAAACGTCCTTAACCCAAGACGCCGATCTTCTGTTCTACGGATGCGAACTGGCCTACGACGCCGACGGCCAATCCTTGATCCACACCCTCAGCGCCGCCACCGGGGCCGACGTCGCCGCATCGATTGATGTGACCGGTGATTCAGACAAAGACGCAAACTGGCAACTAGAATTTGTCAGCGGCAACGTCGAAACGTTAGCGCTGTCCTCGCACAACTGGAACGGTACGCTGGCGATCGAAGCCACCGACGGTATCGCCACCATCCAGGACGCCGAAAATTCGGCCGCCGGCACGATTACGTTGACCAACAACGGGGCACCCGAAGTCGTCACCGTGATCAACACGCCCACGCGCGTTGGGCAAATGCTCCAGCGCGTCTGGCAGTTCAATGAAACGGCCGACACTGGCCGCGCCACCTACGTGCTTGATGTCAGCGGTGTTGCCGGCATCAACGCCACGATCGCCTCTGAGTTCGGTTTGATTATCTCAGATCAGCCCGACCTCGCCGACGGCCCCAACACCACCACACTCGTTGCCAGTGGTTACGATGCGGTCAATGGATTGGTCTACTTCCATCAGGTGGACTTAAATTCCGGCGACTACTTCGGGCTGGCCACCGAGGTCGTGGTGGACAACTATTCCGTCTTTCCCACGGCGACGGGACTCGAAGACACGGCCATCGATCTTGGGCTGACACTCTCGCCATCATTGACCCAAGGCGGTCAACTCCAAGACATCATCGCAACCGATGCCGGATTCCGCGCAAGCACCGCAGGGACGACGACCACCGACTTTCTCATTCCCGCGGGGACCACTGGCATTCGAATCTCAGGCTACTCCACCAGAGACATCGGAACCGCGGCCAACGATCTCTTCAACGATGACTATCAATTTTTAAACGCGAGTATTGATTTAGGCACCGAGACATCCAACGGCTATATCGGACACATCATCGACCAAGGCCCCAACCGAAGTGATCAATTCGGTTGGGCAGAAGCCCCTTTGGGCGCCTCCATTCTCACCGGTGGAGGCACGATCACCGGCGATGCCAATGACAACATTGACCCGACGTTCACCATCGTCGACGGCGTTCTGATGATTGAAGAAAATCATGCGCTTCAGACCGCCTATCATGTCGAATACTTGACCAACGCCACCAGCAGTTCAGAATTCATCCGCACCGAATCGGCGGTGCTCGAATCGAGCGACCAGTCCCTGGCGACGCTCAGCATACCCGCCGATGCTGACTTTCTGATCGTGAACATCACCGATGCCGCGGCGGGCGCGAATTTTGCGATCGAATACAAAGGTAACAGCCGCGTCTACATCGACCTCGCGACGCTACGCGCCTCCGGCGTTGTCGCTGCACAACAGGGTGAAACCGACAACCGAGTCGTGGCATACGCCTTCGAAGACTACGACGTTTCCTCGGCCACCAACGGTTCGATTCTCTCGGCCGCCCCCAACGTCGTTGGCGACACCGCCGGCATCACAACCGTCATCAACGACAATCAGATCTATCTTGACGCTGCCGGAAATTTGGTCATCGACCGAAATGATTCCTTCGCCACCAGCTTCAACAGCCTAGTCACCGTTGAATACTACGATCGCAGAGACTTTGGTTCCTCGGCGGAACAACTTGGCGAATCGACGGCTTACGGGTTCTGGGATTCTGACCCTTCCAATCCAACGTCCACGCTTGAGTTTGACATCCCCGACAACGCGACGCTTGGGATTTTAAACCTGACACAGAACGGCACCAGCAACAACGATACCAACGAAAACTCAGGCGCAGGTTTCGCTGTCATCGACCTGGTCAACGGGACCAGCAGCGGATCCATTTACTTCGTCCGCGCCAGCAGAGTGGTCGATCTCGTTGGCTGGGACGCGACCAGTTTTGGCACCGCGTTTTTCGCTGATCCTAATTCGATCAGCAACCACACCAACATCAACCAGTTTAACGATCCCTTTGCCGGCACCGCTGCGTTCAACCTCATCAACGGCGGCACAACACTTGAACTGGCCGTCGACAGCGACAGTGGTGGAACGGGAACCTTCTTGGATTACTATGCCGGCGGACAAATCGAATGGTTCGGAGCGGCACCATTTGAAGTCACCGGTTCTGTCGCCGGCGGTAGCTTCAGCCAAGGCACCCTCAACCCAGTGACCGGTAATTTCGAGCTGACGATTGATCAAGCATCCATGGGGCTGTCCTACATTCCTCCAACGCACGTTTCGGGCACGATCCCCGTCGACGTGACATTGCGCATCGGCGATGAAATTGAAACCACCGCCGTCACCATCCAAGCCGTCATCGATCCAATCAGCTTTGCGGGCATACCCGACGCGTGCGGCGACGAAGACACCGACATCTCGATCTCCGCAAACATCACACCGACCTTTATCGATCAGGACGGCAGTGAAACACTGACCTCGCAAATCCTCTCCAACATCCCCATCGGACACACACTCAGCGACGGAACCAATACGTTTGTTTCCAGTGCCGCCAACCAATCGGTTGACATTACGGCCTGGGACACTTCCGCACTTGTGTACCGCGCCAATCTCAACGAATCGGGAACCTTCACCATCACCCAAGACGTCGACTGGCAAGACGTCGGCGGTGGCGTAACCGATACGGACTCGATTCAAGACACGTTTGATGTCATCGTCAAACCCATCAACGACCCTCCGGTCGCGGTCGATGATTTTTACACGGTCCTTGGAAACACGACGCTCAACACGACGGCCACCAACGGAGTCTTAATCAACGACAGTGACCCCGAAAGCGACCCGCTGACGGTCAACACGACGCCGCTTTCAGGTCCCAGCAACGGTACGCTGACCTTAAACAGCAACGGCACGTTCACCTACACACCCAACCCCGGATTCTCAGGCTCTGATTCTTTCGACTACGAAATCAGCGACGGCAATGGAGCCACCACAACCGCGACGGCCTTCATCGACGTTTCGGAACCGGTAACCGGACCGCTGGATGCCGTCGACGATTTCGAAATGACCAATGAAGAAACTTTGGTCAACATTGCCGTCCAAGCCAACGACGCCCTTCCGCTGACCGGTGCGTTCAACATCCAATCGACCACCCCGCCCAGCAACGGCATGATCACCGTTTTGCCCAATGGGACGATTGACTACACACCTGCCCCTGACTTCTTTGGCACCGATACGTTCACCTATACGCTGGCCGACGCCAGCGGACGAACCAGCACGGCGATGGTCACCGTCACCGTTAACAACGTCCAAGACCCACCGGTCGCCAACGCCGACAGCGGCAGCACGCCCGAAGACACGACGCTCCCCAACATCAACATTCTGGCAAACGATAGCGACCCCGATAATGATCCGCTGACCGTGACAACCGCGACTGCGGCCAACGGAACGGTCGTCATCAACGCTGACGGCACGATCGACTACACTCCCAACCCCGGCTTCAACGGCACCGACACCGTCAACTATACAATCAGCGACGGCAACGGCGGCGTTGCTTCGAGCATCGTTTTGATCAACGTGGTTCCCGTCGCCGACCCACCCACCTCATCTGACAACACCGTCAAGACCGACGAAGAGATCTCCTACACCTTTGTCGCCAGCGACTTCGACTTCGCTGACCAAGACCCCGGCGAATCATTAGTTACCGTCCGCATCGACACCCTGCCTGGCGTCGGTCAACTCCTGGTCAACGGTAACCCAGCCATGGCCGGTCAAGTCGTTTCGTTGACGGATATCAATAATGGAAATTTGATCTTCGTGCCCGCCGCCGATGGCAATGGAAACGGCTACGCGACGTTTGATTTTAGCGTCAGCGACGGGATTTTGTTCCAAACAACGCCCAACACGATGACGATCGACGTCTGCCCTCTTCAGGATCCGCCGGTCGCAACCGACAACGCAATCACCGTCAACGAAGATTCAACCGCCAACGCGCTCGGCTTGGCCACACCAACGGACATCGACGGTGACACTCTCACCGCGACCGTGACAGGACTGCCAACTCAGGGCACCGTTTTCTTGGCCGATGGAACCACGGTGGTCAACAACGGTGACACGCTGACGATGGCGCAGTTAACCGGCCTCGTTTACGACGCGCCGACGATCTTCACCGTCGCCAATGCCGGCAGTTTCACCTACGACGTGACCGACGGAATTGACACCGACAGTGGACAGGTCGACATCACGGTTGTGCCGGTCAATGATCCTCCGCAAGTGGATCTCAACGGCGGCGCCGCCGGCCAGGACTACGCCGACACCTTTACCGAGGGCGGCCCGTCGGTCGGTTTATCCGATCCGACAGTCGCCGTTACCGACCAAGACGATATCCGCGTGCCGTTTGTGAAAATTGACGTCGACGCCAGCACCATCGCTGACGCCGGCGCCGAGTTCTTAGAGATCGGCGGCGTTGATTTCCAGTTGGATGCGACTTCAAATTCGACAACCACCGTCACCATCGGCACCACCAACTACGACGTGACCTTCACCGCTGCCACGGCGCGTTTTGACATCGTCCGCACCGATGGCGTTGAAATGATACTCGCCCAAGCCGAAGTGGTCTTGCGGACGACGTCTTATCGAAACGATTCGGTCCTACCAACGGTCGGTGATCGCGCGTTTGAGGTTTGCACCAACGACGGCGATGACGACAGCAACACCGCCACCACGACCATCAATGTGGTGCGTGATTCAGAACCGGCCCAGTGGTCGATCACCGGAACGATAGCCGTCATCGATGGCAACAATGCAACCTATTTGGTCGAACTTTCCGATCCACTGCGCAGCGGAGAAACGGCGTCGGTTGATATCGGGCTGATGGATATTGACACCACCAGCGCTGACTACGGTCCCTTAACGGCGGCTGTTTCTGCTGCCGTCGCCACCTACGCTGGACCGGGAACGCTCGCTTGGGATGGCACGACGCTGACCTTCACCAGTGACGCAACCGGCGCGATGGCTCCGCTTTCGATTGTCATACCAACGACGCCCGATGGAGTCTACGAAGGCGACGAAGACTACAAGATCAGCCTTTCGAATCCAGCCAGCACCACCGGCCAAACGATCACCCTCGACGGCGCGGCCGATGAAGTTGTCACCACCATCACCGACAACACCCCCGCCCCAACGGTGATGATTGTCGGCAGCGCCAACACCGAAGGCAGCCCCATCCGGTTCTTAGTCTCCTTGGACGTCGCATCATTTGAAGACATCGTCCTGGACCTGTCCGTCAGCAGCGGTTCCGCCACCGCCGGCACCGATTTTGAAACCAGCAACTTTGAGTACTTCGACGGCACAACATGGCTACCGGCAGTCGCAGGCACACAAATCACCCTCCCCGCGGGAACCACGCGGCTCGACGTGCGCGTTGACTCGGTGCAAGAAGGACTCGTTGAACCCGACGAAACCTTCACCATGTCGGCAACGGTCCTCTCGGGAACCGTCACCAATGCCAGCGACACCGGCACCGGTACGATCATCAACGACGACGTCGCTTCGATCTCGATCGACGATGTTACCGTGGACGAAGACAACGGGACGATGACCTTCACGATCGCGCTGGATCAACCTTCGGCAACCCCCGTTTCGGTCGACTACGCAACCGCCAGCGGCAGTGCCACCAGCGGCGCCGACTTCACCGCCACCTCGGGAACCGCCAACTTCGCCGCCGGCGTGCAAACGCAAACGGTGACCATCCCGATCACTCAAGACAACATCTTCGAAGGACCACACACCTTCGACGTGAACCTGTCCAATGCCAGCGGTGGCACCATTGTTGACGGGTTGGGCGTGGGAACCATCATCGACGACGGCACCGGGCCTAACAGCAGCGACGATGATCGCCCGATCATCAGCGTCAACAACGTGACCTCGACCGAAACCGTTGATACTCACGCGGTGTTCACCGTCAGCCTCTCCAATCCCAGCGTTGAAAATACGCAGGTGTCACTGGCGCTGATCAACGGAAGTGCAACCAGCGGTACCGACTTCGGACCGGGACTAGAATTCTTCGACGGAACCGCTTGGCAACCGGTATCCGGCAACGTCACGATCGCCGCCGGATCAACATCGGTTGAAGTCCGCACGCCGATCCTTGACGATCCCATCGCCGACAACAACGAAACCTATTCTCTGGTCGCAACGCGCATCAGCGGGACAACATTTAACACCAGCGCAACAGCCACCGGCACGATCCTTGACGATGCCGACCCAACACTCGTCAGTATCACGGGCCCCGCCAGCGTCACCGAAGGCAGTTCCGCCGTTTACACCGTCACGCTGGATAACACGCCGATCACCCCGGTCGCCCTGACGTTTGCTTACACCGGAACCGCCAACAACGGAACCGACTATACAGGAGTGGCAACGATCTCGATTCCTGCTGGATCCACGACCGGCACCGTTACGATCCCCACCATCGACGACAGCCTTGGCGAACCACTTGAAAACTTCACCATCACGATCGACTCGGCCACCGGCGGTTCCTTTGAAGATTTCCAAATTGACCCCACCGATTTCCAGGTCACCACCGACATCGTCGACGATGATGTGCCAAAAATCGCTGTCAACGATGTGATCGTGACCGAAGGCGTCGAAGGGTTTGCCGAATTTACTGTCGAACTGAGCAACCCGACGTTTGAGGCAATCGACTTCAGCATTTCCGCGACGGGAGTATCGGCCAACGGAGAAACGGTTGACTTTGGAATTCTCGGTTTGAATGAACTGGAGGTCTTCGACGGGACCGCCTTCGTGCCGGCAACATCGGCCTCCTTCGCGGTCGGCGATACCACTATTCGCATGAGAACGCCAATCGTCGACGATGCGTTGGCTGAGGGCATCGAGACCTTCGAAGTGACGGTGACCACGACCGGCGGAACGACATGCAACCCGTTCGACACGGGCGTCGGAACCATTCAAGAAGACACCACCGATCCAGAGACAGTATTAGTTTCGATCGTGGGTCCACCGTCGGTTGTCGAAGGCGCGACCACGACGCCCTATACATTAGCGCTGACCGATCCAGGCGGTGCTCCGATTAACGCCGCCGAAGATGTCACCGTTACCTTAGTTTACACAGGCACCGCCGCCGATGGTTCCGACTATACGAGCGTCGCCACCGTTTTGATTCCTGTCGGATCTGGATCAGAGACCTTCACTTTACCAACGGTCGATGATTCTCTGTACGAGATCACCGAAGACATTACCATCACCATCGACAGCGTCACCGGTGGCGGATTCGAAGGGATCGCCGCCGATCCAGTCGCAGATACCGTCACGACGACGATCACCGACGTCGCCGACATCCCCGCGGTCGCGATTAACGATGTGACTTCGGTCGAAGGCACCGATGCCTTCGCCCGATTCAATGTCACGCTCTCGAATTTGTCAGTGGAAAACATTGACGTAAGCTTAACCC
>CAYOZV010000016.1:0-13638 GCA_964408465.1 uncultured Pirellulaceae bacterium
AGTACCCAGTACCCAGTACCCAGTACTCGGTACTCGGTACTCGGTACTCGGTACTCACCCACACCCACACCCCGCCGAGGAATCGAACCTCGTCCCACTGTTTCGAAGACAGTCATGCAGTTCCATTACACCTGCAGGGTAAATCGCTTTGTTCATTGAGTGGCTCAGGAGGCGCTGGAATCCTTGGCGGTTTGCGGCCCCACGTCATTGCTCAATCGTCAACAGCGCGGATCATCTCCGCGGTCAAACATCGGATTTTGATTCTGACGTCCCCGTGGTCATTGCCAAATTTGGCGTCGAGCTTGAACAATTGCGAGATCACCGACTTTGAATCATTTACACTGAAATTGCTGTTATTGATAAACGGTGTTCACATTGACCGCTTCAGCCCCACCGCTTTACACAAACCAGACGAACTGGCCACGGCGAAGTTCGCGCGGAATCAAAATCGGATCATTTTATAAGAACCTTCCGCGAAAAGTTATCATCCATCCCCTCAATCGCACCGGCAAAACCGGATAGAATACGAGAACACCATTCATCAAAAATCAGGAGCCAAATTTGCCTGCGACCATCATCGACGGAAAACAAATTTCCAAGGACATCCAAGCCGAAATCAAGCAGCAAGTCGCTAACTTCGTTGCCAGCGGTCACCAACCGCCCAAATTGGTCGCCGTTTTAGTCGGCGAAGATCCCGCCAGCCAGGTCTACGTGCGTAACAAAGAACGCGCCTGCAAACGGGCCGGCATCGCCAGCCAGCTGACTCGCATGTCAGCCGATTGCACGACAGAGCAACTCTTAGATTTGGTCAACCAACTCAACGACGATTCCTCCGTCAGCGGAATCCTTGTCCAACTACCGCTGCCACCGGCTATCGACGCGATCAAGGTGCTGGACGCGATCAGCCCGCTCAAGGACGTCGACGCTTTCCATCCTGAAAACGTCGGCTTGCTTTCCCAAGGCCGCCCGCGTTTCCTCCCCTGCACGCCCTTTGGCATCGTTCACATCCTCAAACGGTCAGGGATCACCACCAGTGGAAAATCGGTTTGCATCATCGGACGCAGTGACATCGTTGGCAAACCGATGGCGCTGATGTTGGCTCAAAAGGATTCGCCGCTGGGCCCCGACATGGCCAACGCCACCGTCACCCTGTGCCACAGCCGCACCAAAAATTTGGCCGAAGTCTGCGCTACCGCCGACATCGTCATCGCCGCGATCGGCAAACCGGAATTTGTCACCGCCGACATGCTCAAACCCAACGCCATTGTCATCGACGTCGGCATCAACCGCACCGATGATGGATTGGTCGGAGACGTTGATTTCAACGCGGCGTTGGAGGTGTCATCACAGATCACGCCCGTTCCCGGCGGCGTCGGACCGCTGACGGTTACGATTCTGCTGGAGAACACACTAAAAGCAGCTCAACTGAACCAAGCAAGCTAAACAAACAGAGCAAATCCATTGCCTACAACGCCAACTCATTATCGTCGTCGTTTCAGCTTTACGCTGCGGTGCCTGATGCTGGTCGTGTTGGCCGTCGGCGTTGTTTCGATGTCCGGATGCTCCGGCTGCAACCAAGACCCCGACGAACGTTTGGCTGATAAGATCAAAAAGGAGAATGAGCGTCAGAAGAAAAAGCAACCCAAACCCAACTTCGTTTCGCCAGGCACCGCAATCCTGCCGGGGAAGTACCCCGATCTCGACAGCAAAACGCCGGAAGAACTTAAAGAACTCTCGCCCGCCCAACGAGCCGCTTACTTCCGTGGTCAGTTCAATCGCGTCAACCGAACAAAACTGGGGCATTGGTTAGAAACCTCCACTCCCACGATCGCCCACAACTTCAATCAAGAAGGCCAAATCAACTCCGTGCCGATGCTGGGTGCGGCGGCGGACAAAATCCCCGGCACCGATTTTGAGTTCGCCACAGCGCGATCTTTTTCCTTGGTCAAAGGTCAGTGGAAGTACCTTCCGTCGACGATATATCTTCCCCAGCGGCCTCAATCGCTGAGCACGAACATGGACGTTGCGCTTTGCACCAGCAACGACGGGCTGCCGCTGTACAACGTTCCGTTGACCTCGACGCAAACGATGCTGGGTTTTCAGTATCACATGCTGGTCCTCTCAACCCGCCCTCAACAGGTGCGCTATCTTCAGTTCACCGACAGCATTCGAATTCGGCAGTCGGAAAATTCCACGCTCGACACGCCACCGTTGTATCAGGTCGTCACCAACAAACTCGGCCGGCCGATTCCACTCCCGCGCAACGTGCTCAATTGGACAACGACCGCTTATTTGATCTGGGATGACTTGGACCCCGACGATCTTGATCCTGACCAACAGCAGGCTTTGATAGACTGGCTTCATTTTGGCGGTCAGCTGATTCTCAGCGGTCCCGATTGCCTAAGCAAGCTCGAAGCCAGTTTCCTCGCCGACTACCTGCCCGCTCAATCCGAAGGCAAGGCGGAGATTGACAGCGCGTCCTTTGAGCCGCTCAATAAGAACTGGTCGGTTGCCAGCAGGAGCAATCCGGCGGAAAAACGTTCCTTGGTCGTGACCGAATCCAAACCCGTCATTGGCATCGAATTCAAACCGCACGTGGCGGCGTCTTATGTCACCGGCACCGGCGCGTTAGCGATCGAAAGGATGATTGGCCGAGGCCGTGTTGTCGCGACCGCGTTTTCGCTGGCTTCGCCAGCGGTCAAATCGTGGGGCAGTTTTCAATCCTTTTTCAACAACGCGCTGCTGCGGAAACCGCGCCGCAGATTTGGTAAAACGGACGAAGTCATTTTATTTGATTGGGTCAACGACCGGTCGACGATCTACGATCCCCTGATCGGGTCCACGGTGCGATTCATCAGCCGCGACTTATCCAATGACGGTACGCCCGTTAACCCAACTGGCGAAACAGAACTGCAGCGCCGCGACGACCAAATGAGCGGAGAACAACCTCCATTGAAGCTGGGTTCGAAAACGACGTTGGAGCGAAACAAAAACGACACGCGTCACTACGGCGGATTCAAAGCCAATCCGCGCTCGGGGGTCGGCGGCTGGTCAGACTCCAGCGCGGTTGCCGATGCCGCGCGGTCGGGGTTGCAATCCGCCGCCCGCATCACGCCACCTTCGGCCGATTTGATTCTAAAAATGTTGGGCGTGTATCTATTGATATTGGTGCCCGCCAACTGGTTGCTATTCCGGGCGATAGGAAAAGTGGAATGGGCTTGGGCGGCGGTTCCATTGATTGCCATCGCCGGCGCGATCACGGTCGTAAAAGTCGCGTCGCTGGACATTGGATTCGTCCGCAGCAACACCCAAGTCTCGCTGTTGGAGATTCACGACGGCTACCACCGCGGCCACCTCTCACAATACTCGGCGCTCTACACTTCGCTATCGACCAACTATGCGATCCAACTGGACAACGCGACGGGAATCGCATTGCCGCTGAACCTCAATAAAAAATCACGCCCAACGGTAACACCGCGGCGACTGTGGCTGCAACAATCGCTGACCAACCGCACCGAAAACTTTCAGATTCAATCCAATTCCACCGGTCTATTGCACGCAGAATGGATGCAGGACGTCGGTGGAAGCTTCCGCATCCAATCTCGTTCTCCCAAGCCCGACTTCGAAAATCTCAAATTACAAAACACGACGACCATCGACCTTGGGCTGACCGGCGTCATCGCGCGAGATGCAGAGGGGAACTATTTCGGCGGTTGGATTGGCGATTTTAATAGCGCTGATGCGATTGACGTTCGGATGAAACGCACGAAAAAAATCGACCTGCCACAGCTCTGGGCGAAAGAGTCCGGTCTCATCAACACGCTCCCCTCTGCACCCGAAGAATTTCTAGCGCGTTTGGATATTGACGGCAACAATCGAATCCCGATGGACCAGATCGAGAGTTCGCCAATGCTCAAACCTTATCTACCGGCGATCCAAGCCCAATCCGAACTCAACACCGCCACCCATGAATCGTCGATCGCGCGCAGTCAATTCCTGACGATCCTTGGCGAAGCAAAACTCAACGAAACAGAATCACTGGTAGGAAAAGTCCTGTCAGCGGTGCTGAAGAATCTTGAATTGGGCAAAGGTGAAATTCGCATGTTAGGGGTTTGCGAAAAACAAATCGGTGACACTCGCTTTGACCCCGAATCAACCCAAACGATCGGCCACACCGTAGTCGTTGCTCACCTTCGTCAACCTGACCTACCACCGGCACAGCGCGACGTCAATTCGATCCTCGACTTCACCAAAACTCGGTCCAACATTGACCAAGACAACGACTTCAGTGACGAATCCTTTGACGCAACGCTTGAAGAAGAATGAACAAATAACGTCGTGAACGAAGCCATGATCCTCACCGGGGCATTCGATCGGAGGACTCCGTCATTCGTCCCCGGCGTGGATCCCATTACGATTTAGTTTTCACCATTTACAGAATAACTCAATGATAGAACTGACCGGTTTTGGCAAGGACTACGGCGACTTTACCGCGGTGCAGTCGTTAGATTTACAAATCGCCGAAGGAGAAATGTTTGGCTTCATCGGCCCCAACGGAGCCGGCAAAAGCACCAGCATTCGCTTCTTGGCGACGCTGTTGCGCGCCACGCGCGGAGAAGGCACCATCAACGGATTCAGCGTTTCCAAAGATCCGATGAACGTCCGCCGCAGTGTGGGCTACATGCCCGACACCTTTGGCGTTTACGATGGCATGAAGGTTTGGGAGTTCCTGGATTTCTTTGCGGTGGCCTACAAAATTGGTAAAACTCAGCGCAAACGTGTCATCCGCGATGTGTTGGAACTGCTGGACCTGACTTACAAACGCGACGATTTTGTCAATGGACTGTCGCGCGGGATGAAGCAACGACTGTGCCTGGCCAAAACGTTGGTCCACGATCCGCCGGTTCTTATTTTGGATGAACCGGCCAGTGGTTTGGACCCACGAGCGCGAGTGGAGGTTAAGGCTTTGTTAAAGGAACTGCGTCGGATGGGAAAAACGATTCTGATTTCCAGCCATATTCTGACCGAGCTGGCCGATTGCTGTACTTCGATTGGTATCATTGAACGGGGCCAACTGCTGATGCACGGTCCCATTGACGAGGTCTATCAAAAGATTCGCGGCAACCAAGTCATGGAAGCGCAATTTGGCGAAGGTCTTGATCAGGGGCTGTCCATCATTCGATCCAACCCCGACGTGCGTGATATCCAAGTCGATGGATCTAAAATTGAAATCGAGTTTAATTCCACCGACTACAATCCTTCTGAGCTGCTAAAACAGTTGATCCAAGCAGGCGTCGAAGTCAAAAATTTTGGACGCAAGGAACCCAACCTCGAAGACGTTTTCATGATGGTCACCAAAGGACTCGTTTCCTAAAACGTAGTGGACAAGCCCACAAGTTCCAGCGTGAATTGGATCGGCAGGACTTCTTGCATCGTCCACTACGAAAAACCCAAAACCATTTTCAACCGCGCTCATGCAATTCACCCACAACCTAGTCGACCTTCACCAACGCGCGATTTACCCCGCCGAGGTCACCGTCAAAGACGGCGTCATTACTTCGATCCAACGCTGCGACGCGGCCGATCCAGAGGGCGGCCAAACTTCTCCCTATTTGATGCCGGGGTTCGTCGACGCCCACATTCACGTCGAAAGTTCGATGCTGTTGCCAAGCGAATTTGCGCGGATCGCGGTCCGGCATGGCACGGTTGCGACCATCTCCGACCCGCACGAGATTGCCAACGTGTGTGGTATCGAAGGCATCGAATTGATGCTGCAAAACGCCGATCAAGTTAACTTCAAATTTATGTTTGGAGCGCCGTCATGTGTGCCGGCGACACCGTTTGAAACCGCCGGAGCCACTTTAGACGCCGCCGCGGTCACCCAGCTTTTATCCGATGACCGAATTGGTTACTTAAGCGAGGTCATGGATTTTCCGGGCGTCCTGAGGCGCGATCCCGAGGTCATGGCGAAGATCGCAGCCGCCCAGCGGTACAACAAACCCGTCGACGGTCACGCGCCGGGTTTGCGGGGGCAAGAAGCGGCGGACTACATCGCGGCAGGTATCTCGACCGATCATGAATGCTTCACGATCGAAGAAGCGCTGGACAAAATCGCCGCCGGTTGCAAGATCGCCATTCGTGAAGGTTCGGCGGCGCGGAACTTTGATGCCTTGGTTTCCTTAATCGACTCTCATCCGCAGTTTTGCATGTTGTGCAGCGACGACAAACACCCAGACGAATTTTTGCTGGGACACATCAATCAACTGGCCGCCCGCGCTGTTGCCGCCGGTTGCGATCTGATGAAGGTTTTGACCGTCGCCTGTCTCAACCCAGTCCAACACTACGGTTTAAACGTCGGCACACTCCAGGTCGGTGACCCCGCCGATTTTATTGTCGTGAAGGACCTCGAAAATTTTGAGATCCTGTCCACCTACATCGACGGGCAGCGTGTCTACGGCGACGGGAAGTGTCTGATCCCTTCGACGGCGACGGCCACGATTAATCAGTTCGTGGCGTCGCCAATTTCGGCCGATCAGTTGGCGGTCACCGCAGAAACAGAAGCCATCCGTGTCATCGGCGCCATCGACGGGCAGCTGATCACCCATGGCCAAATCCTCCCCGCCAAAATTGAATCGGGCTTGGTCGTGTCGGATGTAGACCGCGACGTGTTAAAAATAGTCGTCGTCAATCGGTATCAGCAGCGTCCTCCGGCGATCGCATTTGTGCAAGGGTTCGGATTTCAATCAGGCGCTCTCGCATCGTCGGTGGCTCACGATTCGCACAACATCATTGCGGTGGGGGTATCTGACGAAGATATCACGGCGGCAATCAATGGTGTGATCGAGGCCGAGGGTGGTCTGTCGTTTTCCAGCGCAGGCCAAACGGACGTGCTGCCTCTGCCGGTGGCGGGTTTGATGGCCGTTGATTCTTGCGAAGTCGTTGCGGCAAAGTACACGTTGCTGGACAACGCCGCCAAAGCTGCCGGCACGGCGCTGCGGGCGCCTTACATGACGCTGTCTTTCATGGCGCTGTTGGTCATCCCGACGCTGAAGCTGAGCGACCGCGGATTATTCGACGGGAATGAATTCGATTTCACCTCTTTATTTGTCCAAGCCTAACCCGGCCGCGTTTAACGACAAGCCGGCAGGCGACCGCGTTTTGGGCCCGCCTCAACACCGGCGCCTATCGGCTGATCGTTGAACTGATGACATGCCGGTCAGCCAATCGAAAAACGGCTCGACAGATTCTCCCCCCACGATAAAGGCGATAAACTCGTCTGTTCAACCGGTTGGCCTCCAACTAAAATTCCCGTTTTTACTTCGCCCCCATTTTCCCGATCGAGTCGCTTCTTATGAGCATGGAAAAAATTGTTTCCCTTTGCAAACAGCGTGGTTTCCTTTTCCAGTCCAGCGAAATCTACGGCGGTTTGCAAGGCTTTTGGGACTACGGCCCCCTGGGAGTAGAACTCAAGCGGAACGTCAAAGAAGCGTGGTGGCGTGAGATGGTCAATTGCCACGACGACATGTCGACGATGCCCGGTGCACCTTCGCCCTTCGCGATGGAAGGGCTGGATTGCACGATCATCATGCACCCTCAGGTCTGGAAATGTTCGGGGCACTATGATCTGTTTCACGACTACATGGTTGACTGTAAGGAGACCAAGAAACGATACCGTCACGATCAGCTGAACGGGCGTTGGGTCGAGGCCAAAGGCCGCAAAGCGTTCATCACTGCGCCCGCGGGGGACAATGAAGTCGAACTGATTCAAAAACAGGCGCTCAAACACTTCAATCTTCGCAACAAGAACATCGACGATCTTGTTTACGATGGCGACGTGATGTGCTTGACCGAGGTCGATGATCTTTCTCAAGTTGTCGGTCCTGAAACGAAGAAGATCGGAACGCTGACAGAGCCGCGCGAATTTAATCTAATGTTCAAGACGTACGTCGGTGCGTTGTCAGGAGAAGAAGGCGCCGCGTTCCTTCGTCCCGAAACGGCCCAAGGCATTTTTGTAAACTTCAAAAATGTGCTCGACAGTACCCGCAACCGTTTGCCGCTGGGCATCGCCCAAATCGGCAAGAGTTTCCGCAACGAGATCACGCCACGCAACTTCACATTCCGTTCGCGCGAGTTCGAACAGATGGAAGTTGAATTTTTCTGTCATCCCGATCAGTCGCAAGACTGGTATAGGTTCTGGCGCGATCGCCGGTTGGCTTGGTATCACACGTATGGCATTTCCGAAGGCCGTTTGATCATGCGTGAGCACCACGAAGACGAACTGGCGCACTATTCCATTGGAACGGCCGACATTGAATACGCGTTCCCCTTCATGGCCGAAGGCGAATATGGCGAACTCGAAGGCATCGCGCATCGCGGCGACTTCGACCTCCGCAGCCACATGGAAGGGAAGCTGGATGAGAAGACCTGCCCGCTGGAGGTACAGGTCGGCGAAGACGGCAAACCAAAATGGAAAGGCAGCGGCAAGGACCTTTCTTACCGCGACGACCTGAGCGGCGAGAAGTATATTCCCCACGTGATCGAACCGTCGGCCGGTGCGGACCGCGCAACACTGGCGTTTATCTGCGAAGCGTACTGCGAAGATGAACAGCCCGATGAAAACGGCAAGATGCAGTCGCGCACCGTGATGAAATTTCACCCGCGTTTGGCTCCGATCAAAGCGGCCGTTTTCCCTTTGGTGAAAAAAGAGGGGATGCCAGAAATGGCGAAGGAGATCTATTTGGATCTGAAGAAACGCTTCAAAGTGTTCTACGACGAAAAAGGCGCCATCGGTCGCCGCTACCGACGGCAGGACGAAACGGGGACACCCTATTGCATCACCGTGGACGGCCAAACGCTCGAAGATAAAACCGTCACCATCCGCGACCGCGATACGCTCGAACAACAGCGCATCAAGATCGACGAAATCGCACAGGTCATTCAACAGCGACTGGATCAGTAGTCGCATGGTCTAAGAAAATGCAGCACGGATTTCAAACCGTTTTTGCCGCGCAAACGGTTTAAAAAACGGTGCTACGTTGGAAATCTTGAGTCAACGGTGCTGCGCAGTATGCGGGGCAAAGGCACCCGATAGTTCAATGTGCGTTATACTGTTGAGGTGCGACTTCGGTCGCCGGCTAAAACCTATCCTCAACAATATTCCGCGCGATTCCGTTTCATGTTCACTCGAATCATACTGGCGATCTGCATCTGCAGTGCAATGATACCGGCGGCCCATGCATGGCAGGCAACGACTCAGCCATCGGCGATCACAGCGTTGGCTGAAGAAGCAACGCGTTTGCAGAACTCGGGCAAGTTCGCTGAAGCCGCCAACCAATGGCAGAAGATTATCAGCACCCAACCGGACTGGCCGCGGATCGGTGTCGCCTATTTGAACCTTGGTGTTTGCAAAGTCTCGCAAGGTAAATTTTCCCAGGCGTTCGACCCACTCAAGCAAAGCCTGAAGCTCAGCGGTAACCCCGTCGACGCGCCCAAGGCGCTGATGTTTCTTGGTTACGCTCAGATGAACCATGGGAACCAGTTATCGCTGTCCAAGGCACCCGCCGATTTAGAAGCAAGTTCAGTGTATCTGACCACGGCTACGCAAACGCTGGGAAAAATCCCTAAGAGCTTTCCCGATTTCGAACTCTCCGACCAAGCGATTTATTTTCGAGGCCAATCGTTTTACAAATTGGAGCGACTCAATGAAGCGATCGCCGAATTCGAAAAGGTAACGGACAACCCTGACGCCACGTTTCGAAAAAATGCGTTCTTCGACATGGCCAACGCCTACCAACGGCAAGGCGAATTGACGTTGGCCCAGTCCGCATACCAAGACTATTACTCGGTCGCCAAATCGGAGGCCCAAGATGACCCCGACGGCTTAATTGAGGCCAGCTTACGTACCGCAAAAGCAGAACTGAGCCTCGCGTCGATCGCCGCCGATCGAGGCGACCTGGCCGATGCCGCGGCGCTGTACCGCGATGTCGAGGCAATTTTGCAACCGCTGGTCGATGACCCGAACTCCGACGTGCGAGACGAAGCGATTTTCAATTCTGCGCTGGCCGCGGTCGGTTTGGGCGAAAGAGAAAAAGCGGCATCCATGTTCGCGACGGTCGCGTCATTGCCCGATTCCATCCTCAGGCAACAGTCCGCGGTCCTGGCGGGGCGCGAGCTTTCGCAGTTGGGCCAACACGACCGCGCCATCGAAATGCTCAGCCCAATCGCAGAATCCGATTCGCGTTTCGGTATCGAGGCTGCCATCTTTTTATCGACGGCGTTGCGAATGACCGACCGACCACAGGACGCGATCGCGGTCACCCAGAAATGGACAACCAACGCCCCGACAGCAAGCCCGTTGCTTGTGCCGCTGTTGATGGAACAGGCAGACGCCACCTACATGATACCGGGGCAGAAAAAACAAGCCGCTAAGCTCTATACAAATTTGGCTTTGGAGTACCCGCAGTCACCCCAAACGGCGGATGCCTTATACAAAGCGGCAGCCGCCAATTGGGAAACGTTCCAATCCGAAGACGCCGTTTTATTGTCCGAACAACTCATTGAACGTTTTCCCAACCATCGACGCATCCCCAGTGCCAAATCGATTCTTGCCGATGCTGCGATCGCGGAGGAGGATTTTGCCAAGGGAGAATCGTTGTACCGCGATTTGTCCCGCGACTATCCTAACGACCCCAACGCCGGTCGCTGGAAATTACGGATCGGTTGGGCGCTTTTCCTCCAAGACAAATATGCTCCAGCGCGTGATTTTTTAAAATCCAGCATCGACACAATCCTACGCCCCCAAGACCAATCCGAAGCCTTCCATTGGATCGGTGAAAGCGCATACGAACTCAAGGATTACCGCAACGCAATCAGCGCACTGAATCAAGCGTTGGAATCGGCGACGCCATGGGATCGCCTGGACGCGACCCTTTTCACGAGGATGCAGGCGGAACTTGGGTTGGCTCAGTTCGATGATGCCTTGGCGACTGTCAACTTGCTGCAAAAGGAGTTCCCGAACTCAAAATTGGTCAGCGAATCATTGTTGAGAACGGGCGAAGCCTACCTTGAACAACAAAAATTTCCTGAAGCGATCTCGCAATACAAAAAGGTGATCAACCAATATCCCAAATCCGAGTTCCTCCCTTCGGCGCTGTACGGATTGGGTTGGGCGCAACTGCGCAGCGGTCAATTCGAATCGGCCGAGGCAACGTTTGACGATCTGATCACCACTTTCCCCACGATCAATTTATCTCAACAGGCTCGTGTCGGCCGCAGTATCGCTCAACGCCGTTTGGGAAAAACCGACAGCGCGATCACTGATCTAATGGCGTTCATCAAATCGGCTCCCGCGGGCGAACGGAAAAACAACAGCATGCTGGAACTGGGTTTGGCTTACGTGGAGAACGAAAGCTGGCTCGAGGCCGAAAAGACATTCACCGAACTTTTGGCGATAAAACCCAAAACATCGTTGGCCGACCGCGCGCACTACGAAATGGCTTGGGTGTTGAAACGATTGGACAAACCTCAAAGTGCGTTGGCCCAATTTCAACAATTGGTCGACGATTACCCAAACAGCGCCTTGGCCGCAGAAGCCTATTACGAGATGGGGGTGGATCTTTATCAGCGCAAAGAATTCCAAACTGCCGGCGAAATGTTCGAGCAAACAATCAGGGTGATGCCCTCGGACGGTCTATCGGGGGAAGATGCCCAAAATGGTTTACTTGAGCAGAAGGCGTTGTATCAATTGGCGTGGTCGCACTACAAATTGAAAGAATTTGATACTGCCGCGAAGGGTTTTCTGACTCTGGTCGACAAATACCCCGACAGCGACCGAGTCGGTGATGCTTTGTTTGTGCGGGGCCAAGCGTTATTCCAGTTGGATAATTTTTCCGACGCCTTGGTCGCCTATCAAGCAGCCCGACCGAAACTCGAAACGTCGCCAAACACAAATCAACCGCAACTGCGACTGCTGATGCTACAAGGTGCTCAAAGTGCCAACCAAGTCGGCGAATTCCAAACGGCGCTCGATCTGGCCACACCGCTAACGATCGTGTCTACCGCCGATGCCGAATCCGCCAAATCAAGCGAGCCCATCGCACCCGCGGTGATCTCTAGTGCTTGGCTGGAGATCGCGAAGGCGCGAATGGCGCTTGGGGAAACCGACGGCGCCAAGGACGCTTTGAGTCGAGCTTCGAAAGACCTTGGTAAAACGGGCGCCCAAGCCCGAGTGATCAAGGGCGACATGCTACTGGAGCAAAAAGATTACAAATCTGCGATCAACGAGTATAAATTGGTCTTCTACGGATACGGTGGCACTAAGTCGACCGATGAAATTCGCGCTCTGCAAGCCTACGCGATTTACGAAACGGCGCGAGCCAATTACAGTCGGGTCGCGGATGCGTCGCCACGATTGAAACCCGAATTAATTGCTATGGCGCTTAAACACTTTCGCTATTTAGCGGACAACTACTCGGACCAACCGCTGGCCAAAAAAGCGGCCCAGCAAATCAAAGCCTTGGAACAACTTCAAAAATAATACCGTTGGAATTTTCTACGATTGTCTAATATCTCTTTAAAACCGCGCGTCGCCATCACGATGGGCGACCCTGCCGGCGTGGGGCCTGAGCTTTGCTTGCGTCTACTGGCTGACCAAACGATAACCGAACTTTGCACCCCGGTAATTTTTGGAAGTGCGCCCCTGTTACGGCGAGTGGGAATCACTTGTGAATTGGAATCTGACTACCCCGTGATATCCATTCAATCGCTGGCGTCGCTGAGCGATTTGGAAGGTCCGGCGATCGTTGACGTTGCCGGTTTGGATTCAGATACCGTCGTGCCGGGTGTGGTGAACGCCAATACGGGGCAGGGCAGTTTCGATTTCATCGAGGCCGCAATCACCTCGGCCCAGCAAGGTGCCGTCGATGCTGTTGTCACTGGGCCAATCAACAAGGAAGCTTGGGATGCGGCGGGTATCGCGTTTCCTGGTCATACCGAGTTGTTCGCCGATCGGTGCGGTACCGATCGGTTTTGCATGATGCTGTATGCGCCGGATTTCAGTTGCTCGTTGGTGACGACGCACATCGGTTATCTGGAGGTGCCGAGTGAGATGACGACCGAGCGGATTGGCGAAGTGATCGAGCTGTCTTATGACGCGATTGAGAAGATTGAGGGCCGCGCCGCAACGCTGACAGTGCTGGGGCTCAATCCGCACGCTGGTGAGAACGGATTGTTCGGTAACCGCGAAGAAGAAAACATCATCGCACCCGCCATTGAACTTGCGCAAAAAAAAGGCATGGACATCGCCGGCCCATTGCCACCAGACACCGGTTTTTTAACCAAGCACCGAGAAAGAACGGATGTCTATATTTGCATGTACCACGATCAAGGTCTGATTCCGTTTAAGGCTTTCAATTTTGATAGCGGTGTTAACGTGACGTTGGGACTCCCGATGGTTCGAACCAGTGTGGATCATGGAACCGCATTGGATATCGCTTGGAAGGGCACGGCGGATCCAGCCAGTCTTTGCTCGGCGGTGCGATTGGCGGCGAAGCTGGCGGCAACATGAGTTCTACCGTTATGCCGAGCGCGTTCTCTGATTGGATTCAACCTTAACGAAATGTGGTTTCGACCGGAGTGTCG
>CAYOZV010000016.1:13738-40680 GCA_964408465.1 uncultured Pirellulaceae bacterium
ACTGTACTAAAAAATAGTACAGCAGCTGTCCCCAGCTGCTTAGCCGATCCCGTCACCTATTGCCCTCTCTTAAATCAAACCTGTGCCGACGTTCTTGAGTCAATGATCAGACGCGCCGCAGTGCCTCGATCGGATCCAACGAAGCGGCCTGTCGCGCGGGATAGATTCCGAAAATCAAACCGGTCACCAGCGCGACACACACCGCCACGCAGGGCCCCCAAAAAGTAATCACTGTTTCGCGACCGGTCATCAGGCTGATTATCGGCGGCGTGGAGAGGCCGACGATTGCGCCGATCAATGCTCCCGATGCCGATAGCACCAGCGTCTCCACCAAAAACTGTAACGTGATATCTGATTTCTTGGCCCCCAACGCCCGGCGGATACCAATTTCGCCCGTGCGCTCACTGACGGTCGCCAGCATGATGTTCATAATTCCAATACCGCCCACCAATAAAGAGATCGCCGCGATGCTCCCCAAAACAAAATTTTGCAACTGCTGCTGTGCCTTTGCTTCCTCTAATAGATCAAGCGGGATCGTGATCTCGAAATCACGTTTCTCATGGGTGAGTGCCAGCAAACTTTCGATCGCAGCGGCGGTGCTTTTGACATGTTCGGGCCCCGTCACGCGCACCGTTAGTTGGCTCAACTCCAACTTCTCCGCCGAGCGCGAACCCTCGGTACGCCGCCGCAGTACTTCTCCGATTCGTTTTTGGTCAGTGGTTAGAGGAATGTAAAAATCTTTATTGAAGTCCTGAGCGGCAAGACTTGACCCGAAGCCCGCCGAAGACATTTTCGTCGCCGTCACTCCGATGACCTGGAACCGATGGCGATCAGCAATTTGAACCGTTTTCCCAAGCGCCGATTCATAGCTAAAAAGTTTTTTAGCCAGTTCCGCGCCCATCACACAAACGTTCGCTTTGTTTTCTAGATCCAACGATTCGATGAAACGGCCCTGCACGGTTTCTATTCGATTGGTGGGGGCGTATTCTGGTTGCACGCCTACCACCCGCGCCTCCGTCATGCGGTCAAGGTATCGCGCTTCGTGGCGAAACTCTCGGAAGGGCGCAATCTGCTGAATATATGGCAGCGTGTCGCGGATTCGCCGCATGTCATCGTAGGTCAATCCATATTCCAACAACCGCTGACGCTGTCCCTGTCGATCATCTTGCGAAGGTTTTACACTCCGGACGACCACGTTATTGATCCCCAGCGATTCAATCCGGCGCTGAGCCTCCTGGCCGGCCCCTTCGGCGATCGACAACATGATGATGACCGACGCAACGCCCAGCACCAGACCGAGCACCGTCAACAACGACCGCAATTTATGCAGCATTAACGAACGCAACGACATACTGACGAGGGCCGAGATTTTTTTCCATTGGATCATGATCTACCGTGGCGTAGTGCAAACTGTTAGCGGCACGGGCGCAAGCCCTCCGGTCTTCGTTTGGGTGGTATAGAAACCGGACGGCTTGCGCCGTTCCGCTAGGAGCCTGCGGCTATCGGGATTTCTGTCTCTTTGTTCGTTTCGTCTGCCGGTTCTTCTTCTGCAGTTTCGGCAGCTTCTAACTCAGTTTCTTCAGCTTCCGGCTTTTCACTTTGCGTTTCTTCGCTTTGCGTTTCCTCGGCTTCAGAAACTTTGGCTTCCTTTTCTTCCGCTTCGGGAACTTCAGGGATCTCCTCTTCCTTGGAATCGAACTCCTTCAGCCCTCGTTGATAGGCGTCCAACGCCACGGTCTGGTCGACGCCCAACCCTTCTTTTATTGAAACAAAAGAAACGTTGGAATTGCCGGTTTTAATCGGGGTAGAAACAAAAGCTCCCTTAGCATTTTTGACGAACACGTATTCCTTATTAGAGTGCGTTGTGACGGCCTGGACTGGCACCGCAATAACGTCATCATATTGTCCCACGACGATCTCGACCTCGGCGGTCATGCCGGGCTTGAGTTTGTACTCTTTGGGAAAACGGTCGATCGTGACTTCGACGTGATAGTTATTGGAGGGCTCCCAGCGTGTTGATGCTGACAGTGGAGAGACGCTTTTCACGACGCCGGTCAAATCGCTCCCGGGGAAAGCATCAATCTTGATGACGGCCTTTTGCTCAGGTTTGACTTTGCTGACTAACGTCTCATGGATACCGACTTTGACTTGCATTTTGTCCATGTCTGGCAAAATGAAAACGGGCTGGTTTTGATACAATACTGACCCCTCGCGCACTTTCCCATCCTCACGCCAACTGTGGGCGTAGGCTAACGTGCCAGCCTGAGGCGCTTTCATTTCGTGTCGTGCGAGATTTATTTCCAGTTCTTTCAAACGGTTTTTTTGGATCACCAAACCGCGTTCTTCATTGGCCAGTTTTTCTTTGGCTTTTAAAAGCTTCGCCTCAGCGGTTGTCTTGGCGACCGCCAATGCGTGCTTGGCCTCTTCGGCCTTACTGGTAAACTCCGCCAGACTTTTCACGTGTTCGAAACGCTCCAACGAATCCAGTTTTTGGTTGGCATTTTTCAGACGAAGTTCGGCGCTCTTAACGACTTGCTGAGCCTCTCTCAACTGTTCATATTCGCGGAAGCCGCGCTTCACCAACGCCCGCGTGTTCTCCATGTCTCGCCGAGCTTTATCGTTTTCGGTTTGAGCTTCAGAGATTTGACCTTCGATCTCGGATTTGTTGACTAAGTAATCGCCCTCGACATACTTCTTGAGATCCAGTTGAGCAAATTCGAGCGTTTGTTTGGCCGCCCGAATAGATGTCTCATTTTCGTCGATCTGGACTTTTAATTCCTGCGCGGCCGCTTCCACTTCGGTTTGCGATTCGTTGACACGCGATTTCCGGTCGGTGATATCCCTGGTGATTTCAGATTTGTCGAATTTGCAAACGACCTCATCCTTTTTGACGACCTTGCCCTCGGGCGCGAGGAAGATGATCTTATTTTCGTTGTTGTCAATCTCGCAGTTACCCTTGATGGTGCTCTGGGATTCAAGAGCGCCCTGTTCGATTACTCGATCCATCAACGTTGTCCGGCGCGAAACGGCAGTCGGAACATTTTCGTTCTCGGCCGATGCAGAGGATCCACTAGCGAAGATCCAATAGCCCACCACCGCGGCGATCAGCAACAGAAGGAACAGCAGCGCGAGGCGTCCTCGATTGGCCTCCGTCGGGGCCGGGCGGGACGATCCGCTGGAAGGATTTGAGCTCTCGGTCGATGGGTTCGATAGACTCCGCGGGTTCGATGGGGGTTTCGATGTCTGCATCGCCTGGGAGCCGGTCGTCTGTGGGTTCTTCATCTGTGGATTTTTCACCTGTGGTGTTTTCGTAGGGGAGTCGCTGGGGGGCTGATTCATTCTCGGACTCGCTCACAGGCACTTGCACAGACGCCACGCCGAAATCGTCTTCTTCGTTAATCCAGACGCCCTGTTCGTTCAACTGCAATGATTCTAAATCAACAAACACCGCGATGCGAGAAGTTTCATAGCTAATCCAGCTCGATATCAAGTCATTTTTGGTGTCTCGCAGGTTTTGCAACGCTTGCAAAAGATCTTGCGTCAGACTTGAATCACCAGAGGTCGCCGTGCGGAGGTTGAACTGCGCCTGTTCGACTTGGCGAGTCGCGGTGATTAGTTGCTGCCGCGCGATTTGAAAATTGAAGCGATTGGTTCTTAGCTGACGCAGATTCAAACGAACGCTGTTAACGATTGCATCTTCGTCGGCCATGTATTGTCGTCGCTGTTGCTGATAGGCGATCTGGGCGACCCGATAGCCGTTTCGTTCGTCGAAGCGGTTCAGAGGGCCGTCGAAGCTGACACCTAGGTTGTACGCGTTGGCATCGCTGTCCAAGCGAAACGCGTTGTCGTTATCGGTGCCCAGTTCCGCCGACGCGGAAACCGACAGGTCGCTTTCCAATTGATCCGCAGAAATTTCGACGGCGCGAAACGCGTCGGTGACCGTGGCTTTGCTGTTCATCAAATCCAGGCGACGCTGGAGCGCGATTCGGACGGCCTCCTCCTCCTCAAGCGCCAACGGTTTCAGCTCAATAGAGAACAGGCGGATCTGAGTCTGCAGCAGTACCAGGGTGGCAACACGCTCTTTTAAGCCCGACCGCTTTACGATCAACGTCTCCAATTTCTTCCAATTCTTGACCGCCTCGGAGTCTTTCTCGTCGGTTGCGACCACGAAATCTGCGAGTGGGTCTTCATAGATTTCGTCTGCATCAGCAATGTCTTCGTCCAGTTCCTTGAGCAGGACTCCCAGCCGTTTCTGTAGAGCCATCTGTTGTTGGTTGTCGATGCGGTCTGCTTCATCCAAGGTGCCAACGGCTTGTTTGGAAGCTTGCACCCAGCTCTTGAACTCTTGGTCAACTTCCGGTTTCAGTTTCTTCAAAACGGCTGCTAATGATTTTACCTTTGTGTAGGTTTCGCCAACGAAGGCCTCCGATGGTTCGTCGGGGGGCACGTATTGGAGCAACGATTCCTTGAGATCGTCCACGCTGGTCTGAAGTTCGACTAAGGAACTTGAATTGAGCTGGAACGGTTCAAGGAGCCCTTGGTCAAATGTGATTTCGACACGCGCCGGCAGACCCAGCGAAAATTTGAACTGATCTAAATCAGACTGCAGAGATTGCTGGGAATTGACCAGCGACAGTCGGCCCGATTGGAATTGCTGAAACACTTGATCGACCTGAACCGTGGAGACCAGATCGCGTTCCAACAGCACGTTGTGCTCCTCAAGATTCAATTCAAGGTTCAGTAAGTTCTCCTCTTCGTTTCGTACCGATTGCGTTTGATTCAACAGATCCAAATACTGCCGGACGATGTCAAAGTAGAATTGCCGTCGAAAACGCGCGAAGTCACGCACATCGTATAATAAATCGCGTTCAGCCTGAGTCAGTGATTCCGTCCGAACATGGCGAAAGGCGCCGCGCAGCAATGGCTGAGTTAGGCTGAACAAAAGACTGCCGGCGGCGAAGTTCGAGTTCCCGTTGCCGCCTAGTTGCCAGGTAAAAGAATTGACCAAGTTGGTTGCCAGTTGGCCACCGGACGCAAAGTTCTTGGTGAATCCAAGGTTGTTTGATTGAGCGACGTCGCGAACGGCGCCGGCACCTTCGCCGCGGGCGGCAAAGGCTCCACCACTGCCGCCGAACCAATTGACATCGTATTCGAATCGGTTGCCCGACAATCGCAGCGCCAACACGTGCATTTGCTCAACGCGAGTCTGAAACTGGCGGTTGTGCATCAGCGCTAAATCGACGGCCAGTTGTTTGTCTAATTTGACCGCGCCGTTTTCGTCGTAGGGCAGGGCGTGTTCCCAGCGTCCATCCTCAATCGAACTTTGGTATCCGCGCTGATCCCAATAGCGCACCGGTTTGCGGCTGCCGTTGAGGTTTCGCATATAGCAAGCCGCCGCCGGATCATCAGGTGGCAAAGGGCCACAGTCAGGATCGTTGCTATCTGCCAAACGCGAGTTGGATTCCGGTTGAACGGCTCGGTCGGGAAGCTGCCAGCGCGGGTCACACTGACGGCTATTGATCAGCCGATACGCGTCTCGGTCAGCCCAAAGTCGATAGCTTTGCCGACTGCACCCCGAAAGCAGAGACATCACAAGAGCACAAACCAACGCCGCAAAAAGTAAGGCGCTGGGACGAATGTTTTCGGATTGGTCTGCGCGTGAAGGCATGAACCACGGGGGTAGTTTGTTTTGAGGGACTGTTAACTATCAGCATCGGCACGCAAGGCAACCTGCCTGCATTTTCCCGACAATCAATTCAACAGAAACATTAAGAGCAGGAGTTATGGTTTTGCCAAACCGCCTAATCAGAACTCCGGTGGCTTGCATTTGCTCGGCGAACCCAACCCCCAACTGCCCGAACCATCCCAATCGTCAAACTCAGCCGCCGTTTATTATTGTTTACTCCGAGGTGCACTCCAGAGTCCGCCAGCCCCGACGGAACGTCCTACATTCTGGGAGCCACGGCGTTCGTTCCCCGAGAAAGATAGCTTTGACGTTGAAAAATTCGGCAAAGCGCGCGTGGCTTCATCGCCCTACCTCAACTTATCGATTTCAAAAATGAATCAATCCCCACACCACGTTCGCCAAACACGAGACTATTCCTATCTGCTGATGAAGCTGGCCGATGCCGTCACGATTGCACTGGGACTGCTGCTGATTGTCAGCCAAGTGCCTGAGTTCAATAGTAAATCCACGATTATCGTGACGTTGTTGGCGATTGGCGGTTTCTACTTTTTGGCAGAGATTTTCGGCGTCTACCGACGCTGGAACGGCATCGCCTTTACACGCGAAGTCACCACGCTGATTTTGGCATGGGGCACGACGCTGGTTTTGCTGAAGATGCTGGGGATCTTTACGGCCTATTCAACCGAACTTTCCACCCCCGCCCTGGGAATGTGGTTTGTGGTGACACCCGTTATGGCATTGGCGGTGCGTGTCGTCCACAACTGGTACCAACGGTACCTCGTTGATCAAGGCATTAATGCTCGCCGGTTCGCCATCGTAGGTGCGAACGAGTTAGGGATACAGTTGGCTCGCAACATTCGCAACAGCCCATCTTTGGGATTGAAGTTGATGGGCTACTACGATGATCGCCCTGAAGACCGAACAGGCAAACTGCCTGATGATGTTGAAAAGAAATTGGGCGTCATTCAAAACGTGATTGATGCCGCCAAACGAGGCGAGGTCCAAGTGATCTTCATTACGCTGCCGATGCGAGCCGAAAGTCGGATCCGAAGTTTGATCCAAGAGCTGGCCGACACGACGGCGTCGGTTTATATCGTGCCAGACTTGTTTGTGTTTCAGATGCTTAATTCGCGCTGGTCGGATATCGAAGGCGTTCCTGTGGTCAGCGTGTTCGAGAATCCGCTGTTCGGCGTTGACGGTGTCGTCAAGCGGTGCTTGGACCTAGTCGTTTCGACGGCGGCGTTATTGGTTGCCGGCATTCCGATGCTGATGATTGCAACCGCAGTGAAACTCACCTCCAAAGGGCCGGTGCTGTTTAAGCAAAAACGTTACGGGCTCGAAGGTGATGAAATCGACGTGTGGAAGTTTCGTAGCATGACGGTTTGTGAGAACGGAAACAAAGTCACTCAGGCAACCAAGAACGACAGCCGCTTCACACCGATCGGCGGATTCTTAAGGAAGAGTTCGCTGGATGAACTGCCACAGATTTTCAATGTGTTGGCGGGGCATATGTCGTTAGTGGGTCCACGCCCGCACGCCAACGCACACAACGAATTCTATCGCAAGCAAATTGACGGATACATGTTGCGTCACAAGGTCAAGCCTGGCATGACGGGGTTGGCTCAAGTGAACGGTTGTCGGGGCGAGACCGAGACGCTGGACAAGATGGAAAAGCGCGTTTTCTTTGACCATCAATACATCCGCGAGTGGTCAATCTGGTTGGACATCAAGATCATCCTCAAGACGTTCTTGGTAGTATTTTCGCGGCAGAACGCGTACTAAGGATGGACGAATTTGAGGGTATGCCGGTCAAGCGCGAACCATTAGAATACGCGGCATCTCAGTGCAATTGAAGCGGTGAAGCAATTCATCGGTTTGCGATTGTATCCGCCCCGGTAGCTCAGCTGGATAGAGCAACTGACTTCTAATCAGTAGGTCGCAGGTTCGAATCCTGCTCGGGGTGCTTTTTGGCTTGGATCCGCTACTGTTTCCCTCTCAAAACTGAATTGGCTATAATGGTCTTTTGTTTGTTCTAGGAGACATGGTGTCCGACGTCGATTCTCTCTATCAAAACGCTGTGGATTTAATGACTCCGCGAGAGAAAATTGCACGCGCTATCGGAATGTTCAATTGGAGTCGTGAATTCATAGGGCGACAAATCCAAGAAGCCAATCCAGAGTCGAGCCCCGAAAGACTGAAACTCTTAGTGGCTCTTCAAATCTATGGTGGAGACACCAACATGCGGACTCTAATCGAAGGGCTCCTTGCGAATGTTCCCGATTGAATCGTTCAAGAATTCGCTTCTGAAATTCGTCGAGATTTTAAACCGCCAAAAAATCCAATTCCATCTGACCGGTGGAATCACAGGAGTTGCCTACGGTGAGCCTCGTTTGACCCAGGATATCGACATGGTCATTCAAAATGCTGCTTCGGCTGCAAACTTGGAAAGCCTAATTACTGAACTAGCGGAATCGGAGTTCGTGTTTACCGAAGCAGCCGTTAGAGAAGCAATCAGCAACAAGGGAATGTTTCAGCTGTTCGACACTGCCGAATCTTTGAAACTGGATGTCTACCCTCGTGAGATGATCGAAGGTGAACTATCTCGATCGCAGGAGCTGGAAATCTTCGAATCGGTTCGGCTACCCATCGCGTCTCGATTGGATGCAGCAATTTCAAAACTTATTTGGTCTAGTAAAGGCAGTCACAAAAGCAGGCGAGACTTCCGTCAAATTTCAATTCGATCAAGTGAAACTGAAAATGAGAAAATTCGGGCAATGGCAAATAAACTTGGCTTAGAGGAATTGCTGGATGAAGTGCTGACAGAATCAGATGAGATCAAGGACTAACCCTCATTTCAATTTTGCCTCTCGCACCGTGAGCCAATTGAGCTGAAATTAGCACCAAAAAAGTAGCGTTGGGAGTCGGCTCGGGGTGCTTTGGGGGCACATTCGCGTTGCAAAGCAGGGCCACTAATGCGAGGCGAATCTGCGTTTGAGTTTTGCAGCGGGAACTTCGGCGAATCGATAAATCGCGTAAGAGATCACGAAGGAAACCACGAGCGTGAGGAACCCCGTTGTCATCATCCCCAGTTCGGGCATCGTCGCGTTGAAGATCTTGATCACGACAAAATGAACGAGGTACAGGGAGTAGGACAAGACACCTACAAAACGCACCCAATTCCAATTGAGAACCTTGAACAAACCCCAGTCGGGAAAACGGATCGCTGCCATAAAGATTGGGTAGAGAGCGATTCCTTGGATCGAATACCTCAGCGTGTCCCGCAATGAATCAACTCGAACAAGCAGCGTGAGCATCAGCAAGGCGAGTCCCAGTGGCAAGAAAATCCATTTGAGATTGCTCTCGGAAATCTGGCGATCCTGTTCCATGGCAGGGTTTCTAGCGACCGCCATCGCACATCCAAATAGAATGCTGTCGATACGCGTGTCGGTTGCAAAGAAGATCCGATCGTAATCAGCGCCCATGGCAAAGACCAGTAAACATCTCCACAGCAAAACCAATAGGCAGAGGCCCAAGAAAATGCACGCCTGTTTTGACGCCTCAAGTTGGAAGCGCCGAAGCAGTATATAAAACACGGGGAACAACAGATAAAAGTGTTCTTCAACCGCGAGCGACCAATAAACTTCGGTGCCCAACGCCATGTATTGGTTCCCATATTCGACATTATGGTAATTCGAATAATGGAAGAACTGACTGACTAACGCTTCAAGCTGGAGAGCCGAAAAATTTGAATAGACGCCTACCAACCACGATGCAGCAACCGCCAAAAACAGCACGAGGTAGAAGGGTGGCAGAATCCTGAGCACGCGCCGCATGTAGAACTTTTTTAGATCGATTCGATTCGACCGATCGTGTTCTCGCCGCAGCAACGTGGTAATCAGATAGCCACTGAGAAAAAAGAAGACGGTAACACCAAATCCACCGGGTACGTATTTCACTCCCACGTGGGAAAGAAAAACAATGAGCACCGCTACGGCTCTGATCCCATCTAAAGACGGGATAAAAAACTTGCCAGATTGCGGGGTCATTTTGTTTCTCTGTGTGTGGCTAAATTGAGACTTGCGTCTGTTACCAATCGGACCGATAGACAACAGACATCACGCGCCTCAGGGAAGGTTCATTGAGGGGTTTGGGTTAAATCGACATTCTAATTTGGCGCGTCCCAAAACCAAGATGAAGAACCGCCTGCCGTTGAGATTCGGTCAATTGTCGCCCAATCGGCGCGGCTGGAGGGCGACGGTGATCGTTAAAACCGGCACAGGCTTACCGACGGGCACTGACATGTTGGCCTTGATCGAATTCACCCATTCCGCCTTGCACAATTGGATTGCCTATTTTGATTGAGGCTGAAAAAATCTCTCGTAGGCGGAAACGGCTAACGTCGTGATCAGAAATGGGACGCCGGTAACGATATAGCGTTTGAACAGCCGCCGAGGTTCGGCACACAAGCGATAGACCCACTCCAGCCCAGTCGTCTTGGCCCATTCAGGAGCGCGAGCTAATTCACCTGCGACGAAGCTGAAGCTGACGCCCACACCCAGCCACCAGACGTTAGGGAACTGAAGCCGAAGTAGGTTGATTAGTACATCCTGTTTCGGGGACCCCAGACCAACGAATACAAAATCAGGATCTGCGGCCGCTAAAACTTCCGCAATCTCTTGAACGTTCTGGATGTTTTTTTCGAAACCGAACTCAGGACAATGGCATCCCGCGACTTTCAAATTGGGAAAATCTTTTTGGAGCGACTGTGCCGTTTGTTCAGCGGAACCCACATTCCCCCCAAGAAAGAAAACAGACCTCCCGGCCATCGAAGCCGCGCTGCACACGTCGATCATCAAGTCAGTGCCGTTGACTCTTCCTGGCAGAGGATCGCCTTTAACGCGGCTGGCCCATACCAGCGGCATTCCATCGGCCACATTCAACGTCGAAGTCGCCACGAGATTTCGAAAGGAGACACTTCGCGCGTATCTCCGCAGGATGTCAAGATTGGGAGTCACCACCCAGCCGCCGATCTTCTCGGCAGAGCATTGGATCAAATAGTCCACGGTTTGGCTTCGTGAAACCATGTGGATTTTCATCCCGCGCAGACTCAGCGTGGGGAAAGGAACATCTTTACTTGCCTTTATAGGAGGCGTATCGCTGTTGAGAGAAGGCTTTTCACCTGGCATGGTTTCAGAACCCACTTGAGGCATTGCAGAGAGTGAATCGATGGGAACGTCTTCCTAGAATTGGAGATTATGAAAAGTGACCAGGCGTTTATTCTGGACTGGGATTGGAAGGGTGGCAATATTCGGCGGTAAAAAAGAGACGTAAAACGTTGGCTCGGTACTCTATTAGGTCCCCTCATTATTTTTTGTGTAACAATCCACAAAATCAGTAACAATTGAAAAATTCCTACCAATGGTAACAATAGTTTCGGGCTTTTGAATTTCAAAGGCTTGAAACTTCAGTGACTTTTAAACAAGTTAGTCCTTCGGCGTGTTGTTGGGTCAATACGCCTAATTCATACACTCGCCTGCCTTACATGGTCTTTTTATGTCTAGTGCACCTCCAGAATTTTCACTTTCGATGCTGCTGAACGCTGCCAGGAACCACTGGCTCGCTGGATCATTTGTCATGTTAGTGACCATGTGTTTGGCGGTTCTGGCAATGATTTTTCTGCCGCGGTCGTATCACTCCGAAGCCATGATCTTTGTCAAACTAGGTCGTGAAACGGTCTCGCTGGATCCTACGGCATCGACCGGAAACAGAGTCTCGGTTCTCGAATCGCGTGACAACGAAATCAATTCGATTCGTGACATGCTTTACAGTCGCAACATCATGGAGCAAGTGGCTGATCGGATTGGCCCTGAGGTGATTCTGGGCGATGCACCATTGAGCGATGAAAATTTCGAAAGCAATTATGTGCCGGGCACGGACTATAAAGATTCGCCCCGTCAAAAAGCGATTTTGGAGCTTAGTGAAAATACGGATGTGGTGAATTCACGAAAGTCAAGTGTTCTGACCATTACGACTCAATCGAAAAGTCCCGAATTGGCGCAACGGATACTTAAGGAGTATCTTGAGGTCTATTTAGGAATGCACAGGAACGCCCATCAAACACCTCAAAGCAATCAGTTCTTTGAGAAGCAAGCCAAACTTTTGAAGGTCCAGTGGCAGGAAGCCATGAAGTCACTTCAAATCGCCAAAGAGGATGCGGGCGTCGTATCAATCCAAGGCGCCAAAGACAACCTGAAGTTTCAGACCAACGAAGCAGAGTCTGCTTTGATGTCCGTCGAAAGCAATCTGGCATCGTCTCGGGCCAAGCTTGAAAGATTCGAAACGATCATCAGTAAAAACCCACTTGATCAACAACGGGTCCGCGACGAGTTCTTGGCCACCAAAGGTGAAATGTCAGCGATGTCCGCCGAAAAGGAAGCGCTTCAATCGCAACTGGAGGAAATGTTAGACAAAGCCGCCAAGCTAAACCGAAACGAAGTCAGCATCGGCGGACTGGAACAGGAAGTAGCGATGGCGGCGGCCAATTTTGCTCAATACGAGAACCTGCACGAACAGACGCGGATTGAACAAGCGCTAGACACCGACCGTTTCACTAACGTTCGTATCGTGCAACAGCCAAGCTTCGTTCCCAAACCGGTCAGCCCCAGAAAAACGCTGATCGGGCTTGCAGGGCTTGTCGCCGGAACCGCCGGAGCCGTTCTCATTGCGGTATTTTTGGAGATTTTCATGGGGCCAACTCATCCTGAGCAAAAAGAGGAACAGCTTGCCCCGGATCCGGACTACCCTGCCAACGACGAGTTCACCGCCACCGAGGCCGAAATGGGAATCGCCCGCGAGGTAGCCGACGCCGCCAATGGGTAAGCCTAAAATTCTAGAAGTGAGCAGAATACAAAAGCTGTTTGTTTCCAACCTAGATCCTTTGGTATGCCTTTTCGATCAGGGCGTGGTCAGCATCGCTGGATTCGCTACCAGCGTCTTGATCGGGCGCATGGCTCCGGGAGAGCTTGGTGTGTACTACATTGGTTTGGCGTTGGTCCTTTTTGCTAGGGGTTTTCAGCAACAATTGGTATCAACGCCCTACACCATCTACCACCATCGTCAATCGAAAGATGATCTTGCCGGTTACCGCGGAAGCTGCCTTGTCCAACAGGCAGGTTTTCTGGGTGTGACGTTGGCTTACCTGCTGGCGCAAATCTTCATCGCTTTGGCAGGTGTTATCCTGCTGGCCGCCGTCAGTTTATGGGGTCTTGAGCAATCGGGTTGGTCGGATTGGATTCCGATCGATATCAAAGCTCTTGAAGTTGTTCCCACATTAGTCGTCCTGTTGGTTTTAATCCCGGCGGTTTTGATGCGGGAACTTGTCCGGCACTACTGCTTCACCCACTCAGAAAACACAAGCGTCCTTGGACTGGATACGGCCGTTTCGGTGCTTCAGGTTCTTGCTCTGTTGGCGTTGGGATATTGTGGCTATTTATCAGGCGCCAGCGCATGGGTTGCCATCGGTCTTTCATGTGTTGTGTCGATCGGTGCGTGGTACATCTATCGCGGACCGACGATCGCGTTTTCCAAAGAGACATTGCGGAAAGACCTGAAGCTGAACTGGTCCTTTGGAAAGTGGGCGGTATCTGGTCAATTCGTTGGCTCGCTTGCGACTTATCTTCTGCCTTGGCTGCTACTGTTGGCCGCGGGCGCCGAAGGAACGGGTTTCTTTGCGGCCTGCATGACGCTGGTGGGGGTCGCGAATATATTCAACACCGGGATGTGGAATTTCCTAACCCCCAGAGCGGCCAAGGTATTCGTCGAACACGGGAACGCGGGACTGGCGCGATTGTTGCTGCGAATGTACGGGGTGTTCTTTGTGGCGGTTGGCAGTTTCGCGATTTTCCTTTGTGTTTTTGGAGGATGGGTCGCGGTCAGACTGTTCGGTCCTGAGTACGCCGGACTGCAGACCGTTTTGACATTGCTGGCCATCGCCAAATTGTTTGAAGGCTTTTCTCACACCGCCAGCGGAGGCCTGTTCGCAATGGAAAAAATCAAAGCCAACTTTTGGGTCGACGTCGTCCTCATGCTTGTCACGATCACTGCCGCACTTGCCTTGATACAGCCCCTGGGTGTTCTGGGCGCGGCTTGGACGACGTTGATTGGATCGGTAACAAGTGCGATTTTACGTACCGTCTTGGTAGGAAAATTTCTCAGTGAGAAACCAGCAATTGGAGGCAGTCATGTCTAATGCGAGCCAGTCACCTTCTATCGATGGTTCTTGGATTTCGAGTTCACCGCTTCCGTGGCTAACTTCTTACCTTAGCCTGACCATCTTTTTGGCCGCGGCTACGGCTTTCGTGTTTTTTTCAGAACACGATATCTCGATGAGCAAGTCGCTTACCTTTGTGGCGGAGATTGAGGACCAAGAGAGTTGGGTTGCCGGCGGCAATAAGATGCGTCAAATCGGATTCTTGAGCTTTGCCGCGGTTGGAGCAATCAGTCTTCTGTTGGGCAGAGTGGGGAAATTTCGCTTGAACCTGCCGGTGGCTTTGATCGCGCTCTACATTATCTGGGCGGGGTTAAGTACGCAGTGGTCGATTGATTCCGGCACCACGATGCGGCGATGCGTTTTGATCCTCTGTTGCGTCATCGGTTGTTTTGGATTTTCCCGCTTCCTGCGCGTACAAGATGTGGTATTCGCTGCGCTGATGGTATCGCTGGCCTATTTGATGCTGGGCGTCACAATGGAATTGTTCTATGGTTCCTTTCGTCCTCACAGCAGTGGATATCGTTTCGCGGGCACCATGCATCCCAACATGCAGGCAGCCAATCTGGCAATGGGAGCGATTGCGGCTTGGGTGATGGCGAAAATCAGACCCCAAGCCAAAGCGATCTTCCTTGGATTATTTGGTCTGCTGTTTCTGTTCCTAATTGTCACTAAGTGCCGCAGCGCGACAGGAACCGTCCCAGTTGCTTTGGGTGTCATCTGGCTTGCTTCTCAGCCGTCAAAAAACGTCTTCATTGGCGTGCTGGCGGGTTTTTGGTTGATCGCCAGTGCTGGACTGATTTGCATGGTTTCGGGTTTTGACCCGATCGACCAATATCAAGAAGTCCTCCTGATGGGACGCGGTGAAGAAACGGGGTCTTCGTTGACGGGGCGCCTTCCGCTGTGGCAGGACCTTACAGAATACATTTCCCGGCGACCCTGGAAAGGACATGGCTATCGAGCGTTTTGGAATCCCAGACACATCTATGAGATTGCCGTTTCCCAACAATGGGTCATCAGCGAGGCCCACTCTTCCTACGTCGACGCGACGTTACAACTGGGGCTCATTGGCTGCATACTTTTTGTTCTGACGGAGATTTGCACTCTGTTCTATGCGGCGATCTTGTTCCGACGCACCAAACGCCCGGCTTATCTTTTTCTCGTTGGCGGCGTCGTTTTCTGCATCGCGCGTGGCTTGACCGAGTCCGGCATGAGTGATCCCAACGCCCCGACGGCGTTTCTTTTTCTAGCGCTGGCTGCCCATTGTTGGAGCGGAAACTGGAATTCAAAAAATCCACAACCCGAACGCGCTCAAGCTATTTCCTAAACCGATTCAACGATGTATTTTTTCACCGCTGCGAGCATTGAGATTGCAGTTTCGTTTTCATTAAACGCATGATCGGCCATGGCTCGCCGCTGATCTTGGGTCAACGCTGCTGCGGTGCTCAAGCGGTCAGCAAGACTATCAAACGTGAATGTAAAGCACGAAACATTGGCCTCCAACTGGTATCCCCGCGTGCCAAACTCTTGGGTCAACATTGGCAGCCGCGAGGAGATATACTCACTGTTTTTGACATTGGAACCAGACCCTTCGAACACAGGATTGAGTGCGTAATCCGCCGCAGCCAAATAGGGCTGAATCGAATCGACAAAACCTGTCTGGTGAATCCTTGCCTCATTGAGTTCTTCGGCCGCCTCACCAGATTTTGACGCAACCGTGCCCGCGACAAGGATCTTCACCCCTTTGTCGCTCAAGAATTCCCGCTCAGCTGCGCAAAACTCTTTTAAACGATCCAGCGCCGAACGATTGGGGCCAAAATTGCTTCCGGTGAAAACGAACAGCGTCTCATCATCGCCCACGCCAAGTTCTTTTCGAGTCGCCGTTCGAACCTCGGGATCTAACTGGTAGTCTTCGGGAAAGATGCCGTTGGGTACAAGAACGACCGAATTAAGTTCTTCAAAATACGTTTGATCCGCTGGAGCACAGGCGATCACCAGATCCGCTTTTTTCGCCGCTATCTCTTCCATTCTCCTGACCAACGGAACAATGATTGGGGCGACAGCTGATTTCTTCCACAGTTGGTGCTCGACGTTGTGCGTGTTGAGGTGCCACGGCTTTCCAAGCCGAGCCGCGATCGGGTAGAGGAAAGGAAAATCGACAATCACTAGATCAGCGTCTTGGGCAAGAGCGCGCAGCTTTTTGGGTGTATGAAACTTGGCGATCAGGTTGCTCCACAGCGGCGGCAGGGCAAATTTATAGGCCAACCATTGAAGTGCACCAAAAAACGGTTGGCGATTGACGAATTCATTCACTCCGTTTTCCAACAGAGTCCCACCACTTTTCTTCCTTGCCAGATAGTCTTTTTTTCGTCCGGTGAAAGCGTAAATAGAAACGTCATGCCCTAATTCGGCGAGGGCGCGGGCGAAGGAGCCCGTACGTATTTGGCCACCCGAGAGTGCGGGGTAAACCTGGATTGCTGAAAGGATAAGAATTTTCATCGGGCTATTTTATGAGAAGATTTCGGCGTGTCATGTAATCGTCGCCTTTGTTGGAGGAGAAGGATTCTGTCCAAGAGCCAAGCTTCACAGCATTAGCCCAACAGCAAAAGGCGACCTATCGACATACTGTGATCTGAACCGGTAGAAACACAACCGCCTTTGTGAAACAGAAAACCGTTTTCTGTCGGCTGTGTTCTCTTGCGATTATGCAACCAAACTGCAAGCCGTGGGCGAACCACGCAACGCCAAAACATGGGGCAAAGGCAAGCCAACCATGCTCCGCCGCGGCGGTCGGAAACCTTACCGCCCAAATTTTTAAAACAACGCGCGGAGGGGTAACGCGGTGAAGCAAAAACCACAACGAGTTGACCATCTGAACGCTTTATTAATTAGCGCGGGAGCAGCAGTGACTCCCACTGCAACCCCGCGTTAACGCATTCGAACTACTACGCATTGTAGACAATTTACAAATGGTTCTCAGCGTTGATCTACTGGCCACCGAACGATTGAGCATCAAAGCTACCCAAGTTTGACGGGAAGATCCCGTACAACGTACGGCTGAAATACAGTTCAACAGCATCGGCCAGTCGCTGGATCGGACGTTTGGGAACTAAAATAATATCGGAATCGCGGAGCCAAATTTCATCCGAAGGAATGGGACGTTTGCCAAACAGCCCCCCAGCCAGATCTAACTTGGTCGCCATCAGCTTCCAATTTTTGTCCCGTCGGAACACCACGATCTGACGCGTGTTGCCTCCCACATCCCAACCGCCGGCCAGAGCGATCGCCTGCATCGCCGATGTCGGACCGGTCAGTTCATACCGACCCGGCGTTTCGACTTCACCTGCGATATAGATAAACCTCGGAGCCCGTTGGGTCAGAATAGGCGTGACGCGAATACCTTGCAGTTGTCTTGCGTATCGCATGTTGATTTCACGTTCCAGTTCGTCCAACGACAAACCGACAACACCGACCGTTCCAATCAGCGGCAATCGCACCGTGCCATCGGGATTGACGTTCACCTGCCTGGCCTGACCACCGGATCCGGCTCGTGCGTCGACGGAATCCAAAAAGTCGCGCAGTTTGGTGCCGATCGTCACGCCCGTTACGTTCACGTTGGGCTCGGATTCGAAATAAGGAGCATAACGATCATCCAGTTCTGCTTTTAATTCTTGAATCGTTTTGCCAGCGGCCAGAATGCTGCCCAGGAGATCAACAGAGATCGTACCGTCGGGCATAATTACAACCCCGTCCGACCGCGCTGATTCATTGAGCCTTTCGTCCACCGCAGCGGTCACTCGCACGGTGTCACCGGGCGAAAGACGATAACCTTGCCCAAAGTTATCGCGCGAAATTTGAAATACAAATTCAACCTGATCATCCACTCGCAACCGATAGGTCGGCACGTGCGGTGTCCGCGCCGGGCCGATGTACTCTCCGTAGGAATAATTTTCCCACGGCACCATATGTGAATCTTTCCACAGAGGTTCATTACCACTGCTGCGCGGCGAATGATCATCAACGCCGCACATAAATTTGGTCTGTTCTGCTGCGCCCGCCGACGAGCAAGATTGTGATTCGGCGTATGCTTCAGCCGGTGCAAAACCTTGCATCACATGCGGTTGCTGGTAATGCATATCGCCCTGCATGTGTTGCGGCCCATAGCTGAAAGATTGATCAAGCGTTTGACCAACGACGACCGGCGAGTTGCAAGCAATGCCTACCGCCGCAGCGAACACGCCCAGCATCGCGTACACAGATTTGGGATTTGTTGTAATCTTAATAGCCTTTATTGCAAACACTTTTACCACCTTTTAACTTTCTCTAGCAACGTTCGGGCAGGGGAAACATTACCTTGACTGGAATTTCGCTGACGGCCTTGGGACACCGTTTGCGTCGTCACGTTGGGAAACGCAGCGTTACTGTGAAACTCATTTGGCGTCGCCCACTGATCACCGGCGCCACCACCGGCGGCAATGTTATTGCCAGATTGTTGAGCTCGCATGGCCGCGATCCGCGCGTGATGCAGATATCGGCTACGTTCTTGGGCCACCTGTGAATTGGTCGCCAATTGACTGTAAACCGCCGCAAGGTTCGCCCACGCCGATCGGGTCGGCGAAGATTTTAGCGCGGCGTTGAATGCGTGTTCGGCTTCCACCAACCGCCCCATGTCGTTCAACAACACACCCAGATCATTGGAGCAGGCCGCATTGGTTGGATTGCAAGTCATCGCAGCCCGGAAGAAAACAAGAGCCCTTGCCTGTCCCGTCCAGTCACCGCGTTGGCTGTTCACCGAAGAACGTGTTTCGATTTTGCCCAACGCATGCAACGCCGCACTTCCGGCCGCCGAACGACCGACGGCCTGCTCGATTTGTGATTGAGCGAATCCGCAATAGCGGTCCAAAACCTGCGTCCTTGAAACCTTGCCGATCTCCGTCGGTGAGATCAATCGCGTTTTGTGCGAGAGAACTTTCTGTTGCAGCAAACTTTGTTGTGACCACTCTTGGTTGGGGCCGACAAGATCCGCGGCTTCGTCCAATGCCGTCAGCCCTTGAGCCAGAACATCCGAGTAAGCTTCTGGATCGGCCTGCGTTTTGTGTGATCGAGCGATCAAGATCAGTGCCAACGTGAATTCTTCACGGGCGGCCAAGTAAGAGTTTCTTCTGGCCAGCGACTGGCCATATTCAATGTGTTCGCGGGCACGCGGTTCAACTTGTGGGTTGGTGCGTTGACGCTGCAAAACAGGTGGTTGGGTTGACTGACCCAGCGCGTTGTTTGCCGGAGCGATTTGCTGGGGCGATCTTGGCCGTTGCACAGCAGGAGCGATCGCCGAACCAGCGGAAGGGCCTGAGAATATCGGTTCCTCAATCAGCACGGAACTTTCCAGCGCGGAACCTTTTGATTCATAACTGGCCTGTTGAACCGCTGCGGTTTCGGTGCGGCTCTTTTGCCGTAAATCTTTCTTTAACGCAACCACCTCAGAAGCCGACGTCGGCTGTCCGCCGGAAGTCACATATCTATTGCTGACGTACTTGGGGCGATCAGTGGAATAACGTTCCTCTAATCGAGTTTTGACTTCTTGCCGGATTGGCGAAGTCACTGAGGTAGCCTGGGACAGTTGCTTCGTTTGATTCGGCGGGCTGAAGGAATATTGTTGAGCAGCATTTGATGCCGCTTCAACACGCACGGTGTCTGATTCATCATTTCGTTCGGGCAACCGATCCTGGGGCAAAAGATCTTGATTTGTTACGTTCGCCTGACTCGAAGTTTCGTAACTTGAAGTTTCGTAACTTGATTGCTGGTGGTCTAAATCAATCTGAATCTGACGCGCCTGGATTGAATTAATTTCAATTGAATCCGCTTCAGCAGGATCGAATTGGAATGAATCAACATGGATCACGTCCTCGTGATCTGAGCTTTGATCTACAATTTCCAGAACCGGAGCAGGCGCCGGTTTGGCGGGAAGTGGTTGTGGTGCGATCAACGGAGGACGCATCCGAGGCAACCTTTGTTGCGTGGTCACGATGGCAGTCGGCCGGTACAGGACCGGAGCTGGAACTTCCCGGTGAAAACGAAGCGGGCTCTCTGCCACCCTCGTCCTAACCGATGGTTGATCCATCTGCGGAGGATTCATATTGAACGCTGGGCGGAAGAACATGCTTGCCAACGCAATCGCTGACGAAATAAGCAGTGTGCCGATAATTGTTTGAAGGTTCATTTCACTAACGCAAACGTGGAACGATTCGATAGGTTGAAGCCGGTTCCAAATGGACACCAAAAGCGACTCACTTCAGATCGAGAGCCTGGCTGACTTTAAGGGTTAGGTTCACTTTAAAGATCGTCGCGAGTTTGCCGCCGCTTAAGTGATTCCAAGCATTTCGCGGCTTTTTGTCCCTGTATTTAGCAAGAGATGCTAGCAAACCAAAGAAGTCGTTTAACGAGGTGCTCCCAGGCGTCGGAGTTCCGGCGCCCCGTCGCTTACCGTCGCATCGTTAAACGAAGAGGTGATTAGTCCGAAAACCGAATTTCATACACCTTACCGAAGTCATTTTCATCCACCAGCTCTGCCAAGTCGAAGAGACGCTTACCCAGCGCCTCGGCCGCGGCAAACTTTTCTTCGCCGCTGCGGCACTGTTTGATGTCAGTCGTTGGCGAAATGATATCATCCAAAACAAAGAGCCTGAACTTGCCATTTTGAGCCTGCCGAAGCAATTGTTCAGTCGGCATGGTGGTGATGTCCGGGTGGCAGCGCGCGATCATCACGTCGTCGGCACCCTCGAGGTGCACGATCCGCGCCGAACTGTTGTACTGTAAAAAGTCAACCAAACGATAATCAAATTGACTCAGCAGCACCGTGTCTTCAGCTGTCAACTCGGTTCTGATCCATGCGGTTTTGTTCAGGAATTGATCCCCACCGGGATTCCGCCAAATCATCATGCCCCCGAAAAAGTTGTAGGCTAACATCAGAACAAGAAAACTCAAGACGACCTTGTGCCGCCCCAATTGATAGCACGGTTCAATAACCAGAACCGTCAGCAGACCTGAAAATGGAACCAGCATCGGAATCCAAGCTTCAAAACTTCCTGGATCGATCACCGCCACAATCGCGCCCATGATCACCAACCACGTGGCCAGAAAGATTCCCGGCCGGCCGATTCGAATCGACTTCCACTTGCACGCGGCGATCCAGTGGATGCGGGCAAACAGAAATAGCATTGGCAAAAACAAAATCGCGGCGATCGCTGTAAAAGCTTGTATCCCCTTGCCGGCGTACTCCACGACCTGAAAGTTGTAGACACAACCTGGAATCCGCGGATTGAGAAAATTGCGAATCGGGTCGATCGTTTGAGTCCAGTGCGCCGAAAAGAAGTCATGTCCAAAGGAAAGGATTATTTTCACTAAAGCGACCCCCATCGAGGGGCGCTCTCGAAACTCGCCATTGCGCTCGGTGATGAATTCAAATAAGGCCATCGGTGAAGGCGCAACTTCTTTCACCGTTGTGAACGACCAAATAAGTCCGGCAATAAAAACAACAGCGCCAGCGACCGAATACTGTACGAAGCACAGCAAACGAGACTTCGAACTGAACAGGACGAATCCCGCGATAAACAAAACGATGATGTTGGGCTGGTAAAAAAGGACCGCCAACCCCGACAGCGCCCCTGCCGCCAGCACTGAACGGAGGCTTCTTTCTTCATCATCGAGAAATCGAAAAATCAGTGACAAACTGCACAGGATCAGAAAGATTGACGGGATGTAGACTTCCACCGCGCAGGTGTAGCGCCAATAGCCATAGGTCATTCCAAAAAACGCAGTTCCGGCCCAAGCAGAAAAAGCAGAAACTCCAAAATGCTTTCGCATCAATCGGACGAAAAGAATCAACGACATCGCGCCCGTCAAAATGCTGACGCCCGACAGAAGCTCAAGCGTTCCAACATTGGCGCCTATCGTATCGGCTGCGACCACTACAATCCGATTAACCGCATGGAAAAGAATGTTGCGGGAATCAGGGGCTGTTCCCAAAGGAAAGTTTTCTGCAAACAGCACATAGTTAAGGGTGTCGTAGCTCTCCGAATGGCTCAACGGCCGGGTCGATGCGTAGAAAACCACCAACAAACAGAAAACCACCAAGTAGAGGCTTCTTTGCTTCCATGACTCATTCTTTATTGGAGCAGTATTCAACGGTGGTCAAATTGGTTTTGATGAAATCGGATTAGATCGATTGTAGCTCAAAAACAAGCTTTCGGCCTTTTCATGTCGAGCTATTTCTTAATCAGAATTTTGCTAAAGCAATTAAACTAAAGGAGCCTATCTAGTACGTTCATCGACCACCTCCGGAGATAAAACGAGTAATCCTCTTCACCCCCTGATACACGGCAAAAAACGAACTCTGAAACCATTTAAATGACGCTCCTTAATAACACGATCGAACATGGTCCATGAGCAATAGCGTTAATCATTATAGGTCAGAATACCTTCGTATCGACCGTTCAGCCGAAGCTGGCACTCCAAGCAAAAAATAACATGTCAAATCTGGGTCTGGTTAGGGTTTAAATGGTGAGCGGAGAATTTTTTGAGTACAATTTTGCAACAAGTTAATTTCCTTTTCTGATCTGCCGCTATGTCCCTCCTTCTATTATTCCTGTCAGTTATTGTCCTCATTCCAATCGCAATGTTCGTGCTGGAGTGCGCACTCTCTTTTTTGCCTGCCGCCAAGAAGTCGGAGTCCGTTGAAGCGCACTCACGACCTCGCATCGCCACCGTCATCCCCGCCCATAACGAAGAGGCGGGAATCGGAGACACTGTGCGGGATGCAGTCAGTCAGCTAGTTGACGGAGATCGCGTATTAGTGATCGCTGACAATTGCAGTGATAATACTGCCGAAGTGGCCAGACGATGTGGAGCAGAAGTTGCCGTCCGCAACAATTTGGAACTACGCGGAAAATCATACGCACTAGAGTTTGCCTTGGAAGTTCTTTCCGATGATCCACCCGAAGTCGTGATCTTTGTCGATGCGGATTGTCGCCTGTCGCCAAATTCACTGACAGATTTGGCTGTAAAAGCAGTTTCGATGGATCGTCCAGTGCAGGGCTCCTATATTTTTGGAGGTAAGGAAGGGAGTGTTGCCAGCAATCTTGCTTCTTCATTGACGCTTCGATTTAAAAATCACATTCGTCCGCTTGGCTCAGCCCGGTTGGGAATGCCATGCCAACTGACTGGTAGCGGCATGGCTTTTCCTTGGCATATGCTGCAAGGCGTTAACGTTGCCAATGGATCACTTACCGAGGACGCGGAACTGGGAGTAGATTTGGCATTGGCTGGATATCCTCCCATTTTTTGTGCTGAGGCTAAGATCGACGGAAGCGTGCCAAAAGCTTGGGACGCTCATGTGCAACAACGACGTCGCTGGGAGCAGGGATATCTGCAGTCAATTTTAACGAATGCTCCTAAGATGTTTTTCAAATCAATAACCAACGGTCAGCCATCGCTGCTGTGGAGTGCATTGGATTTGTGTATTGCTCCACTGGCGCTACTGGGACTGGTTTGGTTCATAACTTTTTGCTTCGCCGTGGTGACCGTTTTTCTTGGAGGAAGCTGGTTGCCGCTGGCGATGCTGTCCATCGGTGCCGTCGCCATGGGAGCCTGCATTGTTCTGGGCTGGTTTGTTCATTGTCGCAAAGAAGTCGGGATCAAGAGCTTGCTTTCGATTCCATGGTTTGTTCTTCGAAAAGTGACGATTTATGCATCGCTCCTTTTCAAACGCGAAAAAGTGTGGCTGCGTACCGAAAGAGATTGAGCCGATGATAGCAAAAATGTTTGTGCCGCTGATTCTGCTGCTTTTACTAGGGAAATCCACCTTTGGTCAGGCACAAACGAAAATCGGCCCGGCCGTTGGAAGTTCGATCGAAAACTTTACGCTCCACGACCAACACGGCGTACCCAAAAAGCTGAGCGACCTGTTATCCGATACAGCGACTGCGATTGTCGTCGTTAAGTCCGCCGGTTGGTGTTCCCAATCCAAGGAGCATTTGTTGCACCTGCAGCAGCAAGCCGAAAGTTTTGATGCCGCCGGCCTGAAGATCGTTTGCCTGAGCTACGACAACGTTGAGGTGCTTGGCAGTTTCGCAACTCGCGAGGAGATCAAGTTTCCGCTGCTGGCCGATCCAACAAGCAAAGTGATCCGCCAACTGGGCCTGACCAACACGAAATTTAAAAAGGGCACGCTGAGGTACGGGCTGGCTCACCCGGCAACCATTGTGATCGATCCTGTGGGGAACGTGATCGACGTTGCTTCTGGATTTCCCGATTCAGGGCGCCTCCTTAAGCTTTGGGAATCACGAAAATCAAACGTCAGCGCTGATGAACGTCGCCCAGATGTCATTTCTATTAAGGGCAACCAGTTTGTCGACCAACAAGGCGCTCAAGTACGATTCAAAGGTCTCGCCATCGCGGACATACACAAGATCATCGGCGACGGACATTGGAGTCGCAAGCACTTTCATGCTGTGAAAAAGTGGGGCGCGAACATCGTCCGGATCCCCATCCACCCCGGAAAATTTCGCAAACTTGGCAAAGAAAAATATCTGCAGCGTCTGGACGAAGCCGTGCGCTGGTGCGAAGAGTATGAGATGTACGTCATTATCGACTGGCATAGTATCGGCAATCTCAAAACACAGAAATTTGAGTCCCACGACAAGATAACCAGCGTCAAAGAAACCCTTTCGTTCTGGGATCTCGTGTCCAAGCGCTATGCTGACAATCCCACCGTCGCGTTTTACGAAATCTTCAATGAACCCGCCCGCACCTACCAAGGATACGGCAAATGCACATGGCTACAGTGGAAGCTGATGGTTGAAAAAATCATCGATACCATCCGAGCCAACGACAAACGCACGATCACCTTAGTTGCGGGGTTCGACTGGGCCTATGACCTACGGGAAGCCGCCGCCGACCCGATTGCCAGAAAGAACATTGCCTACGTGGCTCATCCCTATCCCGGAAAGTGCGAGCCCCCGAGGGAACCCCATTGGGAGGAGCATTTCGGATTTTTGGCCAACCGGTTTCCGATTTTCGTAACCGAGACAAGCTTCGCCTACACGGGCGAACACTCTGTGGACGCCGATGGATCTTTTCGAAACGCGATTTTGAAATACCTAGACCAGAAACAAATTTCCTGGTGCGCGTGGGTGTTTGATCCGGATTGGTTTCCATCGCTAATCGATAGCTACGACTACGGGGCAACGAAGCCTGGAAGTTTTTTTAAAAACGCTCTACAGAACACGCCCAAGGTCAATGATTAGGCTGGTGGCGTGCACGTCCTCGATACGATCAACAGCTCCTTTTAGCTTTGCGTGTTGGAAACAACCAGGCCCAAGCTAAAAAAATTGGCAAGCAACTTTCGTCGCTTGCCAATCCAGCAGTCCTTGGGAACCCGAATTCAAGGTCTACTGGGTCAGTTGATCTTCTCCTAAACCGCCGAACAAGTCGTCGACGCCAAGCTGACCAAGCAACACATCGTCGCCTTCACCACCGAACAGCCGATCGTTGCCGTCTCCGCCGACCAAGCGATCGTTTCCAAGGCCACCAAACAACTCGTCAAGGCCGTCGTTGCCAAAGAGAACATCGTCACCTTCTGACCCGACTAACTGATCGTTCCCCTCGGCACCGGCTAACAGATCATCGCCTTGGTCACCGCGAATAACATCGTCACCAGCGCCGCCGTTGATCCTGTCGTTGCCGAGCCCGCCGGATAGGAAATCAGCTCCGGCACCGCCAATCAACAAGTCATCACCCGCAAGGCCAAACAATGAAGTGGCTCTTGAACCGGTCGCAGCCAGGACGTCGTCATTGGAAGATCCGATCAAGCGATCAATGCCAGTGAATCTCTCGTTGACCGAACCGTACCGCGCCGTACCTGTTCCGTCATCGTTTATCACGGCGGTAACGCCCAAACCGATGCCTTGGAAAGAGTTGGTATCGAATCCAGTTCCGCCAATGATCGTGTCTCTTCCACCGATGCCAAGAATGAAGTCATCACCAGCTTGCCCGTTGAGAAGGTCGTTGCCACCGCCACCGTTGAGCGAATCATCGCCAACGCCGCCGAAAGCCGAATCGTCGCCGCCGCCACCGCGGAGGACGTCATTGCCAGCGTTTCCAGCCAACAAGTCATCGCCGGTGCCACCTGTAAGAACGTCATCCCCATTGAGGCCTCTCAATACCGAACCTGCGGCTAAATTCGACCGTAGGTTATCGTTATTTGCAGAACCCGTTAGGTTTTCAATGCCGCCGAAGTTTTCGTTGACCAGACCGTAGGATGCGGCTCCGTTTCCGTTTGCACTGATCGTGGCGGTGACGCCAAGTCCAATGCCTTGGAAGGAGTTGGTATCAATGCCCAGTCCGCCAACGATCACATCTGGTCCACCGCCCCCAAGAAGCAAATCGTCACCGTTTTGACCGTTGAGCCTATCGGCTCCGGAACCACCATTTAGCGTGTCGTTGCCGTCACCACCTAAAAGGAAATCGTTTCCGCCAGCCGAACGCAGGGTATCGTCGCCTTCGTTACCAACCAAAACATCGTCTCCGCTTCCGCTGACAAGGACGTCGTTGCCTGCCAGTCCCCTCAAGACGGTGCCTCCAATGACGAATGAGCGAAGCACGTCATCGTTGGCAGAGCCAGTCAGATTCTCGATATTGGTGAACGTTTCATTCACTTGACCGTAAGCCGCGGTTCCATTTCCATTAGCCGCTACCGTTGCGACAACACCAAGTCCAATGCCCCGGAAAGAGTTGGTGTCGATGCCAGCTCCACCATCAATCACATCCGTTCCACCACCACCGGCAAGAATATCGTTTCCGCCTTCACCAAGAAGAACGTTCGCCGCGGCACCGGTCGCTGTCAAAATATCGTCGTTCTCTGAACCCGTTAGGTTTTCGATGCCCGTGAATGACTCGCTCACTTGACCGTAAGCAGCCGTTCCGGTTCCATCAGCC
>CAYOZV010000017.1:0-17830 GCA_964408465.1 uncultured Pirellulaceae bacterium
CGTAGGTCCAGGGTTCGAGCCCCTGCGCTCTCATTTTTCAGTCTTTACCGACGCTTGTGATGGCCTGGTTGAAGCCCACGTCACTTTCTTTTCCAAGCGTTAAATGCAGTTTCTATTTCTGCTTCTAGGTTGGGGCCAGAATGCTCGGCCCACCAGTGGTGCCCCAGGAAAAACACCCAAACAGCCGGCCGACATGCCGACGAACGTGTTGTCTCTGGGGTCCATCGAGTGAATCCAGTGGGCCAGCGCCAGCCCGAGAAGATCGAGCGTAAATCCGGTGCCAAATGACGTTGCTTTATCGGGGTTGGGCCGAAGTGTTAGCGATGTGGAATCGAAGCGCTATAAGTAGCCGAGACGGCGACTGTACTATCGATAGTAGAGCCGCTGTCTTCAGTTGCTTAAGCCGATGCTTTTACCGCTTTTTTGCCTTAGTTCGAAAAACAACGATCAACGCACCTGTAGCGGCAGAAATCTTCGTTCCCCGCGGTAGGGACTACCTCTAAGCGAAAACGATGTTGTTAATCCGAAGCCAGCAACTCTGCGAGTTCCTTAGCATCGTCGGTGCCAGCCCCCGCATCAAGCAACAATTTCACCTGGCCAATCGACGCATAAGCCGCCGCGCGGTGAAGCACCGTTTCCCCGCGCGTCGGCGTGTTACCATCGTAGTTGTAACGGTAGGGCCCAGTATCGTTTTTGCGTTCACATCAGCATCGTGCTTGATCAATAGTGCATCAACACCAGCTTCAATAAGTTCCCGCACCTTCGCAAGGTCGCCCTGAAATGCGGCCCAACATAACTCAATTACATTATTTTTCATTTAACAGCGCGCCTTCAATCTTGAACGCGGCTGCATACAGGCTGGGTCTGTTTGCGGGCACCGTCAAAACCAGTTTGTCGTCGCTTTGGCTGAACTTTACTTCGTCATCGCTGCCGATGAGCTTGATCGTTTGAATTTGCTGGGGTTGATTCTCCGATTTCAAGCCAAGCGCCGGAAGTTCGATTGGCCCCTCGGACGGGTTAAGCACAACAGCGTAAAGGTTATCGCCTTTTACCGTGCCTGCCCACATCTTCCATGTACATGTGCCGAGCATGCCCACCGCCTCCTAGTTCCGGGACGGTTTGAGCCCCCCAGTGAACCCAGATTCCAAACCGAGCCTCGGTAAACCACTTGGGAACTTTATATTGGTCTCGTAACGCTTCCCAAGAAAGGTTTTCATTTTGCGCATTACAAGTCTGACTTGGATACGCCTCAATGAAAGAGACAATAAAAAGCACAAGGAGAAGGCGGTGGAAATTCAACATTGCTGAAGGTCTTCTGTGCTTGGTTATTTTAATGAGAAGCTATCCCGTGGTCGCGAACAAAGTAATGTCATTCGCCGTTGGGGGCTTTTCTTAGAAAAACGAAAGTCAGAACCAGTCCGATCAAACCTCCAAGCAATCTTGGGATCAAATATTTCATCAACGGCTTATGCTCCCTGATGCTAATATCGGCACCGATCCCCCAGCGGACTAAGCGGTTCAAGCCACCAAGAAACCCGTCGAGACCATCTCGATTCTACCGTATGACGTTCTGCGTTGATGGCCAAACTCAATCTGTATCTCCGCATGTCTCCGCCGCACGGTTCGGGATTTCCCCTCCGAAGACGGGGCTTGAATCACCGGCGTCGCCTCAGAGCCAAAGGCAACGCAATTCCGAACATTGTCAGGCTGGTGGGTTCTGGAACTGCCGCAGCTCCGATCCTCAATTCGGTGACTGAAAAATCCCAAGTAGGAAAACTCACGTCCAAACGTATCGCGTCAATGTCGGTGAAATCGACCCCCGTGAAATTTGGATTCGAAAAATCAACACGCGCGGTTTGCTGTGTCGTTGTACCCAGGGGAAGAAAACGAAATTGGGATCGGCCTACCTGTGAGTTGCCCTCATTGACTCCGGAATAAACTGCTAGGCCTATCACCGCATTGCCTTCGACATTGGTGATATCGTACTCAAAAAACTGATCGCCAATGCCTAAATCCAAGTCGAGCGCGGTTCCTGCAAAAGACAGTTCATGCTGGCCCCAGCCGACGCTGGCACGAGGTATTCCGTTTTCCACATTGTTCAATGTCCACGCTCCATTTTGAACCGACATCGTGGTGCTGGAGGAAGTCCCAAAATTCAGGGTTTCCGCAAATGTGTGACGCGCGCCACCAAGCATGGAACCAGAATCAACTCGGTCAACAACAACATCGGTCCCGATCCCAACGACATACTCGCCGGAAGAAAAGGTAGCGATAATCAGACCGCCGAGCGCAAGCGGCGAAAGGAATAGAACAAACGCGCAGGACGAAATCGTAGCTACAAGTTTACTTGTCATGGGGTCCACCAGAGAAGAGAAGAGACTTAAAAGAAGAGAGACCCTACGTCTATTCGATAGGCCATCGTTTCAACAACACCGAATTGACGCGTTGGTGCCCCAGAGGCAGGCAGCGTGTACTAGCATCTCGCGGCGACATTTGAATCGCAGGCGAACTGTCAATTCACGAAACGGTTATTTGGAATGCTAAAAAAGCGTAGCAAAACCGTGGCTTTGACCATTGCCAATGGCACCTGCGTCCAAAGTTATCAAAATCAAAACAGGCCTATAAAACTTGCTTATAGGTGGATTAATCTTTCGCGCTGCGTCAGAGGCGGTGAGAAATTTAGGTAGCACCGATGGTTTTAACAAAAACAGCTACCTAGGATCACGCCCAAGCCGGTCGGGGAGCCTCGTAAGTTACACGTGCGCCCGTCTCTGGGTGATCGAGTTCGATCTTCCAGGCGTGCAAACACATTGGCGGGTCGTCGACGGTCAGTGTTTGTTTGGTGGTTTGATCAGGTTCGTTTGAAGCCGTCTTAGAATCGTACGCCGGATCACCTTGGATTGGAAAACCTAAATGCGTCAGGTGGATACGGATCTGGTTCGTCCGGCCTGTCTTGGGACGACAAATCAACAGCGCCGTTCCATCGTCCGACCGCTCAATCACCTCGAAAGACGTTGAAGCAGATTGGCCGTCAGCGCTGACGGCGCGAGTGCCCACGGTTGAGGGTTGGGACGATATGGGCTGGTGACATTCGAAGGTGTCCTCGGGGCAATGGCCGGAAACTCTGGCCAGGTAAGTCTTACCGACGGTAGCGTTTTTGAATTGCGGAAACAGAGCGTGTGAATGACGTTTCTTGGTCGCGTAGACCACGACGCCGGTCGTGTTGGCGTCCAACCGATGAATCTGGCGCAGCTGATGATCGTTGTAGACGAGGCTTAAAAAATAGCCCAGCGTGTTGCGGTTGAAGCGACCGCAAGCATGCATCGGCAACGGCGCGGGTTTATCGACGACGACGATTGCTTCGTCTTCGTGGATGATCGTTACGTCGGAATTGACCGGGGGTTCGGTTGCCTGGGGCGTTAAGTGTTCTATTCGCCAGCCGGCTCTGATGATGGTGTCGCCGGTGATCGGTTGACCTTTGTAAGTAATCCGCCCGTCATCCACTCTCTCTTGCCAAAATGGTTGGTCCAACGTGGCGTGCATGCCGACCAAGAAATCAATCACTCGTTTGTGGTCGAATCGCAACGGCACATTCATCGGTCGCACATTGTCGTACGCGATCGAACCCGGCAACGGGTCAACAGCCTGCCGCAACGCTTCGGTACGCGCCGTCGCCGCGGCGGCCTGTTTTTGTGCCGGCGTTTGAAAGCAGTGGGGGCAACTGTGCGGCGGACGGTATTTTTGAGACTGTTGATCCTCAGCCGTCAGCACTGCCTGACAGGCGTAGCATTGTTGGGCGTCGGTTTCAGCCAATGTTGCGTCGACGGCGACGCGTTTGTCGAAAACAAAACAATCGCCGTCGTAATGATCGCCGCCCACCTCTTCAAAGTAACGCAGGATACCGCCATCCAACTGGTAGACTTGATCGAAGCCATTTTCTTGCATCAGGGGACCAGCTTTTTCGCATCGGATCCCGCCGGTACAAAACATCACCACCGGTTTCTGCTTGGCTTCTTCGGGCAGCGTTTTGATCGCGTCAGGAAATTTGCGAAAGTGATCGACGCCGATGGGTGTCGCGGTTTTGAACGTGCCAACCTCCACCTCGTAGTCGTTACGGACGTCCAGCAGCGTGATGTCCTTGCCTTCATCCAGCCATTGTTTCAACTGGGCGGCGGTCAGTTTAGGGCTGGTGCGGACCGCTGGAACAATAGATTCAACCCCCATCGAAATGATCTCTTTTTTCAACCGCACCAGCATCCGGCTGAACGGCTGGTGATCACTCAGGCTTTCCTTGATGGGAAGATCGTCGAAGTCAGGATAGCCGGTCAGATGCTCGAGATAGGCATCGATGGATTCCCGAGTCCCCGCAACAAACATGTTGATGCCTTCGGTGGAAACGAGAACGGTTCCTTTAAGTCCCAGCTTACGGCAAAGCGGCAACAGGTCGGCTTTCACGGCCGCCGGTTCAGCGATCGGAACGAATTTATATGCGGATATATTGACGAAAGTTTCTGGCATAGTCGGCGGCGATGGTTCGTCCATCGGTCGGTGAGATTGAAATGACTCGGTTTCCACGGCGTTGTTGTGCATCTTATCGGGACATTGATTCTTGAGAATGTGGAAACCGATCGGCGTTTGCGTTAGTATTGAAACAGAATTATAGATTAAAAATCAAATATCGCGACGTTACTTGGCGAATACAGTTCAGCTGGCCTCTTTCGTTCGCTTCCACCGCACAAGAATCCACCGATGGCTAAAAAACAGAATCCCTACCAATTGTGGCTGGGGCTGCATCCAAAGCTCACCAACCCAAATTTGTTTCAGCTTCTTGGGGTCGATCCTCGATCCCAAGATGAAGCCGCAATCAAGCAAAAAGCGATCGCGTCTGCGAAAATGCTGTTGCAGAGATTGAAAGCGGTCGAGCCCAAAAGTGACGCAGAAAAAGTATTTAAGCAGAAACTGCATGCGAAGATCGTATTGGCCCACGATACGATCATAGCGCCCCAAAAGCGAAAACAATATCTCAACGCACTGCTGGCCAATTCTGCGGCCCAGAAGAAGACCGCCGCCCCCCCCATTTCACCGCCCCCCAGTACGTCGGCGGAGCACCCCGCCTCGCCGAATTCGGCAGAGAATTCCGCGCCCAATCCTATCCCGGCTCCAACGCCCGCTCCCCCAACGCCTACTCCGCCGCCTTTGAATCCCGGCCTCGCTAGCCCACCACTGCCGCCGGAGCAAATTCCAACTGCGATCCCGATGGCCATGCCGGTATCTCCTGCGTTAGCGGCAACCAATGACGCTGAGGGGGCATCCGAATTTTCGATGGGGGATGCGACAGCCCAACCGGCCCGACCGGCGCAGCCAAGCTTTGATAACCTCGACGCTCAACCGCAGGTCAAAGTCTATGCAAGGAAACGAAAAACCAGCCGGAGCTGGTTGGTGCCGATCGTCGTGTTGACGTTGATTGTCGGTGGTGTCGGCGGGTTGGTGTCGATGATGACCAAGTACAGCAACATCTTTGAACTGATACCCAGCCTCAAGGAAAAGGTCGTCGTTGTTTCGACCGATCCGGCTCAGGCGGGTGCTGGAGAATCAAAGCCCACGCCACTGAAGGTGCCTGAAATGTTTGCTGACGTCGTGAAGCAACAGGCCGCTGAAGAAACGGAGATGGAGATTCCCCAAGGCAGCATGTCCAAGCCGGATGCAGAAGCGGAGAAAGAGCAACCGAAAAAAGATAAACAGCAGATGAAGCCCGAAGGTGAAAAATCTCAAAACGATTCTCTTGATGCCGAAAACACCAATGCTAAGAAACCTGTCATGGAGGGTTCTTCCGCCAAGGTACGGTCTTTGAAAGACAGCGAACTAAGCTCGCTGCGACTGGCGTTACACCGCAGTCGTGATGCGTTGTTCCGGCAGGATGGCTCATTGGCGAAGCATTTCAATAGCGACGTGAAGGATCTATTGAAGCGCTATAAAATCAAAAACACCAAAACAATCGCGCCGAAACAACGGGGGCTAGTTCGAGCCGTCAAAACGAATGAACAGGTCATTGGTTGGGTGGATGATTTCTGGGAGCAGGTCAAGTTATCGTCGATCGAAATCGCGGGCGGCGAAAGTATCGTCGTTGGTGGCAAAACGATGGCGTTGGTCGAAGCAACCGATGAAGGTGTCGTGCTGAGGATCACGGGGCAAAATGAGCGTATCCCGTATCGCGATTTAACGCCAATCTTGGCGACCACTCTCGGTGAGAAGGGATCGAAGCAAAGCGTGCCGCGTTGGAATCTGGCTCAAGCCGCGTACCTAGGTGTGATGGCTGCCCAGTATCCTGACGCGCGACAACTTCAATTTCGCATTCTCAACCAAGTCAAAATTGACGGCTTCGATATCGAAAGCCAAGTGATCTCCGACTACACCGATCCCGATTGGTTGGGTCTCGGATTGCCGAAAGAGAAATTGAAACCCCTCAGCGACGACCGGTTCCAAGAAATCATCGCCAATCAGCGCAAGCGACTGAATTATAAAAATCCGACCGCGGTGCCCGTGGATCGGGTAGATGCCCTCATTTATCAATTGACACTGAACCTGCGGGAAGACCCAGCGGTGCGGGTTGCCCGTCTTTGGGAGGCAGTTGCGATGATTAAAAAGGGCCATCGGATTTTCGATCTGATGTACGTCAATCGCGAGCTGAACGATTGCTGTACCGAGGTAGATTTTGATCGCTCGTTTGTGGATCCGATTCTGCAGATCGCCAGCGAAGAAAAAGCGCCCGGCTTCCAAGATCAACTTGCCCGGCAGATCATCGTCTTCATAAAGCAGTTTGACGGCAATCGAAACTTGACCCGCGCAATGCGGGCTAAGTTGCTCAAGGGCGTGAAAAAGATAGCCAAAGATCTTGAAAACCACCAACTGTCTGCGATGGCGGGGCGGGTTTCAGCCGGTTCGCAGTAGAGCCCTGCTGGCGTTTTCAAAATTTCGAAGTCCTGATAAGATTCCGGTCCAACGAACACATCTTGTGGTTCGGTCTTGGCACTACCCACCCTCCGGAATTGCTTTATGAAGACTTTCAAATTTCTTATTCGATCGGCAATCGCCATCACGATGCTCTTGCTGCTGGTCTCTTTTTTGACGGGGCCGGTCGAAGCCCTGACGCCAGTCAGCCCGTTTGAAGCGGCAGTCGCCCCAACCGCAGAAATTGCGGCGGACGCCGGTGGCGTTCATAAAGCGACGGATTTGCTCGCCACGCATGACAGCGCGGGTGAACTTCAATCTCATTCGTTGATCGGCAATCTGGTGACGCTGGGGTTGTTGGTTTTGTTACAAGCCGTCTTGGGATTTGACAACCTGCTGTACATTTCCCTGGAATCCAAGCACGCACCTCCTGAAAAACGAGCGTCGGTGCGGGCGTGGGGAATCGGCATCGCGATCTTTTTACGAATCGCGTTACTTTGTATTTTGGTGTATCTGCGTGAACTGTTTGAGACGACTTCGGTGTGTGCGTTCGACTTCGATCTGATGAAGGCGAATTTCAATCTTCACAGCGTCATCGTTTTGGTGGGTGGAGCTTTTATCATCTACACGGCGATGAAAGAAATTTGGCACATGACGCGACTGGAGCATGACGACCACGGCGGCGGCGAAGAGAAGAAGAAATCGGTTGGCATGATCATTTTTTGGATCGTCCTGATGAACGTCGTTTTCTCGTTCGATTCCATTCTTAGTGCGATGGCTTTGACGAACGTTTTCTGGGTGATGGCGTTGGCGATCGTGATCAGCGGCGTTGCGATGGTTTATCTGGCCGATCAGGTTGCGACCTTTCTGGAGAAGAACCGAATGTACGAGGTGCTGGGACTCTTCATTCTCTTCATCGTCGGCATCATGTTAATTTCAGAAGGCGGACATCTGGCTCATTTCAGCCTCTTTGGCAATCCGGTGATGCCGATGACCAAAACCACGTTCTATTTTGTGCTTGGGGTGTTGGTGCTGACGGATATCGTACAAGGGCGTTACCAGAAGAAGTTGTTGGCTGATAAGGCACACGCGTAGTTAGGTCTCAGGCCGAATCCCAGCATCGTGTATCGTAGGCCGTATCCAGCCAATAGGCGCAGCTACGGCCGGGCCACTGAAAAAGAGTTTGGACCTTGAATGCAGGTACATGGCGCGCGAAGCCGGAACAGCGCCTGACGGCTTGGGCCGTCCTACACGGTGCGGCCCTAAAGGCTGGTTCCGCTGCGTGGATTGGAGTAGCTGAAGTCGGTGACCTTCCATTGGTCGCCAACCTTCTGCAGCTTCAGTTCCACTTCCAGATGGAACGGTCCTGAATAACGGCGATGCGTTCCTGACCCAAGGATGACGAAGTTAATCGAAGCGGTCTGAGGTTCAGCGTCAGCCTGATTCTGAAAAGATTTGACGCCGACAATGCGGAGATTTTCAAAACTCGTTTTGGCTAATTGACTGGTCAATCGTTCAATGGCTTGCGTTTGATCCGGATGGACCAAGGCGATTATTTTGGGATCGTCGTTTGCGTTGGCGGCACGAGCCCCTGAGTAAATCATCGCCATGGCCGCTTCTCGGTCGGTTACGATCGAAGCTTCAATGACGCCGATCGCGACGACCAACGCGGCAACGGTCAGCGCCCCGATGTACATGATTTTTTCGCCCGAATAGATGGCCAGCCCCAACAGGCAGATTGCCAGAAATCCGCCGCCGATGATCGGTTGCAGTGCGTCTTCGGTAAACCATTCAATCATTGTTTGGACTCACTCGAATAAGAGTAGTGGTAGGAATACAAACGTGTTCTATTTCCTTTTACTCAACAACAGAAGCCCGAGTTTCAATTTTCTGCCAAAGTAGCCTTTCGCTCCGCGAAAGAGCACTCGCGCGTTATTTTTTCTCCTTCTCAGCAATAAACGGCGATAGTCAATCCAAATCTGTCGATCGGAATGGAGCGACGACTTTATTCGTTTTGCGCGTCCGCGGTTTGGAGAAGATAATCTTCGGCGCATCCGGTGAACGATGCGGCTGGCCGGTCGCGATCGAGGAGTGGCTGGTTGCGGAGGTGGCAGCGGCCAGCCCAGCACTGGAACCGGGAAGTTCGATTTCTCCGAGATATTTTGACTTCACTTCATCGTGCTGCACGATTTCCTCCGCCGATCCACTGCAGAGTATCTGTCCCGCGCTGACGACGTAGGTCCGATCGGTAACCTGCAGGATTTCACGCGCCGCATGGTCGGTAATGAGCACCGCAATTCCCTGCTGACTCAGTTCCTTGATCACGACTTGAATGCTTTGAACGGTGACAGGGTCAATCCCGGCAAACGGTTCGTCAAGCATGATGATTTGCGGATTGGACACTAAGCACCGCGCGATCTCCAGCCGTCGTCTTTCGCCACCGGAGAGGTCGCCGGCTTTTGATTTGCGGATGTGCGTAATTTTAAATTGCTCCAGCAGTTCTTGGCAGCGGGCCTTTTGCTGTCGCCGCGAAAACCCTAACAGCTGCATCATGCCCTTGAGGTTCTGTTCGCAATTGAGTTTTGCGAAGACGCTGGATTTCTGAGGCAGGTATCCCATCCCGCCTTCGCGCGACCGCAGGTACATCGGCCACTGGGTGACGTCCTTTCCCTGCAGAAAGACCTTGCCACGATTGGGTTTCACGATGCCGCACATCATCTTGAACGACGTTGTTTTGCCGGCGCCGTTGGGACCCAGCAGACCGACAATTTCGCCGCTGTTGACTTCCAGTGAAACTCCATCAACGACGCGCCGCCTGCCGTAAATTTTGACTAATCCGTCAGCTCTTAAAATTGTCATTTGATAAATGTCATCCGGCCGAAATTCGGCATGTAAGGAATCGGTGTACTCAACGTATGCGGCCAGAAGACAACGATCGCGCGACCGATTAACAGGTCCCGCTCAAAGTACCTAGGTCCCGGCCACACGCGTCCATCAAGGCTCTGAGCGCTGTTGTCGCCCATCGGAAGGAATTGATCCTTGGCAGGATCGTCCGAATCCAACAACGGAAACATCGGCATGGTTTGGCCCTTTTTCGCAGCGAACAATTGTTGGCTTTCCTTGGAGTTCCAGCGGGTAGGGTTGCGCATCGTTTCAATGATCTTGACAGGATCAGCACCCGTTTCATTACTCATGTAACGTGAATCAATGGTGGAAATATAATAGAGATCTCTAAACGCTTTAATTCGGTTAATCACAACGTCCAAGTTCTGACAGCCGATGCCCAAAGGTTCGGCGTCACCAGCATCCTCTTCGGAGAAATGCGGTACCGGAATGTCGGTACGTGAGTAAGTGCAACCGGCGAAGTCGATTAGACTTCCGTCGACCCACAGGTGGATTTTATCGTCCGCGTTAATGACGCGAATTTGGTAGCTCCCTGGCCCAGTGATAGGCGTTTGGGCAACCGGTTTTTCGACTGGATTGCCATCAGCGTCGTGAAAGGTGATGACAGAATCAGAAACAGGATTCTCGGGCGTCTGCGCCGACAGTTCGAGCGTGCCTGACTTCGTGTCAACCGCCATTTGAAAATGTGCCCCGCCTTCGACAATGTCAAAGAACAGGCCGCCGGTTCCAGATTTGATTTCCAGTTCAACTTCAAATCCAATATCGCCTACCCAATGGAGTCCTTTTTGCTGGGCAAGGAATCTGCCTGGAGGCTGCGGAGTATTTCTGGCGATTTTTAAAGACGTCGTTTGTTCAATGTTCCCGGTCGACTTCACCGAAAAGTCGTTGTAGGTTTCGTAGTCATTGATCAAGCGCCCCGGATGAGGCGCAGATTTAAAGACATCTCCCGTTTTCGATTTTTCCAAAATGTTCGGCCAGTCTCTATCCTCTGGGCCATCGTTGCGGAACTTAAGCCAACTGATCTCAGGCCGTTGGGAGGCGGTAAAAGTTGGCCCTTCTTTGTAATAGATATCCCCATCGGATTCCCAGTTGGCCTCGCCCGTTCGTTGTTTCCATTGAAGCGGCCATTTCGTGGATACGAGTTTTTTGCCGCGATGTTTGGTGTCCGCAATGATTTCGAGTGTGTGCAGCAGTTTCGAAGATGGCTTTCGCGCAATCGTTTTTTCGTAGCTGCCGTCCTCAAGCTCCTCCATTGTGTAGATGTCGCCGTTCTCGATAAGGATATTCTCGCCCGGCAGACCGATCAATCGTTTGATGTAATTCTCTTTGGCGATGTTAGGGTTTTTGAAAACGATGACGTCAAACCGCTCTGGTTCCTGAAAGTCGTAGATGAATTTATTGACTAGGATCCTATCGCCATTATTGGTTACATGAGAAGGGTCGGATGCGTTCATGCGGGTTGTGAAACGGCAGATTGGGCAGGTCGTTCCCCCCACTGGGATGTCAGCACTAACACCAGTGCGATACTGATGGCCGCACTCGGCGCAACCGATATCTTTGTGTTGCCCTTGCAGGGCAGGAGCCATCGAACCGGTGGGGATGATGAATGCTTCGGCTTCGAAAGCGCGGAACACCAATGCCAGCAGAATGGCGATAATGAACGATTCAATCGTTTCCCGCACGCTATAGTCTTTGAAGAAACCAAAAACGCCGCCCGAGGGGTCCTCCGAGTGAACCATTTCTGGTGATTTCGTGGTGGTGGGGCGATCTTCACCAGGGAATGAGCGTCGTTTGCGTTTGGCCATGTCGAAAATATTTGAAAGGTCGAATCTGTTTGATACCACAAAATTATAACGGTTTCGCGATAAAGCGAATACACGAGATTAGCGAAGAACCGGCGGCCGAACGCCGAGAAAAAGATCGTGGAATGCAGTGGATGAGGCCGTGAGTGCTGCAGCCGCCTTCGACCGCCGGACGCGGTGAGCCGACCACAGCCACGTTACTTCTGTACGGTCCCAATCACTTTTTTGATCGGACCGAAATGGCGGCTGTCGCGCGAAACGGCAACATTATCGCCCAGCACAAAATAGGCGCCCCTTTCCAAGGACTGCGGCAATTGAAATTTTGGAGGCGCCGCGTCGGCGAAATAGTGAATGTCGCGCCAGATCCGGCAGCGGGCCACAGACCCAAGCGGCGGTTTGTTAAAACCGAACTTGAGGTAGGGTGCGTTAACCTGTTCAGAGATCGGCTGCCGGCCAAATTTTGTGGGTACGTCGACCAAAACGTTTTCATTGAGCCCGGCCGTAACTCGTCCGTCAATGTTTGAGAATGAAATAGACGCTTCAAACGGCCGACCTGCGGTGGTATTAAAGGTTCCCGAAAAAGTCCTTTCCGCTATGCCACTGGTGAGGGCGCCTGCATATCGACCAGAACTTTCATCCACACTCAACGTCAAAAGGTAAGTTGCTTCCCGAATTGATCTCTGCAGCTTGAAGGTTGCGCCGTGCTGTAACGTTAAATCTAACCGCACCGCCAGTTCATCGACGTCGTTGAGCCTGCGTCCTACGTTTTGGTTGTAACTGCTGTTGTCCTGGATCGGAGGCCAGTCCGCCACGGGAAGACTATCGGTGTGTGGGTAGTTTTGCTGGTGCCGGAAATTAGTCCACTCGATATCGGCGTCGTGATCCGCGATAAGTTGTGCGCGGGCTGCTGGGTTACGATGCTTTGAATCGAAAACTAGATGCCGAGTCTGTTCCAGGATTTCAGCCGGTTTAATTAACACAATTCCGTCAATCAAAACGTTACCGTCTGCCATGGTGACGGTCTCTCCGGGCAATCCTACGACACGTTTGACCATCCTTTTGCCGCCGTGTTCAAACGCGACCACGTCCCACCGCCGTGGCGTTGAATCGGAATCCACTGACACTCGGTCCGCGGGTAGCGTCCTGCCTTGGGGGGTAAACGGCGAACCACAGTTTGGGCATTGCACCGATGAAAGATCTTTGCCAGACCTGCAAACGAATGTGAAATCGCAATCCGGGCAGCGCTGTGACAGATGCGTCCCGCAGAACAACGGAGCCATCGAATCGCCAACAATTTCAGCAGGAATCGACGTCGATCCATAGCAGCCCAACACCATCGGTAACACCAGCAGGAGAACGGAGGTTGTCATTAGGGAAGTGGTTGGCAGATTGTACCGAGATACTTTTGACGGCATCGGATTATTTGAGATTCAAATTTGGGATAGGATGGATGTTGGTGAGAGTCATCTTATAACGGATTGCGAGTAACGGAGTGGGTAATCGAAAATTCTGGATCGTCATCGTCGTTCTGCTGGTGCCGCTGATTCCATTTCTGTTACTGGGGCACTGGTTGGAGCCGTGGATCGAAGCCCAATTGTCCGACGTGTCGGCCTCGGCGAATCCGTGGTGGACGGCTGTGGCGATCGTGTTAGGGCTGGCCGTCGATATTCTGCTGCCGATTCCCTCAAGTGTTTTGCTGGTTTTTGCGGGACGCAGTTTTGGCGGTTGGAGCGGTGCGGCCGTTGGATGGTTGGGGCTGAACCTATCGGCAGCTTTTGGTTTCTGGGGCAGCCGCCGATTTGGCCAACCGATCGTGGAACGGTTTTCCAGCAGCGCTGATGTGAGCGGTTTTGAGTCGATCGATGCGCGGATTGGATGGTGGTCGCTGGTGGCATGCCGCCCGCTGCCGATTCTGGCTGAGGCGAGCGTCATTTTTGCGGGGCTGAGTGAGATGAGGGCACGTCGTTTCTGGCCGCCGATCATTTTCGCCAACGGAATCATCGCGGCACTTTACGCAATGCTGGGAGACTATGCGGCGCGGCAGCAATGGTTTTCGGCGGCGGTGATCGCGTCAATGGTTTTGCCTTTATTATTCATTGTGGTCTGGAGGTGGCGGCAGCGGCTTCGGAGATAAGCGAGGGTTACTCAACCCATCGGTAGCGATTAGAATAAATATTTGAAGTAGGGCCGGTTCCCACCGGCCTGGATGGGTAAAATTTGGCAGCGGCCGGTGAGAACCGGCCCTACAGTAATAGAAGGATCCGATGAGCGTAGTAAAGATACTAAGTCATCCGTTAGTTGATTGTCATCTGTCAGTACTGCGATGCAAGTCGACCGCCAATGCCGAATTTCGTCAATCGGTAAAGCGTCTGTCAACATTGTTGGCGTATGACGCTACGGCTCAATTGGAGACCGATCGCTTTGACGTGGAAACGCCACTGACCACGTGTGATGGGTTTCGTTTGAAAAAACGTGTTGGGCTGGTGCCGATTCTACGCGCTGGCGTCGCGATGGTGGAACCGATGCTGGATCTTATTCCAACGTCGGAGGTTTGGCACTTGGGGATGTACCGTGACGAAGCCACCGCCAAACCCGTTCATTATTATAGTAAGCTTCCTAAGAGTTCGCCCGTTGACGTCGCGTTTGTTTTGGACCCGATGCTGGCGACCGGTGGTTCGGCGGCGATGGCAATCGAAGCGCTGGAGCAATGGGGCGTGAAGCATATCAAAATGCTGGCGATCATCGCCGCGCCCGAGGGTATCGAACGATTGCAGCAACAGTTCCCCAAGGTCGAACTGCACACGTGTGTGGTCGATGAAAAATTAAACGAGGATCACTTCATCGTGCCGGGGTTGGGTGACGCCGGCGACCGGATCTTCAACACCGTTGGCTGAGTGGCGATTGTAAAATGGTAGCGGAGCGGCGCAAGCCGCCCGGTGACGCAGCGCAACCCACGGTCTTGCGCCGTAGGGCTAACCCTTCGAAAAATTTATGGATTCTTTAGTCTTCCGTTGTCCCGGCTGCCAGCAACCCTTCCAAGTGCTGGCCGAACAGGCCGGTCAGATGGTGCGGTGCCCGGGCTGTGAAAACACCGTCCAGATTCCAGCAGTCGCGACGACACAATCGCAGATGGCGTCGTCCAAAGAAGCATCGCCAAAAGCGAATCAAGCGAGCCCACCGGACGGGCGCCGGGCGTCCGGTGCCCAAACCGAAGCCGAAGAAGTCCAAGCCTACGGCTGTCCCGAATGTAAGCAACCCTTTGGGATTTACCCGTCCATGTTTGGGTCGGAGATGGCTTGCCCTCACTGCCGGCAAACGGTGTTGCTTCAATCCAAACCTGAACCTGAGCCGAAACCGACCACTCAACGGACGCCGAAACAACCGCCAGAAATTTCGCCGACGGTTGCTGCTCCGCCTGCTGCTGCAAAGCGCAAACGCACCCCAAAGCCAAAAACTCAGCCGCCTGTCACGACAAAACAAAACCCGGATCCAGCCAAGCCCAAGCGGCCGGGTAAGAGTTTGTCAGGTATTCAAAGCGGCGAGGCGACGCCGGTGGTGTCTCCACCGGTTTCAGCAGTTGCCGCAACGGCTACCGAAGCGGCGTTCGCCCCCACAGGTAAAACAACGCAAGCCCAGGATCAGGCAACGCAAGCAGACCACATTGACGAAGCGACCGATACTCCCGCGGTGGTGTTCGTCCAGCAACCGGTGGGGCATTTACTGCCGCCAAAATTCTCGGCCGTCGATCCCGATTTTTTCTATCGCCGTCACAATGACGGATCACAGGTGCTGCTGCCCAGTGAGGATGGTGGTTTGAAAGTCGTTGATAATCGGATCGTAAGAATCGAACACAACGGTCAAGTCTATGAACTGATTTCGTCGCCGCGTTATGAACGCATTCAAAAGATGGTCGTCACCAATGTTTTGGCCGTGATTATTTGCGGACTTCTCATTGCCATCGTAATGACGTTACTCAACGGCTGATAAGAATTCAGCCGTGGCCCCAACGAAACTGTCGCCCAACGCGACTTTGGTTTGATCTTCTACGAGGTTTGCTGCTCAACGCTGTTGGCATCTTTGTCGTATCCCGTCGGGTTGGCCTGATGCCATTTCCAAGCCGTTTCGATGATGGGTTTTGGGGTTCGGTATTCCGGTTCCCAGCCCAAAACGTCTTTGGCCAGCGACGCATCGGCGACCAATTCGGGCGGATCTCCCGGACGTCGATCGCCTTCGATGGCAGGAATCTCATGGCCTGTGACAACGCGGCAGGTTTCAATGATTTGTTTTACGCTGAAGCCGTTTCCAGTCCCTAAATTCACTTTCAATCCTTCACCCAATTCAATCCGCTCTACGGCGGCCAAATGAGCCGAACTTAGGTCATCGACGTGGATATAATCTCGAACGCAAGTTTTGTCGGGCGTCGGCCAGTCGTTACCATAGATCGAAATGTGTTTCCGCTGACCAAGCGCGACTTGGAGAACGATGGGAATCAAGTGAGATTCAGGATCATGATCTTCGCCGATCCCGCCCAGCGGCGATGCACCGGCGGCATTAAAATAACGCAACGCCGCGTATCCAAATCCATAGGCGTGCGCGTAATCCTCTAACGCTCGTTCGATGATCAATTTCGTGAACCCGTAAGGATTGACAGGATTTTGCGGCGTCTTTTCCGAAATCGGCACGACGTCGGGAATCCCGTACGTCGCGCAAGAACTAGAGAAAACAATTCGTTTGACATCGGTCGCTCGCATCGCGTCTAAAAGTTCGATCGTCGCCAACACATTGTTACGATAGTACTTGGCGGGTTGGGATACGGATTCGCCGACCAACGCGCAAGCAGCAAAATGCAACACGGCATCGATGGAGTGATCGCTGAGTACCGATTTGACCAGCTTTTGATCTGCCATGTCTCCGACGATCAGTTCGCCGGCGGTGACCGCTTGCGAAAATCCGGTGGAAAGATTGTCCAGCACGATGACGCGGTGTCCGGCAGCGTCCAACTGCCGAACCATGTGCGAGCCAATGTATCCAGCTCCGCCGACGACAAGTACGTTCATGGGTTAACTCTGTGTTGCGATTGTTAAAAAGATGTTTTAGTAGAGAGGTTCAATGGATGGGTCGCTACTGATTGGCAATCAGATTAGCGACCGTACGCAGTGGATTATGCCTTGCGAACCAGTGTTGCGCGAATTGTTCCGCGGATGATTTGTAATGGTCGTAATGCCGCTCGATTTCGATGACCGCCGAACTCAGCTGGCTTGCATCGGCGGCGATGATCCCGACGCTGCTCAAGGGGAACGTGCTGGTTTGATGTTGGGCGGGCATGGAAAGTGCTTCGATGCTGATGTTCTTTAAACTGGCCGTTGATGCTGCAAATGCGTTGTGGAGTGCGAATTCGATCGTCTCGGTGTCGCATTGGATTTGAAACAGGCAGTTGGGAAGCTGCCGTGCCGTTGGATGTCCGACGATTTTTTCTGTGCGGTCGATGGTGTTGCCTTGACCGTCCTTTTGCGTCATGGATATTCTAACGAAGGTGCCCTCTTCGGTTGGAAATTTCCACTGGAAACGAAAAAGTAAAAGTTGCTCCTGCATTTGACGGTTGAGCGAAAATTTGAAGGGGTGATGTTTTTGGTCAAACGTAACAACGCCACCGGCCGCTGGAACGTTGCTTTCTTCGTACTCCATATCTTCGATTCGAAGCACACGCGTGGAGTCGGCTTTTTTTACGAGACTTTCGCCGTAGAGGAAATTGGGTTCGGCAATCTGTTGCGCCAGCCAACTTCCGGCCGAAACGATCAGCGGTTTGCCAGCGGACAGTAGTTCGCCCAAGACACCCGCGCGACGACTAAAATAAGTGCGGCTGTCGTAGAACAGCAGCCCGCAATCGGTATTCTTGATGAAGTCAATGTAGGCGTCGCGTTGGAGCGGATGGTCGAAATACTCGATCGCATCCTCGGGCAGGGCTGAGGTGTCGTCGGTGCGGGGCAGCGTCAGTTCAATTTTCTGTTTGCGAAGCCTCTTTCGCCGCGGTCGTTGGAGAGCGATTTTGACTTTGCCCGTGGCCAGATGCGTTTGCCATAACTCGTTGACCAAGGGTTGCAGGTATTCAAAGCAACCTTTTTCGCGTCTGATTTGGCCGGGGCAAGTGAATCTTAACGCGCGTGAGGCGGCGGCCG
>CAYOZV010000017.1:17930-39913 GCA_964408465.1 uncultured Pirellulaceae bacterium
TGGCGCCGATGGCAAGTCTGTTTTCGTTGAGATGGGTTTCGACGGTGAGAGGTCGCTGTCAAAATCGCGGGTTGTGCCGCGTGTGTTTTGTTTCACCGCGGTGTTTGACTGTTGGTTGGCAAAATGGGGCTGTCGCTCTGCGCTGCCGGCCGAAATCGCGCGATCCGCCTCGGTTGCGATTGCAAACTCCCGCGCAACGGGATACGGCAACGATTTGAAGTCGGTCACCCCCAGTCGATTGTATTGATCGGCCAGTGTTTGGGATGTCGTGTAGCAGTGCAGATTGTGATAGTTCAGGCGATTGAGTGACGACTCAAAGCACGCACCGGTCATTTGTTGGATCGCTGATTGCGTTGAGTATTCAGGTGTCCGGCCGTCAAACATGTTGAAATGAAATTGCAGATGCCAAGTAGCGGCGATCGTGGTCGGGGTAGAGCGGAGGAAGATGGCCAGTCCCATCATCTCCAGTTCGGAGACGGTGGTCAAAAAGACGTGGTCCGTTTCGTGAAAGGTCACGTCTGCAAAAGCGCGCTGGCAGTCCTTGGCAAACTGGTTAATAATTTTGCCACGGCGTCTCTGAATTTTTCGATGACGATAGCCAATCTTGAACTGGTCCCAAAGAGAATGCTTGGAGCTGTTCAGGGCCGCTGGACTGACCAGATCAACTTTGGCACGCTTAAGTTGCCGGAGACCGGCGAGGTAGCTGTCGCGTTGGTACACCGTGTTGTGGAAGGGACGGCGGAGCTGCGATTTTGGAAAAACATTCGTTTCATCGAATTTCTTATTCGCAAGGATGATGGTTTCAAACCCCATCGATCCGGCCGCTTGGGCAACGCATGTCGTGTAGTCGTAGTGATGCCCGCCTCGATTGACCAGCGATTGATCGACGATGTAGAACTTTGTCACTGGCTGCCACTCCCTGCTGTTTGCCGATAGGTCTCAATCCGCTTTTGTAAGTCCAAGGTTAGTTTTTATGGCGGCCGCAAGTCAATCTCAGTTACCGCGCAGAGGTCTCACGTCGGTGTTGTTTTTGCTGATCGTTTTTTATGTCCTTTGAAAGATATTGTGAAGGAAATTGCAGCGCCCGATTCATTCAAAAATCAAGATTGACAGCATTCGCGCACATCCTGTAAAAATCGCTGATCAACCAGTTAACGAGAGAGTTTCGCGATGCAACGAAAACGCCAAATTGTAATTCTGCCTTACTATTGTCAGGAAGAAATTGTTCGCTATCTCAAGATCGCGGAGAAGATCGCGTCCTTCCCGAGTCCTGCAGCCGAAGTGGATTATTTGCTGGCCGCGAGCCCCCGAGCCGAACGCAGTCAATCGCTTTACGACGCCTACAATAAAATCGGCAACGCGATCTCGTTCCAATGCCCGACTCAGATCTTTGGTTACCCCGAAGGCCCGACCGCGATGTTCTGGGATTGCATGGACTATGTGGCAGAGCACTACCAAGGCGAGGACGGGTTCAGTTTGTGGTTGGAATCGGACATGGCTCCGACGCAACCGGATTGGATCGACCGATTGTCCGATCAATGGTACAGCCACCAAGAACGTCCCATCATGATGGGATGCTACGTTCCAGAAGTCTACAAATCACGTTTGTTCAAAAAACGCAAACTCTTGCTTGAGCCGCACATCAATGGTGGAGCGTGCTATTCGATGGATTTCGTGAACCACATGCCCGCCGAAGCCCGTAACGATGTCTTTGACATGGCGGTCTTTCAATACGCTCAAAGTTTGGGGCGCGCGGTGTCGACGCATTTGATTTCGTTTTCCACCAGCAGTCGAGTGCGGCGCGATCTTTTGGATCAGGATAAAGTTCTTCTTCATGGGTTCATGCAGGAGAAGGATTCGTTTGTCGACCAATGCTTGGCTCCGTTGAGTGCAAAAGAGATTTCTGCCGCTCCTTGGAATGGTACGCGCGATCAAATCGAAACGCTCCGACGCCGGTTGCGGGTTTGGTTTGTGAGAAAGGGACGCGAAGCAATGCTGGAGAATATGTTTTTGGCCAAAGCGAAATTTGATTCAACAAGGGCCGGTCAGCCGTTGCCGGCACCGGTGAAACGCGCGGCGTAAGATTGATGGCGACTGGGAGTAGGTTGGGATTGCACACCAATCGAAACTTTAGAAATTGATGGGCAATGCCCACACTACGCACGGAGATCAAAACAACATGAAACCGGAGCGTTCGATGAAAGTCAGTCACTTCAGCACTTTCCCCTACGGCGGGGCCGCGGCGGCAGCGCTGCGGACGCATCGCCAACTCCGCAAGCAGAACGTCGATAGCCGGTTTTATTATCACCGCAACGATCGAGACGACGTGCGGGAGGACGCCGAGGAAAAAATTCAGAAGATTGATCTCGTGCCGCCCAAACAAGGGATCCTTCGGCGTTTTGTTAACGGGAAGAAAACGAAGAAACGCAACAAAGAAATCTATCGCCTCCACAACCAGCATCTGGCCAATCGAAACGCGCACAGCGAGACGTTTTCGATGGCTCGGCTGCCCGAGGTGAGCCGTTTGTCTTTGGATTCGGTCGATGTGGATGTCGTGCATCTTCATTGGCTGGCCTTCTTCGCGGATTACGAAAGCTTTTTTGAATCGATTCCGCGCCATGTTCCCATCGTGTGGACGTTGCATGACATGAACGCGTTCACCGGCGGCTGTCATTACAGTGGTGGTTGCCAGCGGTTTCGAAGTGGCTGCGGCGGTTGCCCTCAAATCACCAATCCGTCGCCGCAGGATGTTTCGGCGGACTCGTTCGAGGCCAAACGGTTGGCCATGGCCGGGCGCAGGATCCACGTCACCGCCCCCAGTCAGTGGATGATCGACTTGGCTCAGCAAAGTTCTGTTTGGCCCGAAGAAACAACCTTTGAGAAGATCCATCTCGGGTTTGATCTAAGCCAATTTTATCCCGTCGACAAATCGGAAGCTCGGCGCCAGCTGGGAATTGAATCTGACGCGGTGTTGATTGGTTTTGGTGCTGACGATCTTAAAAGTCATCGCAAAGGGTTTCATCACTTATTGAACAGCCTGCGGAAGATCCAATCCAAGTCACCCATCGAGGGGCTCGTCTTTGGAGCGGGTGAGATTCCGCCTTCGGAGGACCTGCCGAAATTTCATTCCCAGGGTTTTGTCGACTCCGTTGACCGACAGCGATTGATATATTCCGCTGCTGATTTGGTCATCGTTCCTTCGCGCGAGGATAATCAGCCGCAGGTTGGACTCGAAGCGATGGCATGCCGAACGCCGGTGGTTGGTTTCGATGCCGGTGGAATTCCCGAATACGTGCGCCAGGGTGAAACGGGTTGTTTGGTCCCGCTGGGAGATGAAGGTAGACTTGCCGAATCGATTTCAGGGCTGGTCGATTTGCAGTCGCTGCGTCAGAGATTAGGGGACAGCGCATTGGCCATGGTAGCCGCCGAATTCGAACTGGAGAAGCAAACTCAGTCCTATCAGCGCACTTATGAGAACCTTTGTTACTCATCTGCGCATCGAAACGCCGCTTAGCACCATGCGGCTCGTAAGGCTAAGCAAAGCATGTTGATGTGATTTCGTCTTTACACAATGTTCACAATGAGACCGCCGGGTTCAACATCTGGCCAAGCTGTCACATGGGGTGTAGCTTGAACATCGTGTTCAATCAGTGTTAAACTATGTTTGAAAATATTAACGCTTGGATTCATTCGAATTCATTTCACTTTCAAAAACTTTTTCGTGAGAAAAACATGTACCGCAACTTCTATTCTCTGGCAGTCGTTTGTGCCGCTCTAACTTTTGGTTCGGCTTGCTTTGCTGGGAATCCCAACCCGCAACCTGATCCGACGCCGGCCCCAGCGCCGCATTGTCAGGTGCCTTGCGGAATTTATGGGGATCAGTTGCGGTTTGAAATGATGTTGGAGGACACAAAAACGATTGCCAAAGCGATCGCTCAAATCAACGAGTTTGCCGCGAGCGTCGGCGAAGGAATGAGCGGAAAGTCAGTCAATCAAGTCAGTCGCTGGGTGATGACAAAGGAAGATCACGCCACGAAGATCCAGGACGTCATGGGAGCCTACTTTTTCGCTCAACGAATCAAGTCCGACCATGCTGACTACACAGGCCAGTTAGCTGCGGCGCATCGCGTGATCGTATCGGCGATGAAGTGCAAGCAGGACGCCGATCCTCAAACTGCAAAGGCGTTGAAGTCTTCGATTCTCGAGTTCTATAAAGCTTACGAAGGCAAAGAACCTGATTTTGAAGAATAATGTTTTGAGAAAGTAGAGCCGGTTGAGATCTTCACGGCAGCGCCAACGCCTAGATTGCGATTGGCTTTGTATCGATCTTGACGGTTACATCATGTTGGTAAGCATCCAAGGCGCGGCGATTTATCGTCGCGTCTTTTCTGCGCCGTGTTTGAGATTATGATACGGGGATTGTTGCTGGGTGGGATTATTGCATCCGGCACCGTTTTGTCATTTCTAACGATTTGCGGATTTTCCCAATATGAGCATTTCCAAGGCCGTGATTACGGCTGCTGCGCCAAATCAGAGGTCGCTTCCTTTACAAAGCTTGGTCGATCAACAGGGCGTCAATAAAACGGCTTTGCAATTGATCGTCGAAGAAGCCGTGAGCGCTGGTGCGGAAGAGATTTCGATCATCGTCTGCCCCGGTGATGCCGACGATTACGAGGCTGCCGCTGGCGAACATGCCGGACGCCTGACGTTCATTGAACAGGATCAACCGCGTGGATACGGTGATGCGTTGCTTCGCGCCAAAGATTTCGTCGGCGATGAACCTTTCTTGCACTTGATCAGCGACCATATTTACATCAGCCAATCCAATGTGCGCTGTGCGAAACAGGTCGTGGATTTGGCTCAACAGCAAGACTGCGTCGTCTCGGCCGTGCAATCGACGCGCGAACATCTGCTGACTTATTTTGGTGCCGTCGGTGGGCAGCGCGAAATCAATCGCGAAGACCTCTATCGCATTACGTCGGTGATCGAAAAACCGACGCCAACGAGGGCGGAACAGGATTTGATTGTGGCGGGGCTTCGGGCCAGTCACTACTTGTGTCTCTCGGGCATCCATGTGCTGACGCCCAACATTATGAAGCCGTTGGCGGACGATTTGCAGACTGCCCCGGCGGGAACGAACATTAATCTCTCCTCGGCGCTCAACGCGTTGGCAGGGCTTGAGAAATGTCTCGCGTTGGAGATCGCAGGCAGACGCTACAACATTGGCGTAAAGTACGGGTTGTTGCGAAGCCAACTGGCGTTAGCGCTTTCTGGTCAGGACCGAGATAGTATTTTATCTGAGCTGTTGGAGTTGGTGGCAACCGCCAATTCGGCTCCAGCGGGAGAGCGAGCGTGAATAAGGTGTCCTCAAAAAATGATTCAAGTTCAAACGGCGGCAAAGATGATGGGTCGAATAATCGACTGATTGAGATCATCTGTTCCAGCGACGATGCGGTGCGCGATACGGCGTTGGATTCTGTTTGCGATAATCTTTCGATGGAGCAACTGAGCGAGCATCTGCAGGCGCTGGATGCGTTTTGGCGGCAGGAAGAAAACCTGTATCATCGTGTTCGCGCTTTGTTTTTTCTGTCGGCCATTCATCGGTTTCATCTGCCGAGGCTGTTCGAGCAAGCCGATAGTGAGCAATTTCCCAGCGGACACATTCCTTACGCAGCGTATCAGCATCTGTTGGAACGCCGTTTTGTCGAAGCGATCAACGGATTCCTGACCGCTCAGGATGAAGCCGGCCCCAGCGATTGCCTGTCCAGTGCCTTGGCCAAAGCCTATCACGAATTAGCCTTCCAGACGTTGGCCGATCAGGTGCGTAAGAGCGTCCGGACGGTGAAGGGGAACCAGTGGATGTTTCGCACGGGACACCCAGCGGATCAGCCTTTGAATTTTCGCGCCGAACTGCTCAAACGCAGCCAAGACCGCCCCACGTTTCCGATGCTCAAGGAAACGACGGCGGTGCGAATGGATTTCACGCACAGCGCGTGGAGCGACATTTTCTTCCTTGGTATGGATTTCCCCTCGGGAGCCAAAGTCATCAACGCATCGGTGAACCTAGGCGTGCTGGGCCGCGACGCCAAACCGCGTCCGCCGATCGAATGTTATTTGCGCGTCATCGATCAACCGGTGCTGAGATTGGTCAGCGTCGATCTCAAGGCATCCGCCGACATTACCACGATCGGCGAGGTCTTTGATTTTGGTCGTGATTATCTGGGATTGATAAAGGCCGCCGTGATTGCGGCGGGCATTGTGCCGCCGGGCATGGAGGGTTGCGGCGAATCGATTGAATCCCTGTTAAGCGGAATGATCGGGCCGGGGTTGGGCTTGGAAATTGTTTCCAAGGTCAACGACATTCCCAAAGGATCAAGGCTGGCGGTGTCGACGAACCTGTTGGGGTCATTGATTTCGATGTGCATGAGAGCCACGGGGCAAGTTTCGTCTTTGGATGGAGCCCTGAATGAATCGGATCGCCGCATCATCGCGGCTCGCGCGATTTTAGGCGAATGGATCGGTGGCAGTGGAGGCGGCTGGCAAGATTCTGGCGGTGTTTGGCCGGGGATCAAATTGATTCAAGGTGCTTTAGCTCAAGAGGGCGATCCCGAATTCGGAATCAGCCGAGGACGGTTGTTGCCGCAGCATTCCGTTTTTTCCGATGTTGAAATCACGGATCAAACTCGACAGAAATTACAAAACTCACTGGTCTTGGTTCACGGCGGCATGGCTCAGAACGTCGGGCCGATCCTAGAGATGGTGACGGAGAAATTCTTACTTCGGTCGCCTGCGGAATGGGAAGCGCGGCAGGAAGCGATCGCGATCCTTGATGAAATCATCGCGGCGCTCAAGGCCGGCGACATCAAAGCCGTCGGTGCGGCGACCCATCGAAACTTCTTCGGTCCGCTGCAAAAGATTATCCCTTGGTGCACGAACCTGTTTACCAATTCGCTGGTGCAGCAATGCCAAGCCAAATACGGCGATCAGTTCTGGGGTTTTTGGATGTTGGGCGGTATGGCCGGCGGCGGGATGGGATTCATTTTCGATCCTGCGGTGAAGTCTGAGGCTCAGTTGTGGTTGCAAACGGCCATGCTGGAGACCAAAGAAGCAATGCAGCTGCGATTGCCGTTTGCGATGGATCCAGTCGTGTACGAATTCGAGATCAATGACCGTGGTTCGTGGGGGACGTTTTCGCTGGAGGACAATCAGCGGATGCCAAACGAGTATTACGCGATGATGATCCCGACATGGTTGCAACAGCCGGCTCATGAAGTTCCAAAATCAGCGCGTTTTGAAATGGAGCAATTAGGCAGTGACTTCCGCGATGATGGTCACTCCGACGCGTTTCAGGGGATCATCGAGGGCATCCTTCCCGGGCGAAAAAAACCGCGGCAAAAAGTCGAAACGTTGGACGAAATGTTGAAGCGGCTTGGTTTCGACCATGAACTTCACGAAGCGATACGGGCCGAACTGAAATCTGGTCGCTTCGGTTTGGCTCAGAATCGCTTGACGCCCAACACCAACATCGAAGACGTGACCGGTGATGATTACGTGGACGCGCGGGACGGCGTTTCGGCGGATCTGATTGCCGTGGGCCAGGCCGCGATTGATGCCGGTGAAGTCGCCGTGGTGACGCTGGCCGCCGGCGTAGGCAGTCGCTGGACCGGCGGCGCAGGCGTGGTCAAGGGCCTTCATCCTTTCGCGCAGTTTGGCGGAAGGCACCGTAGTTTTGCCGAAGTCCATTTGGCCAAGAGTAAGAAAGCATCTCCTGCGGACGGTCCGCCGATCCCCCACGTCATCACGACGGGGTACATGACACACGGACCTATCCAAGAACATTTACGTAGCCACCAAAATTATGATTATCCGGGAGAGGTCTATCTATCGCCCGGTCGCTACGTTGGACTGCGCACGATTCCCATGGTGCGCGACCTCAAGTTCTTTTGGGAAGAAATGCCCCAACAGGTCCTCGATCAGCAACAGCAAAAGATGCGCGAAAGCGTTCGAACGGCGCTAACGCGTTGGGCGCAGAATTCTGGCGAAGGAACCGATTACCGTGAAAACACGCCGATGCAATGTTTGCATCCGGTTGGACACTGGTATGAGATTCCAAACCTGCTGCGAAACGGCGTGCTTCAGCAAATGCTCAAGGATCGACCTCAGTTAAAATATCTGATGCTCCACAACGTAGACACGCTGGGCGCCAGCCTAGATCCGGGGCTGTTGGGAACTCACATTCAAAGCGGTAAGAATCTATCCTTCGAAGTGATCGCGCGGCGACTGGAAGATCGCGGCGGAGGACTGGCGAAGGTCAACGGTCGGGTCCGTTTGGTGGAAGGGCTGGCGATGCCGCGCGAGAAAGATGAATTTAAACTTTCGTTTTACAATTCGATGACGACGTGGATCGACATCGACCAATTGTTGGGCGTGTTTGGTTTGACGCGCGCCGAGCTGACCGATCGAGAAAAAGTGGACCAAGGGGTGCGGCAGGTGGGATTGCGGATGCCGACGTATATCACGATCAAGGACGTCAAAAAACGTTGGGGCAATGCCCAAGAAGACGTGTTCCCTGTTTCTCAGTTCGAAAAACTGTGGAGCGATATGTCGGGGCTATCGGACGTGACGACTAACTTTTTAGTCGTGCCTCTGCAACGCGGTCAGCAGCTGAAGGAACAGGCTCAACTCGATGGTTGGCTGCGCGACGGCACGGCCCATTACGTGGACAAACTATGCCAGTGGGATTAATTTTTGGCAGCAAGAGGTTTCAGGGCCATGCTGTTGATTTTCTTGCGGTTGATTTTTCTGTCGAAGCGTTGCTGGCTTCTTGGTTGGAGAGAAGGTCCCATTAACGGAGTGTGTTCAACAATATTTCGGACAATTACCGGCCCTGTGCCAAAGTCTGCCCCGTTTTTACGATACAATTAGGATTGTCTTCGAAAGCCGTTTCTGCGGACTTCCAGACCTGTTAACGACTCGTCTTCAACTCCTAGGGATTTGCCGTGAACTATCGTTTTAATCGCCGCAAAATTTTCTCTGCCTTGGTCATGGCTGTTTTTACAGCGATGAGTGCCGTGTCTCCGCAGGGGCAGGCCCAAGTTATTGTCAATGAACAGTTCGACGGCGACTCCGTTGATACTTCTATTTTTACTTTCGACGACGGCGGCACCATCTTTGGCCGCGTGCGATTGAATTCGGCCGCACCGCCGGTGCAAAATGGAACCTTGCGATTGCGGTTGCAGTCGTACAATCCAATTGACACCGGCAGGCTTTTTTTTGCGGATGAGGTCCGGACCATCGAGACGTTCGCACCGACAGAAAATTTTGGTTTTAGTTTCGAAACACGGGCTCGTTTCGTTAACGACGCCAACAACCCGCTCAGCCCCGGCATCATCGGCGGGATATTTCTGTTTGGCTTAGATTCGAACTTCCCCAACCCCAGAGAGCGCGATGAAATCGACTTTGAACTGTTGAGTAATACTCCGCAGAATTCGATCTCAACGAACATCTTCAACGACGACGGATTTAACGTGGGAGGCAATTTTGTCATCACCGACGTGCCCGGTTTGGACCTCACTCAATACAATGATTATCGAATTGAAATCCGAATCGACAGCACCCGGTTTTTTGTCAACGACGTGCTTATCCGAGAAGAGACCTTTGACCTAGCGATCGAGCCTCAGGATTTTCGGCTGAATATCAATGCTCAGGGCCCTGCGTTTGCCGCCGCCTACAGCGATACGATTCAACCAACGTCCAATCCCGCTGAGAACGAGATATTTATAATGGAAGTCGATTCTTTGGTGATCACGCAAATACAAATCAGCGCTCCGCCGGAGGGTACTTTCGTTCTTGCTGATTTCACCAACAGCACGACCGCTCAGGCGTTTGAGAGGTTCGACGGGACAGGAACGCTTTCCAGCAACGGATATGAGATCGCCTTGGCGGCAACGCCAGGAAGCAATTTTGGCTTCGTCGCCGAATTCGATGACAATCTCGTCACGCAGGGCGTCGTCATTGATGCCGACACTCAGCTTTTGGTCGAAGCGATTGTCGGTGGGAGCAACGATACCGATTTGGTCGTTGCCGTCCGCGAGGACAGTGGCGAGTTCTTTAGCGTTGGAGTCCCAGCGGCTGATCTAGCAGACGATGGCCGCGCGATCGTGAATTTGAGCGATTTTTTCTTCAATGGTGACATTGCCGACGGTATCCCTAATGGAACGATCGTTGAAGTCAGTTTCCAGTCCCCATTTGGGTCTGGCGATGCGGTCGATTTTGCGCTTCAGAAAATCTCTGCTATTAACGGTAGCTCAATCATCTTGGGAGACGTCGACACCAATGGCGTCGTTAATTTCTTCGACATCGCGCCGTTGATTGATTTGTTGACTTCGGGTGAGTTCAAAGCCGAAGCCGATATCGACCTTAGCGGTTCAGTTAACTTTTTAGACATTCAACCGTTTATCGACATTTTGTCAGAGCAGTAATTAACCCACAGGCGGCCTATCGCGCGAAACGCTGACGCCTGCCGGGTTATCGTTAAACTGAAAATTGGCAGTTGTCGTGGTGCTTGTCGTGGCGATTAGTACTGAAGCACGCTGAACAGCGGATACTTCTCTAATCGCTTCTTCCCATCCAAGAATCCCAGCTCGATCAAAAACGAACAGCCGGCAACGGTCGCACCGCAGTCTTCGATCATTTTACAACAGGCTTCCACCGTGCCGCCGGTGGCCAGCAGGTCATCGACGACTAAAACGCGTTGACCTTTTTCGACGCCGTCGACGTGCATTTCCAGCGTGTCCGAACCGTACTCCAAATCGTAAGTGTAGGAGTGTTTTTCGTAGGGAAGTTTACCCGGTTTACGAATGGGAACCATGCCGATATTCATTTTTAACGCCAGAGGTGGCGCGAACAGAAACCCGCGTGCCTCGGCCGCCGCGATCACGTCGATTTTTTCGTTGGCAACCAGAGCGGCCATTTTATCGATTGCCGCGCCGAAGGCAGCAGGACTCAAGAGCAATGGCGTGATGTCCTTGAACATAATTCCCGGCTTGGGAAAATCAGCAACGTCGCGAATGTAGTCACTCAAATTGATCGGTGCATCGCTCATCAAAAGGGCTCTCCGTGGTGGTGCAGTTTAACGCCGACAATATAGCGACCGTTCTCCGCAAGTAAAAGGTGCGGTGCAAAAGCACTCACACATGGGATAAGTTTTATTTTTCGTTTGGCGTTTCTTCGTGAAACTTTGGTTAAAATATGCGAAAGAAATTTTTACCTCTGACCCCTCGTTCCTGATTCTTGGGTGCAAACCATGTCAACCAAATCCAAACTATTCTTAATATCTAACTCATTGCTGTTGCTGATGTTTTTCCAAATGCAATACGCTTGTACGGTTCTGGCTCAACAGAGCGATAGCGCCGCTACCACGGGCAAACTTTGGTGCCAATACGAAGGGAACAGCGGGCCCGGCGTCGGTCTTCATATCGCTTTGCTTTCTGGTGACGAAGAGTATCGCAGCGAAGAAACGATGCCGATGCTTGGCCAGTTATTAGCCAAGCACTACGGATTCAAATGCACGGTGCTGTTCGCGGTGGATCCAGACTCAGGCGTCATTGATCCCGAGAACCAGAGCAATATCCCCGGGATTGAAATGATGGATGATGCGGATTTGATAATTGTGGGTTGGCGTTACCGGCAGCTTCCCGACGCCGACATGAAACACTTCGTGGATTATGTTCAGTCGGGGAAACCTATTATTGGATATCGCACGTCGACGCACGCGTTTGATTACGATGACGACAGCACCAGTCCCTATAAAAAATATGGCAATCGTAGCACCGAGGATTGGGTCGGTGGTTTTGGCCAGCAGATCCTCGGCGATACTTGGATCGCTCATCACGGACAACATGCGGTCGAAAGTACGATGGCGATCGCCAATGAAGAGAACAAAGATCATCCTGTTCTTTTGGGCGTCAATAAAATTTGGGGGCCGACGGATGTATATGCGATCAAGCATTTGCCCGATTCGGCAACCGTTTTGATGAAGGGGCAGGTGCTATCGGGAATGTCGGCTGATGATGAGCCTGTCGAGGGTGCCAAGAACGATCCGATGATGCCGGTGGCGTGGGTGATGCAGCAACCATCACCCGCGGGAGTGACCCGCCGCGTCTTTTGCACGACGATGGGGGCGGCGACTGATTTCGAGGACGCTGATCTGCGGCGACTGATTGTCAACGCGTGTCTCTGGGGGCTGAATATGGAGTCCATGATTCAGCCAGATTCGTCGGTAGATTATGTGAATGAGTTCAAGCCAACAGAATTTGGGTTTAAGAAATTCAAAAAGGGTGTAAAACCTGCGGATCACCAAGTCGACATCGAATAAAGATCTTTCTTGGGTCAGCTCTTTCGTAGTTGCAGCGTTTTGCCTATCGGGCTTATCAGGCGCACCGGGCTCGTCGGGCGCACCGGCGGGATCTTTGACAAGATCCATTACCATTCCATCCTCACAAAATACTCAGATGATTTCTTTAATCGGACAGGATCGAACGCAGCTCGCTCAGACGCTAGAGTCAGCCGGGGTGCCGCCGTCGCAGTTGAAGATGCGAGCGCAGCAAATTGCGCATTGGATCTACGTGCGGGGAGCCACGTCGTTCGATGAGATGCTGAATCTGAGCAAACAATTGCGCGAGGATTTGGCGAAGAACTTTACCGTCGCGTTACCTGAAATTGTTGAAGAACAGGTCTCAGAGGATGGGACGCGTAAATGGTTGCTGCGGTTTGCGGCCGATGGTCGTGAACGTCCTGCTCCGGTCGAAGTCGAAACTGTTTACATCCCCGAACCCGAACGAGGAACGCTGTGTGTTTCAAGCCAGGTCGGTTGTTCGTTGACTTGCACGTTCTGCCACACCGGCACGCAGAAGATGGTGCGGAACCTCGACGCAGGTGAGATCTTGTCTCAGGTGCTTTTGGCGCGGCAACGCTTGGGTGATTATCCTGATGCCGAAATTGATCCAGAGATTGTGGCTCCCCTGTCCGGACGAAAGGTCTCCAATATGGTGATGATGGGCATGGGGGAACCGCTGTTTAATTTCGACAACGTAAAACAGGCGTTGCTGATCGCATTGGATGACGAGGCGTGTGGGTTTTCGCGGCGGCGAGTCACACTTTCCACGTCGGGCGTGGTGCCAGGGATTGATCGCACCGCTCAAGAGATTCGTTGCATGTTGGCGATCTCGTTGCATGCGGTCAACGATGAACTGCGAGATGAGTTGGTGCCAATCAATCGAAAGTATCCCATCGCAGATTTATTAGATGCGTGTCGACGTTATCCGGAGAAGGCCAATTGCCGCAGAATAACCTTCGAGTACGTGATGCTCAAAGATGTGAACGATAGTCTCGAAGAGGCCCGCGAATTGGTAAGGCTGTTGCGAGGTATTCCGGCGAAGGTGAATCTGATTCCGTTTAATCCTTGGCCAGGATCGAAGTACGAGTGTTCATCAAAGAAGCAGATTGCAAGATTCGCAAACTATTTAATGGAGCAGGGGTTTGAGTCTCCCGTGAGGACTCCGCGCGGGCGAGATATTTTTGCGGCCTGCGGGCAATTAAAAAGCGCGACCGAAAAAACGATAGCGCTGAAGTGAACACCTAAGCTTGAGCTGTCAGTCCCAACGAATGTCTGGTGTTGGTGTCCGTGCCCGTTTGGGTGGGCTGTGTGTCTTAGGTTTAACGACAAGTCTCGCGTGTAGCAGCGTGGTATCCTTGGGGCATGTGCTGAAGTTTCACCCATCCTCTCCAGATAACAATCCATCCAGGCGGAAGGTCCACGGTTCTGCTTTCATGGCCCCCCAGACGCGTTAAGGCGAAGAAGAACTCATATACCGACAGCACCTTTTGCTCTCCAAAACAACTTTGTAAAACCTGGGGCGCTTAGCCAAAACACACCTAATACTCACCCAATACACTCCGCTAAATTTTCGTTTGGGCTAAGAGCCCAAACTACTCAATCAGCATCCACCGCGCGGTAGGCAGCGATTAACGCCTCATCGCCTTCTTTGCCTTTGATTGAGTTCCCGTGCTCCATCCCAATGATGAAGTCTTTGCCCTCTTTGGTTGCGCGATCATGGATGGCTTGGAACACATTCTTATAATTGATCTCACCGGTCCCGGGTTCCTTACGTCCGGGATTATCGCCCGCTTGGAAGTACGCGATCTCGTCCCATGACATGTTAATGTTAGGAATCAGGTTCCCTTCGGTGATCTGTTGATGATAGATATCGAACAAAATTTTACAGCTGGGTGAATTCACGGCGCGGCAAATAGCAAACGCTTGATCTGAGTCCCTCAAGAATGCCCCACCATGATTGGCGTGCCAGTTCAAAGGTTCCAGCACCATCACCAAATCATGCGGCTGGAGAATCTCCGCACATCGCCGCAGTAGGTCGATCACATTGGCCATCTGGTATCCCTCGGCCAGTCGCGGTCCAGCGTAACGATTTTTCTGGTTCAGCGGCTGATCAATGGATCCCGGCACGACGGTCATGAATTTTGCATTGCAACGTTTGGCTACATCGACGGACTCTTTTATCTGTTTGAGAATATCTTCGGTCGAATCGTCTTTGGGATTCGTAAACGTCGGTTGCGCAAAATTAGCGTAGGCAACGAAGACGCCCATCCTCATATCGTGCTTGGCCAAAGTTTCGCCAATCTCCGATTGCTTCTCCGGCGTCTCCTTCTTGATGCCGTTATATTCGATGGCGCTGAAGCCCTTTTCGTGACAATAATTGATCTGATCGATTACATCGTTTCCAACCGTCGCTTTGAAGCTGCCAGGGTGAGGGGCAAATGTAAGTTTAAATTTCTCATCCGCTCCGCCGGCGGCATCTTGAGCATGCCCCGTTTTCATAGCTGCATACGAAATCGACGCCGCTGCGGTTGCGGCAAGGAAGGTTCGACGATCATAAGCACGGTTAGGCTTATTGGCTGAAGGTTTCATCTTGTGATTTTCCATGGGTGAGTTCGCCGAGGTCCAAATGTATATGCAGCAAGCAATTTACTGCCAGAATCAACCTCATATATTATCGTCTGCGGTGGTGCTTAGCCAAAATTTTCCCTCACTTAGGCGGCAGATTTACCCACAGCGCTATCTCAACGACTAAAATATCCCCTTAGTCCGGCTTGGCAATCTGTCGCTTAGGTTTGTCTAATTGCAACGAAGCTAACATTTTCTTTCTCTAACCCACTACCACTGGAAAGTTCATGAACGAAAAAGACCCCAATCCTTACGAACCCAATGTTGCCAAAACGACTGACGCGGCGGACGCCTCCAGCGACAAATTAGTACCGACGCGTTACCTGTTTCCTTTTATTTTGGTGACGTCGCTGTTTGCCTTGTGGGGTTTTGCAAATGACATCACCAACCCAATGGTGAAAGCGTTTGGGGATATTTTTCAGATTACCAACGCCGAAGCATCAAGGGTACAACTTGCGTTTTATGGCGGGTACGGCTTAATGGCCATTCCAGCCGCCTTGGTCCTAAGGAAGCTATCGTACAAATCGGGGATTTTGATTGGCCTGCTGCTGTACGTCATCGGGGCATTGTTGTTTATCCCCGCCACACATTCGATGCAGTTCATGATGATTCTGATCGCGTATTTCATTCTGACCTGCGGACTGGCATTTTTGGAAACCGCGGCAAACCCTTATATTCTTTCGATGGGTCCCCCCGAATCGGCGACGCAACGATTGAACCTTTGCCAAGCGTTCAATCCTATGGGATCGCTAACAGGGATGGCGGTCGCCTCGTATTTCATCCTCCCGAATCTGTTAACCCAACAATTCCGCTCGGATGAGATGGAAGCTCATCCAGAATACGCAACGATGGCCCCAGCCGAACGTGACGGGCTGCTCAATGGTGCTCTGAAATCATTTTCAGAAAACAGTGTTGAAAAGTTTCAAGAGATGCAGATTGCAGATCTTGCCACGATCCGAACCCCTTATGTGATTCTCGCCTTGGTTGTTCTGGCGGTGTTGGTGTTGTTCTTGGTCAGCAAGTTGCCAAACACCGGAGATGCAGCCCATAAAATAAAGCTGGGCACCCTAGTTAAAAAGCTGTTCACCCTCAAATACATCGGTGGCGTGATCGCTCAAGCATTTTACGTGGGGGCTCAAATTATGTGTTGGACTTTCATCATTCACTACGGCGTCACCTTGTGTGGACTCACCGCGGCATCGGCCCAAAATCACAACATTGTGGCGATGGTCATTTTCCTCTCCAGCAGATTTATCTGTACGTTCTTGATGCGATACATTTCTCCGGCACTGCTAATGGCGCTGCTGGCAAGCCTGGCTGCCGTGTTGGTGTATTTCACATTAACGCTTCAGAACATGACCGGCCTATACTGTTTGGTCGCGACTTCGGCTTGTATGTCGCTGTGCTTTCCGACCATTTACGGCATCGCACTTGATGGTCTGACTCCCGAAGATGCAAAATTGGGATCGGCAGGGCTCATCATGGCTATCGTCGGTGGAGCCATCATGCCTGGTTTGCAAGGAGCGCTGATGGACGCGAAGGGAGTTTCATGGATCGAGAATTTGGTCGGACCGATCCAACAAGCACTCAGCCCCGGAGGGGATCCCGTTGGGACCTCTTTTGTGCTGCCCTTTCTATGCTTTCTGCTGGTAGCGTTTTATGGCTTCATCAACATTAGGCGAACTGCCAGCGCGTAGCGTTGAGCAACGGCGACAATGGTGGCTTCAAAGGTGTTCCTTTGAAGCCATTTTCACTTCTTTTCATTCACGGACGACTCGTGCTGGAATGATGAAACGCGTTAATGAAATTTTACAGCAGCATACGGGATCAAATTTTATGGGGACTTTGCTCCTCGGTCGTAGATCTTTCTGAAAGATCCAGATGCTCCCTTGCCCCGCAGGATCTTTGACAAGATCCACTACGCTATTCGTATTTAAATTCACGTAATCAATGGTACCCACGCTAGGTTCAATGAAACTGGCGATAATCAACATGCACACCAATCAAACACCAATCCCGCGCGTGATCTTCGGAACGGCCACCTTGGGTAATTTATTTGTGGACCTGTCCGACGATGTTAAATTGGAAATCGCGCGGCAATGGTTCAACAGCGGAAGCGAAACGGTCGTCGTTGACACCGCTGGAAAATACGGTGCTGGGTTGGCGCTGGAGGTTATCGGAAACAACCTCAGAGCCATCAAAGCAGATCCCGAAAAAGTCATCATTAGCAACAAACTGGGCTGGAAACGGGTTCCGCTAACAACTCCTGAGCCCACGTTTGAACCTGGCGCTTGGGTGGGGCTGAAGAATGATGCGGTGCAGTGCATCAGCTACGACGGCATCCTCGAATGTTGGCAGCAAGGCGAAGAACTCCTTGGCGATGGTTATAGCTCGCAGTTCCTATCGGTCCATGATCCCGACGAGTACCTCGCGGCGGCAACCGATGGTGATGATCGCGACAAACGGTTCGCTGACATCTTGGATGCTTACAGGGCACTGGCTCAGCTGCGCGATCAGGGCAAGTGCCAGGAAATTGGCGTCGGCAGCAAGGACTGGAAGACCATTGCCCAAATCGACAAACATGTCAAACTCGATTGGGTGATGCTGGCCAACAGTCTCACGATACTTCGACACCCCAAAGACCTATTGGATTTCGTCGCGGATTTGAAAAACCGCCAAGTCACCATCTTTAACAGCGCGGTTTTCCACGCGGGTTATCTGGTCGGGGGGAATTCATTTGACTACCGCGAACTAGATCCCGCCGATGCCGAGGATTCGAAAATCGTGACCTATCGCGAATCATTGTTCAAGCTTTGTGAGAAGCACGGTATCAAACCGGCGGCCGCGTGCGTCGAGTTCGCGCTTTCGCCTCCGGGGGTGATGTCAATCGCGCTCAGTTCCAGCAAGCCCTCTCGAGTGACCTCGAACGTCGAACTGGCGAACACGAAACTTCCAAAAGTGTTTTGGGATGAGGCCAAGAAACTCGGGCTAATTGCCCGAGATTATCCGCACCTGTAAACCTTCGTGGATCTTCAATCGTCATGGATCTTTCGAAGAGATCCCGCCACAGGTCAACTGGTCGCGCAGGATCTTTTAGGAAGATCCACTATCTATAACAGAAAAAACGCCGCTCGTTGCCGAGCGGCGTTTTTGATTTCTTTTACTCTGCCTATCAACGACTAGCGTTGAAAATCTCCACCACCAAAGTCAGCGTCCGAAGCGTTCGCCGTTGATGACGATTGCGTTGGTGAGCCGTCGTGGCTGAAGAAACGCGTTGTTCCTTCGGCGATTTCGCGAGAATCTGAGTCGTTGCAGGTCAACTGAGCACGGAAGATGTGAGTTCCTTGCTGGTGAGCGGCTGCGGTGACTTCGTAGCTGACCTCTTGGCCGGGTTCAATCGCTGAGATGGGCGAGAACAAGACCTGCCCCGGTACGATTCGATGCTGATGGCCTTCCGCTGAATTTGGCTCGATTCCTTCTGAGAATTGAACAACCAGTTCGACGGCTTTCGCACTGCGACTTCCACGGTTACGAATCTTGATGATGTAGGGCACATTCTTATTGGTGGGCAGAGGACCACGCGGGTCTTCGACTTCCAAGACGAGGTCGGCAACCGTTTCGACCAGTGTCACACAAGCGGCTGAGGCAGCCAAATCGCCTTGCTTGACACCGCATTCGATTTGCAAATCGCCACTGCCGTTAAGTTGGCACTGAATTTTGTATTCGCGCTTTTGTCCCGGCTCTAAAGGACCGACTTGCCAGCGAACACCGTCTTCGATGGGCGAAACTGAGTCGATGCCGGCGATGTATTTGGCTCCCGTAGGAAGAGCGACGGCGGCCATCAATTTATTGGCCGCAGCGTCGCCACTGTTTGACATCGTAACGGTGTACTGACCGACGTCGCCGGAGTACTTCATCGCCGGACCTTCGATCGTGACGTCCAATTTCGCTCGGCGAACTGTGATTTTGCGTTCGCTGTTGACTTCAATTTCGCCGTCAGCAGACGCAGCAGCCATCAACGAAAGTTCCCCCGCGGTGCGGGCCAAAAGTTCGACTTGGAAGACTTCTTCGGCACCGGCTTTGATATCGCCCAGTACCGACCGTTCGCCGCCGAGTGCTTCGGGCAGTTTGACGGTGACGTTTTCGGCAGTTCCTGTTCCGGGGTTACTGACGGTGACCAGATACCGAGCCACTTCGCCGAACTCAACATCGGCAGGACCAGAAATGCTCATCTGCAATCGAGGCTCAGTCACGACCACGTTCGCTTTACCTGAACGTGGAACCAAAGTCCATTCGACGCCAACGTCGAACCCTTCGGCCTTACGAGGAACAGCCAGAAGCGTTGCGGTCTGAGTTCGGCCGGCGTCAATGCGATCAATCGTCCAAACTAAACGTGCTTTGTTTTTACCGTCGGTGATTTCCTTATTCCCCGATGTCAGATTGACGTTTTGAACTTCAACCCATTCAGGCAAGTTGATTCCAACTAAAATTCTTTCGGCAGGCGATGAACTGTTGTTCTTAACGACCACTTCGTAATTGGCTGGCTTGTTGATTCCGATGGAACGAGGCCCAAACGTTTCGACCTCGATCGAAGGTGCGCCCAAGCGAATGGCAGCGTTACCACCGGCAGAACTTGACGCAATCTCATTGTTGGCCACGCGGCGGACCTGTGGGTCCATCACATCGGTAGAGGAACGAATCGTTTGGTTGTCTTGCGGTGCTGCGTACTGAGCCTGGTTGATAGGATTTGACTTTGTGGGTTTCCCATTGATCTGTCGAACGAAATCCGACGCGGAGAAATTGTCTTTTGCAACCGTCTGAGTCTTTGGCTGCGTCTGAGAAGAGACGGGCAACACTGCGGCAGAGATGGATTGTTTTACTTCAGGCGCGACGTTCTGAGGTGCCGCTTGAGCGACTCGGTTTGCCTGGGCAGCTTGTGTAGCTTCCTGTTTCGCCATCGAAGCCAATTCAGCTTCGCGAGCAGCGGTGCGCTGTTTGATGGCACGCAGTTGGCTTTCCAAAACGGCGCGCTGACTGGAGATTTCTTCAGGAGCAATACGCGGCGTATTCGTTTTGATGACCTGCTGCATTTCAGGAGCAAAGTCCTTGAATGATTTTTCGGCAACCGCTTTGGGAGTGAACTGATTCAGCGCTTGCGAAACCGATTCAACTTTCATCGGTACAGGCGACGCCAATTTTTGGACGGCCTGCTGAACCTGTTGAACTTTTTGCTGAACGGGAGCTCCCGCCAAAATTGCCGGTACCGCCGGTTCGGCGGAGGTCGACGCGACAGGCTGCTGATATGCCGTCTGCTGAACCATGTAGCGATCGTCTACGCCACGCTGTGGCGCGGGAGTTTGATCGCTGAAGTTGTAGCTGGTCGCCGGAATTCGTTCCGCTTGCGATGGGGCGACGTGAACTGATGGAGGCATTTGTGCCAGTTCGGTCGGCTGGTAGCGCTGCGACGGTTGTTGAAGCTGTTGTCCGCTGACCGTCGAGCCGCAGAAAGTGGTCGAGCCTACCAGAAGGCCGACGATTGCAAGTTTTAATGTTTTCGCGAGCATGGAATCCTACCCTAGTGATGAAAGACGAATCCGTCCTTGAGAGACATCGACTTTAACGGCTGGGTAGGTTTAACCAAATTTCCGGAATCTAAGGAATTCCGGTTCAGAAATGCTAGCGTCTCCTGATCCTCAGATCATTTGCTCCTAGGCAGCTGAAGTTTCACGCACAGAGACACCGCCTGCGGTGTCCAGTTTAACGACAAGCCGGCAGGCGACCGTGTTTAGCCCCTGCCAGTTTGCTCGCAAGCAGGCGACGTTTCGCGAACAAGAGGCACCACCTGCGGTGTCCAGCCTACTGCCCGGGGGTCGGTGCGTAGTTGGCAAAGTAAAATCCTGACGCACACGCGATCAGAATTGAGATCAGCAACACAATCGTCGGCAACAGTAATTGCTTGCCCTGCATGAATCCGAACACGATACAGTAAAGCCCAGCCGTCGCCAAGCAAATAATCCCTTGCTGTTTCTTCACCAAAAACGCAACGATCGTAATCCATGCGATGCATCCGATACCAAGGGCAACCGAGGCGATGAAGCTGATTAACGACGAGTGAATTTGATCGGAGAGATTCTCCATCAAGTAGATGATCAGCAACGCCACCGCCATCAGAATCACCAAAATGACTCCCGCAACGGCCGCGATGACAACCGATTCGGCTCCGTCGCCAAAGTCCTGATCGTCTCCGGTAACCGGCGTCTCTGCGATATCTTTTTCCGCCTGACGCATCATTTTTTCAGCTGATGTGGCACCGTAGTCGTTTTCGCCGGCGTCGTCGTCGAAAGCATCGGTACGCAGTCGAGAACCCGTTTCCAAGTTGAAACCACATTCGATACAGATCGTAGCTCCCATTTCCAACTCCGCACCACAGTCATCGCAGACGACTCCTTTGGACTTCGTACGAACTTTGGCTTCGTCCAGCAAACCATCCATCACGTTGAACGTGCCCTCAGATGGTTTGGGTTTCTTTTTCTTTTTAGCTTTGGCGGGCGAAGCGCCTTTTTTCTCACCCGGAACCTTCAGTTTCTCTCCGCACTTGGGGCATTTCACCGTACGTCCCGCCAACGAATCTTTTGCGTTGAAGGAAGATTTACAGTTGCCGCAGGATGCTTTGATTGCCATCGTTAGAACTCGAACGCTGAGTATCGCTCGTTTAAAGAAGTTGGGAACGGGTGGAGACTTAGGAGTTTAGCTTACGCTGATTTCCAACTCCATTTTGATTCTTTGCGTGGAGTTAACAACCCGTCATCAGCCGTTTTATACCGACATGATCGGGATAAACGGCATAATTTGGGGGGATCAGCCTAGCGCACCCAACAGCCAGACGCTTGCCCCTGGCACCGCTGGCACCGCTCGTTCCTAGGCTCTGCCTAGGAACGCACTAACTGGATGGCTCCCGCCA
>CAYOZV010000018.1:0-30081 GCA_964408465.1 uncultured Pirellulaceae bacterium
CCTGTAAGTAGTGCGTTCCGAGGCGGGAGCCTCGGAACGAGGGGGCAGGTGGGGAGCCTCGGAACGAGGCGTAGTCAGGAGCCTCGGAACAAGGCTTAATCAGTTTAACGATTAGCCGGTAGGCGTCGGTGTTTAGGCGGGGCCAAACGCGGTCGCCTGCCGGATTGTCGTTAAACGAAAATGGGCTTCATTGAACGTGATTGCGATTATCCGGCAACCGGCAGACGCGGGAGCCTCGCAGTGTCGTTCGATTCTCCCAATCGCAAGCGCGCGATCCCCCCCGTTTCCTAAACACCCAACTAGCAACTAAACAAAAATTCCTCCAACACCCCAATCCAACATGCAGCTAATTTCATGGAACGTCAACGGCATCCGCGCCTCGATGGATAAAGGCTTTCGAGACTTTGTCGAAACCGAACAACCCGAAGTCATCTGCCTACAGGAAACCAAAGCCCATCCCGAACAGGTCAACCTCGACTGGATGACAGACCTTGGCTACGAAGGCGTTTGGAACTCGGCAGTGAAAAAGGGCTACAGCGGGACCGTCATCTTTTCAAAAACGCCAACGTTAAAAACCTCCATCGGCATGGGCATCGGAGAACACGATTCCGAAGGACGAATCGTATCGGCCGAATTTGATGACTTCGAACTGATTACGGTCTACACCCCAAATTCGCAAAGGGCGTTGGCTCGATTGGAATACCGTCTCCAGTGGGACGATGCGTTTATGAGTTTTGTGCAAAAGCGGCGGAAAAAGAAGCCCGTTATCTTCTGCGGCGATCTCAATGTCGCCCACCAGGACATTGACCTTGCCAACCCGTCCACCAATCGACGCAACGCGGGTTTCACTGACGAGGAACGCTCCAGTTTCACGCGGTTCATCGACAACGGATTCAAAGACTCATTTCGCGCGTTCGAATCGGGGGCCGAGCACTATTCGTGGTGGACCTATCGAATGAACTGTCGTGCCCGGAACGTTGGCTGGCGATTGGACTATTTTTTGGTCGACGAAAAAATTTGGGACCAGGTCGAAAGTGCTTCCATCCGCCCAGAGATTATGGGTTCGGACCACTGTCCGGTGGAATTGCGTTTAAAGTAAAGCCCGCCCCCCGCGTACACGGCAACTTGGCCGTCTAACCTATCCGAGTGCGCAGGCAAAGCCTATAATCGGACTTTGAATTTTCGCGTCTCGTAGCCACCATTAACCCGAGCCACCGTTTGCTCGACCTGTAGGATACCCATGTTAAAAAATTGCGCTTTTAAAATTGCCGTCGCCGCTGTCCTTATTGCCAGCATTGGCTCGATTGCTTCTGCTCAGGAACAACCCGCCGCCGGCGGGATCGGCATCCAGCCCAAAACTGTCGGTGAGACCGCTGGCGGTTCGGACACCAAGGCAGAATCTGGGTCCGGCACCACCGATGCCGCGGCAACGCCTGACGCTCCCGACGAAGCGACCATGATTCAAAAGGTCAGCCTCGTTTTTGGATATAACGCCATCGGAAAGATGTCATTTGACATGAAACGCCAAGGCTTGGAACTGGACATGGATCAAGTTCTCAAAGGTGCAAAGATGGCGGCCGACGGCGAAGACTTGGGCATGGACCGAGAGGAAGTTTCTAGGTTGGTGACTTCGCTTCAGGGAGTCATGCGTGAAAAGCAAACCAAACTGGTCGCCGAAGCAGCCGAGAAGAACAAAGCCGACGGCGAAGCGTTTTTGGCAGAGAACGAGAAAAAAGAGGGCGTCAAAAAGTTAGAAAACGGCGTTCAATACGAAATCCTAACGCAGGGTGAAGGCGACACCCCCAAGGCCACCGACAAAGTCAAACTGCACTATCACGGAACCACCACCGATGGCAAGGTATTCGATTCGTCGGTCGACAAAGGCAAACCCATCACCCACAGCGCCAGCGGATTTGTCAAAGGTTTCAACGCGGCCGTTCAAGCGATGCCCGTTGGCAGCAAATGGCGAGTTACCATTCCTTCGGATTTAGCTTACGGAATGTCGGGTCCGCTGGGCCCCAACCGCACGTTGAATTTCGAGATTGAACTGTTGGAAATTGTTCCAGCCGCCGATTCTAAGTAGTTCAACTGCCGGAACATGAAAGTGACGGTTATGGAACTAGACGACCGAAAGAGATACCAAGTCGCCTTCTACGATCGCTGTTGGTATTGGACGACGGTCAAGCAGTTTGCGGCGGTGACTTCGCAGCGGCGTGCATTGGGCACGTTCGCGGGCGAGGCAACGCGTTTGATCGAATTGGTCGACGATGTCGATTTTGCGCGGGCCGCCGAACCGGTACGTGTCGCGCGGCTGATGGGCATGGAACCCTGCAGCTGCGAGTGGTCGATGATCATGATTTTGGACCATCTGGACCGGTTCAACCGCGACATGATCAAACTGATTCATGTGCTGACCGATGATCAGCCCATCCGAGGCACGTTCTCCGAGGACGCTTATGAACCTGATGCGGACGTGGATGGTTCAATCGTCAGTCAGTTCGAAACAAGTTCCGGCGATTACCTGCGCTTGGTTCAGTCCAAAGGCAGCTCAAAAACGCGGCGAGTATTCCGGCACCCGTGGTTGGGCCCGATGAACGCCCACCAGTGGAACTGCTGGACCGCCGCCCACATGCGTATTCACCGCCGCCATGCCATGAAAATCATGAGTGTGGCCGGCGTTTTGTAGTGGACGAGGCAACGCGTCCGGCGGGGGTAGAGGAACTGCAGGACTCGTTGCCTGGTCCATTACCGGAATTTCAAATTTCGTACGACGATTGGCCGTGCGATTGACCGCGCGAGATCTTATCCATCGCGTACAATCCCGACAGCACAAACTCGACGCAACTGGCGCGCACCGCATCATCGGAAGACGCGTTCACTTCAAACGCCTTCTCCCACGCCGGTGGAACTCGTTTGAGCCGTTCGGCGTACTGAGAAGAGGGAATCAAATCTCCAACCTCAATGCGGACGCCCTTGCCAAAAATCTCAGCGATGTCCTCTAGGCCATGTTCCGAAACATACTCCTTGAACACGACTTCAATCGCCTCGGCGATCAGGCCCTCCAGCACCTGGCGTTCGGACATTTGATGGCTGCCCATCAAATCAAGTTCCAGCTTCCCCAGCGACGACGTGTAGAGATGCGAAAGATCACTGATCCGGACGACCGCGGGATTCTCGCCTAAGATCACGCCACGATGCCGCGCACTGGCCACCATCGTGCGATAGTTGGCCAACGAAAACCGCGCGCTGACGCCCGATTGCTGATCAACGTATTTTGATTTCCGCGCCTGAATTGTGATCTGTTCGCAGATCTCTCGCATGAAATACGGCACCCGCACAGGAAAATCACCCTCGAGGTCGATACTGGCCTCCTGCTCCATGATCTCGATACCCGCATCACGCGACTCAGGATAGTGAGTCTGAATCATGCTGCCGATGCGATCCTTTAATTGCGGGATGACTTTGCCGCTGCGGTTGTAAGTTGACGGATTGGCCGAAAACAGAACCAGCACGTCGATCTCAAACCGAACCGGAAAGCCGCGTATCTGAACGTCACGTTCCTCGAGAATGTTAAACAGACCGACCTGCACCAGTTCGTCCAGTTCGGGCAATTCGTTGATCGCAAAGATCCCTCGATGCATGCGCGGAATTAGACCAAAGTGCAGCGCGTCTTCGGTGGACATACTGACGCCTCCGGCCAACTTCGCCGGATCAATCTCACCAATGATGTCCGCAAATTTCGTTCCCGGTGCCAGCCGTTCGGCGTAGCGGTCTTCGCGCGACCACCAAGCGATCGGCGTATCGGCAGGGCTGTGGTTGGCCACGAACGCTTTGCCGGCAGTCGAAATTGGATTCAACGGATCTTCATGGAACGGGCAATCGGGGATGTCCAGATAGGGAATCGCATCGTCGAGAAATTCAGCCAAGCCCCGCATCATGCGACTTTTCGCTTGGCCTTTTTCTCCCAAGTACAACATGTCGTGCCCTGAAAGCAGCGAAATATTCACTTCTGGGATCACCGTGTTCTCGTAACCGACGATGCCCGGATAGAGCGTATCACCGGCGGCCAATTTTTTCAAAAAGTTGTCGGTGATTTCCTGCTTGACAGTTTTGGACTTCCATCCGCCGTCGATAAGTTCTTGTAAATTCGTGGCTCGGGTCTGAGTGTCGTTGGACATGCGAGACGATGTTCCTTATAAGCTTTTTCGAATTGATACGCCGCGTAGCGAAAGGGCGCGAGCCCTCTTCTCAGGTGATATGAGAGTGCTTGCGTGCTTCCACTGAGTTTGGCCTTTAAACAGCGACCAGCAACGAATCTTATTATACCGTTTTCTCCGAGATGGGCATTTATCCCAGCGGGCGGTAAGACTAAATTATCGCTCTGCGAGGCCCCGTGTAAACGTTCGAAGAAATTTAACACCCCAAACGCGTGTCATGTCAAAGATCAAGTTTGTCTATTTTGATTTAGGTAATGTGATCCTCAATTTCACTCATCAAAGGATGGTGGACAACGTCGCCGGTGTTGCTTCGGTTGGCGCCGCCGACGTGCAGAAGCACATGTTCGATAGTGATCTTGAGAACCGATATGAGACCGGCGAGCTTAACAGCCAGCAGTTCCATGAGGAATTTTGCAAAGCGGCCAATGCGGAATGTGACCTCGACACCTTCATCGATGCTTGCGGCGACATCTTCTGGCTTAAAAGCGACATCGTGCCGGTGATCAGTCAGCTGTGGACGGCCAACATGCCACTGGGGATCCTGTCCAATACTTGCGAAGCTCATTTCGATGCGGCCAAACGTAATTTCCAGGTCTTGAGCCATTTCTTCGACACCGAGATCACCAGTTATCAGTCCAAAAGTATGAAACCTGACCCAAAGATTTACACCGACGCGATTGCCGCGGCGGGCGTAGATCCGCAAAACATCTTTTTCACCGATGACCGCACCGAAAATGTGGAAGCGGCCGTCAAAGAGGGAATCGACGCGGTCCTGTTTGAATCGGCAGCTCAACTGACGCGCGCCTTAAGAGAGCGCGATATTTTGATTGGGTAGAGGTCGCGGGAACAGCATCGCTAAACGCCGTGAAGCTCAACGCGCAGTCCTAATTCGATTTTGGGGTAGTAGTGGGATTCGCCAGAATTCCTGATTCGCGTGCATCAAAAGACATTTCTGGCGAGTTAAACTGCCAACGCCCCCAACTTCTTAACGGCAACAACGTAATCACGATTGGACTACCGAACTCTGGACCGGCCGGCTCGTGAACTATCCAATTTGGTCATCACCATCGCTTCGGTAATCGCCAGAAGATATCTCGATCAACTCTTCGACCCAGATCCGGATATCATTCTCATATTGGCTGGCCAGATCATTTTTGATCAGCTGCCGGTGAAACGCGGCGGCACCTTCTTCTAAGAAATCAGCCGCTTCGGCGCTGTGGAATCTTTCGTTCATTTTCGGGTTGATCAATCCGCGGCAGAACGAGACAAGCAAATCGTTGCAGTAGACTTCTTCGGGCAACACCAGATGCAGTTCATTAATCAGCGCATGTTTTGCTTTCAGCAACGACCCTAGGCCACGTGCATCAGGAAAAAGAGGCCGCCCGGCCAACAATTCCAACGTCACATATCCTAGGCTGGCCAGATCGCTCTGTGGCGTGTTTTGCTTCCCTTCTAAAACCTCGATCGCGGCATAAACGGGTGTGCAGGTTCGGCGTGCAGCTGGTTTATCAATCTCAAACGCGGCTCCCATGTCAATTAGCTTCGCATGGCCCGAACGTTTGAGCATCACATTTCCAGGTTTTACATCACCGTGAACGATCCCGATTCGGTGCATCGCGGCGAGCGCCTCCAGACAATCGCGCACGATCGCGACCGCCGCTCCGGCTTTGAAACGAGGCTGCACCGGACCGGACGTCACCAGTACGTCATTGATGTGATCCCAACGTTTTTCGCTGACGCGCTGTTTCACAATGCCGAACATTTTGGGCGTCAGCAACCGACGCAGATCGTAGCCCTCAACCCACTCCATTACCATCATCCGAATCTGTTCATGATCCAGAAAATTTTCGACCTGCAACAATTTCTCATGCTGAATCCGCGCGACCTTAGACGCGACGGCGGCCATCCGAAACATATCGTCTTCGTAGTCCTTGATCGTTGGGTAGCGTTCTGGCGAAAACACCTTCAACGCAACCGGCAGCGTGAATTTGTCAGCGCCGCGTCGCTCGGTCAGATAAACGACGCCTTGGCCACCCTCTCCCAATTTCTGCAGCAACCGCAGGTGAGTCGTCCAACTGTGCCGTTTACCTTCGACGATCTCGTCATAGCGATTCACCAAATGATGGCTCTGCGAGGGAACCGGCGATTGGAAATGCGAAACCGTCTGAGACAGTTCGTCCCCGGTGTTAAAGAAAAGCGATTTTTCTTCTTCGTCGATAGTCATTTTTTCTAAGCAGCTAAGGTGATTGAGCCTTTATTGTACTAGGTGCGGTCATTTAATCCTACGCGACCTAAACTCGACGGCAGGCTACCACTTTCCGCCCAACCGAACTCGGTTTTCGGGACGAGGAAAACCTAGTTTTTTGTCGACTGAGTTCATTAATTCTTCACCCCGGTCAAACAGGTTCAGGTTCTCACAAAAGAAATCAACGGTTTTTGGCACACGCCACGCAGATTGGGCCCCCACGTGAGGCGTGATGATCACGTTGCTCATATCCCACAGAGGGCAATCGGGTTCAATAGGTTCGGGATCGGCCACATCTAAGCCTGCGCCGGCTAAAGCACCGCTGGCCAGATGTTTAATCAGGGCATCTTGATCGACGACGCTGCCCCGCCCGACATTGATGAAATAGGCCCCCGGTTTGCACAACCGAAACTGTACGTCACCGATCCGTTTCTCATTCGCCGCCGACAGTGGCAGTGTGACGATCGTCACATCGCAGGTCTCCATGAGCGTTTCCAGTTGGTCCGCCGGCAAAATCTCTTTCACGATGCCCTGCTTCACGGCATCCTGTTCGGCCTCGGGGAAAAGATCCGTCGCGATAATTTCGTCGACCATGGACCTGAGCGTTTTGGCGATTCGATAGCCGTTACCACCGAAACCGATAATGCCAATTTTTTTCCCAACCAAATCGTCTGTCGGGCGGCGGACGTATTCGCGATTCTTCTGAGCCTGAAAAAAGACAGGCAGCCGACGAATCAATCCCATCAACAACGCCATCGAGGTTTCGGCGACTTGATTCGCAAACAACGCGCTACAACCGCTGACAACAATGGGAGAATCAATGACCGCCGGAGCCAAGCAGTGGTCCAACCCCGCCGCCGAAGATTGAATCCATTTCAGACGACCGGCATCAACAACGGCTTGCCAATCCAACGGCTTCACCGTTTTTACGTGCCCACAAAATATGTCAGCCTTGAAAATCAGTTCGTGAATATCCTCTTGGGCCGCAGCAATGACGTCGTAGCGGTCGCCGGCAGCGGCGCGGATTTGGTTAACTTGTCCATCGCTGAGCGGAAAACAGGTAACGATAGTTGGTTTTGACATAGATTGGCATCAACAAGAATCAAAGACAGCGGACGGAAACAATACTGAAGACAAAAATTAGCGATTAAAATCTTGCGACAATCCGGTTAATATAATCGAACTGGCGAAATGCCCAAGCACACCCTTACCAACCATCATCGACTATCGCAAAGCATCAGTGCAGTGAATCATCAGTCTGAGAACAACGGCGTGACCATTGCTCAAGCGCAGGAGAAAGTCGACACTTGGATAAAGACGTTAGGCGTCAGGTATTTCTCTGAACTTACCAACTTGGCTCAACTGGTTGAAGAGGTGGGCGAAGTGGCACGAATCATGTCCCGCCGATATGGAGAACAAAGTTTCAAATCGGGCGAATCCGATGCCGACTTGGGCGACGAATTAGCGGATGTGATGTTTGTGTTAATCTGCATCGCCAACCAAACCGGCGTCGACCTGACGGCTGCCCTTGAAAAGAATCTTCAAAAAAAGACGCAGCGCGACGCAAAACGGCATTTAGAGAACCCAAAGCTCGCCAAACAAAAACAATCAATCAGCGACGATCAACCGTCAACAGAAAGCTAGAGACGATGGCCATTACGATTATGCGGCAGGTGAAATTCTGTGCCGGACACCGGCTGCTGAACCATGAAGGCAAGTGCGCTAATTTGCATGGGCACAATTACATCGTGGAATTCCATATCACCAGCAACGAAATTGATGCGCTGGGGCGCGTCGTCGATTTTTCAGTGGTCAATAAACTGTTTAAAGGCTGGATCGACGACAATTGGGATCATGGATTTGTGTTGTGGGACGCCGACGAAAATGCGATCCAAGCCTTGAAGCAGGTCCAACCGCATCGCTTGTATTTGCTTCCGTATAATCCGACGGCCGAGAACATGGCGATTTACTTGTTGAAGGAAGTTTCGCCGAAACTGATCGAACAGATCAAGGGATACGATTTGCGGATGTCCAAGGTTGTCGTTTGGGAGACCGAACACGCGTTTGCCGAAGCCACCAGCAACACAAGTCTCGACCAGGCGGACGCGCTGCTTCAGAACGCTCACCGATCATTGAACTAAAAACCTTGGTGCCCGTCATTTCGTTTAACGACAAGCCGGCAGGCGACCGCGTTTGGGCCGGCTTAAACACCGGCTTCTGCCGGCTAATCATTAAACGATGAACAGCATGAAGCTTTTTTACTCTGACACCTTTGAGCTTCCATTGCCACCGGGGCATCGCTTCCCGATGTCCAAGTACCGCCTTCTGCGTGAGCGTATCATCCATTCCGACTTGAACGTCGAACTTTTGATTCCCCCTGCCGCCACGGACAAGCAGCTCCTGCTGGTCCATACGCCGGAGTATCTCGAAAGCGTAAAGACAGGCAACCTTTCCAAGATCGAACAAAGGCGCATCGGTTTCCCTTGGTCTGAAAAGATGGTGGAACGTTCGCGGAGGTCCACCGGCGCGACAATCGCGGCCGCGTTTGCAGCGACCGAATCTTCGATGGCATTTAATCTGGCCGGAGGCACGCATCATTCCTTCGCCGATGCCGGACAGGGGTTCTGCGTTTTTAACGACGTGTGCGTCGCGATCCGTACGCTGCAACAGGCGGGCAAAATTAAAACGGCGTTGGTCGTGGACTGCGACGTCCATCAAGGCAACGGGACCGCCGCGATCGGCCGCGCCGATGATTCGATCACGACGTTTTCGATGCACTGTAGCGAAAATTTCCCTTTCAAAAAAACGGACGGCGACTTCGATGTTACGCTACCGCCGGGGGCAAGCGATGAACTCTATCTGCAAAGCCTGAATCAGACGCTGGACCGAATTTCGAGGGATCTTATTCCTGACATGGTGTTCTATCTGGCCGGTGCGGACCCGTTCAGAGGAGACCGTTTGGGACTGCTGAGCTTGACCGAAGGGGGACTGCGGGATCGCGACCGGATCGTGTTTGATTTCTTCGGCGATCGCGGGATCCCCATCACGACCTGCATGGCCGGCGGATACGCTGAGGACGTCAACAAGATCGTCGACCTACATTTCGAAACCGTCGTGCAGGCGGTGAAACGTTTTCAAGCGGATTTGTTTTTCTGATTAAAAATTCGATTGGGCTGAGAGCCCAATCTACGTAAGTCTGGGAAAGCGCGGCCCGCAGTTTTGGCTCTCAGTCGAAACGAACTTCAAACCACCCGCTGGGATTTTTAACAAAATCCACTACGATTTAGGTTGTCAAAACAACAACAGCCCAGACACACGAGGCACTAATGGAAGCGGTCGAAGTAGAACAAATTTTAGTCATTCCAACCTCGGTCTTTGAGGAATGCGGTTACTTCCAAGGCTTCAGCGCCGACACCGCGCGGTACCTCCACCGGATCCTCGATCCGGAGGTCACTGATTATCTTCCGCGCGACAAGATGGAACAGGATCCTTCTTTCAAACAGCTGATTCCCTACTGCATTTTTCGCCATACTGCTCAGGATGGTAGCGTGTCCCTTTTTCAATACGCGCGCGGCAAAGGCGGCGGTGAAGCTCGCCTGCATGCCAAATTCAGCGTTGGCATCGGCGGCCATATTTCCTCGGTCGACGCCGATGATGATTCGCCTTACGACAAAGGCATGCAGCGCGAACTGGATGAGGAGGTCACCATCAAATGCTCTTTCGATCAACATTGTGTCGGAATCATAAACGATGACCAAAACGAAGTCGGCAAAGTCCACTTAGGTGTCGTCCATATTTTCGATGTCGCCACTGAAGAGGTAACCGCGAACGAAGTCGAGATTGAAGGTTCGGGTTTCGAGCCAATTGAAAGCATCATGGCGCGATTGGATCAGTTTGAACCCTGGTCGCAGTTTTGCCTTTAAGCGCTTTTTGGTAAATTGTTTTTAGGGCCGGTTCGCACCGGCCAGCGCCACCTTCACCCGACGCGGCCGGTGGGAATCGGCCCTACTCATTCCCTTGTTTTAACATTCGCCACATGGCATCCTCGATCATCTATTTAGACAATCACTCGACCACGCGCGTTGACCCGCGCGTTGTCGAAGCCATGATTCCTGTATTCGACACCGACTACGGGAACTCCGGCAGTGTCACGCATGAATTCGGCATGGACGCTCACGATCTGGTTCACGCATCGGGATCCGCGATCGCTGAATTTATCAATGCCGCAGTGGACGAAATTGTTTTCACTAGCGGCGCGACGGAGTCAAACAATCTGGCGATCCGAGGCATCTGCCATCCCAACAGCAAACGCCGCCACATCATCACCGTTCAAACCGAACACAAAGCGGTGCTTGATCCTCTCGAGCGACTGGGCGTCGAGTTGAATTTCGATGTGACTCAGTTACCCGTTGGCGAGTGGGGGACTGCGGACGCGGGGTTGATTTCGATCGAAGATTTGGAATCGGCCATCAGCGACCAGACGGCGCTAGTGTCCATCATGATGGGCAACAATGAAATTGGAACGATTCAGCCGATTCAAAAGATCGCGGAAATCTGCCATCGGCACGGAGCCGTCTTTCATTGCGACGCAACCCAAGCCGTTGGGAAGCTGCCGGTGGACGTGGATGCGCTGGGCATCGACCTGATGAGCTTTTCGGCTCATAAAGCTTACGGCCCCAAAGGCGTCGGTGCCCTGTTTGTACGCAAACGCGACCGGCGAATTAAACTACGCAGCCAAATTGATGGCGGCGGTCAACAATCCGGCCGCCGCAGCGGAACGCTCAACGTGCCAGGCATTGTGGGCATGGCGACCGCGCTAAAACTGTGCGCCGAGGAACTATGCGGGCAGTCGGTCACCCAAGATGATTCGGCAGGTAAGATTTCAGTGACTGGCGGCGACATAAAGACGGCACAGCAAATTGACAATTTGCTGGAACCTGATCGCATCGGCCGACTGAGGGATTTGCTCTACCAACGTTTGACGGAGGAACTTGGCGAACTTCCCATCAATGGGCAACCATTGGATCAGCATCAAACACGGTTGTACTGCAATCTAAATTGCCAGTTTCCAGGCATCAATGCTCATTCGTTGATGACGATGGTCGATACGGTGGCCGTTTCCACCGGGAGTGCCTGCACCGCGTCGGCGCCCCAGCCCAGCCACGTGCTGCGGTCGCTGGGGCTGATTGACGACCAGATTCACAGTAGCCTGAGATTTGGAATTGGACGATTTAACACCGAAAGCGAAATCATAGAATCTGCGAATCTGATCGTTGCGGCCGTGAAAAAATTACGGGAAATGGCTTAACGCAGATTATTGTTGGCGAAATGGCCGCAAATCAGACCTTTTAGAAGCATTTTCGCCAAATGCACTGGACAATTAATCTGTCCTTACGAAAAATGACGATAGCGAATCAAATCAAGTTGAAATTTCATTGGTTGTAAAAGCACAGCCGATTTCTAATTGCCGGAGTATATAAATGAGTGTGACCATTACTGAGACTGCAGCCAAAGAAGTTCAGCGCTTCATCACCGAAGGCGACTACGACGATAACGCAGCCTTGCGTATCGGTGTTGCTGGCGGTGGTTGCAGCGGATTTAGCTACAGCCTGAATATCGCGTCTGACTACGACGAAGCCAACGACATGAAGACCGAGCAACACGGCGTTCCAGTCGTCGTCGATCGCAAGAGTGCGTTGTACCTCGAAGGAACTACCGTCGATTACTACGAGGGCATCGAGCAACGCGGTTTTCAGTTCCACAATCCCAACGCAAAAAAATCCTGCGGTTGCGGCAACTCGTTTAGCACTTAATCTTCACAAGTGCTGAATCAGAATTCAAAGAAGCCATCGTGTTAACGGTGGCTTTTTTCATGGGGACACGGTTCCACGGACTTAAGCAACGCAAAGGCAACGCAAAGGAGAAAACCTCTGGTAGTGGAGTGTTGTTAAACCTCCTCGTTGCTTCTCCATTTCCCGTTATAAATTCGTCCAATGGCAGTTCAGGATCTTTAACAAGATCCACTACTCCATCAACGATTGGTACGACAAACTATTGACGATCACGAAGATCAATAACCGGCGGAAACTAACATGAGCGATAAAAAGAAAATCGGCGGAGTACTTCACACTTACACGAAGTACGATCCGATGAAGTTCCCATCGCCGACGCAACCGATGCCGGATATGGTTTCGCCGCTGATGGACCAGATGATGGCTTACGGTACGCCTCGCCAATTGACCGAAGAAGAACTGGCCAACGCGATAAAGCTCGACCCCGAGCAGTTCAAAAATTTGGGGCCGAGCCTCGACATGATCAAAGCGCTGCTCGAAGATCGCAAACGAAAGATTTTGGAGACTTACGAAACCAAAACCGTTCAAGAGAAGGCGAAAAAGGACTTTCGCAAAAAAGCGAAGCAGCAAACGATCCCCAAAGAACTCCGAGCCGCCTATAAAGAGGCCGTCAATCGGGAGCAATTGTACGACTTGGAAAATCTCTGGTATCGCGTCAACGATGACGGATCTGAACTGGCCGCCCACATGATGAGCCTGATGGGCAAATTGGGTGACAAGTATCAAGTCGATGAACTGGCGGCGAAATATTTCTTCACCGGCGATGAATCGATGACGGTCCCTCAAGCAATTGAGATCAAGGAGGAATTGGAAAAGATCGACGAAATGCTGGAGCAGATCGAACAAGCGGCAGAGAACGCTCAGCTGGCCGTGTTGGACATGGAGCAATTGGGAGAATTCTTGGACGACGAGACGATGCACTCGCTGGAGCAGATGAAGAAACAGATCGACGACTACATCGAGGACATGGCTCAGCGGCAGGGGCTGAACAAGAAGGACGGTCGCTACGAGATCACACCCCAAGCCTACCGGACGTTCCAAGGAAAATTGCTTTCACGCATCTTCAGCCATTTAAAGGCGTCCAACACCGGCCGCCACCAAGACAACGTGCAGGGCGAAGGCGCGGTGGAACTTCAGCAGACCAAACCCTACGAATTCGGCGACTCTTTAACTCAGATGGACATCCCGCAGTCGTTCATCAACGCCCTGATTCGAGACAACGGCCAGCAACCGATCCGGCTCAAGGCCGAGGACATAGAAATTCACAAGACTCGTAACAACCCCAAAGCGGCAACCGTCATCATCATGGACATGAGCGGGTCGATGCGTTACGACGGCCAGTACATCAACGTCAAACGCATGGCGATGGCGATGGACGGGCTGATTCGCAGTGAATACCCCGGCGACTATTTGAACTTCATCGAAATGTACACCTTTGGCAAGATCCGTCGACAGGGCGAAATCATTGACCTAATGCCAAAGCACGTCACCATTCACGATCCGTTTGTGCAGCTGAAGGTCGACATGAGCCGTCCCGAGGTCAGCGAGCACATGGTGCATCAGCACTTCACGAACATCCAACATTCTCTGCGATTGGCACGGATGTTGTTGTCGACTCAAAATACACCCAACCGGCAAGTGATGCTGATCACCGATGGTTTACCGACGGCTCATTTTGAGGATTCGACGTTGTACATGCTTTATCCGCCGCATCGCGTGACAGAAGAGGCAACGATGCGTGAGGGGATGTTGTGTGCTCAAGAAGGCATTACGATCAATACTTTTCTTGTACCCAGTTGGTCGCAGTCCGAAGAAGATATCCGATTTGCACATCGTTTAAGTGAATCGACTAAGGGCCGCGTGTTTTTTACCGCAGGTGGTGATCTGGATCGTTTTGTCGTTTGGGATTACATTAATCGCAAACGTGAAATTTTGTAGCGGCCGCTGAGCCGCAAGGCGCTAGCCCAATGGCACTCACTTTAACGACTTTTGCAACTCAACCTTACTTCGAAGCGGCTTGCCTCGGGTAGGTTTGGCTCCTAGCCCGACCGAAACGGAAGGGCGATTCGGCTAAGAGCCAAATCTACGGTTCGGGTTCGACGCGCCACCCAAACTAAAGTGAGTGCCATTGAGTTCTAGCCGCGGGTGCCCACCGGATGACCAAAACACAAAGAAAAGGCAAGGCTAACAAACCAGCGGCTAGCGCCCTGCCGCTCAGCAGGATGATGGCCGGTGGGAACCGGCCCTACTTATATGCGATCTCTTTCTAAATTTGCCATCGCCATTTTTTATGTCGCCGCTCTGGTGAACTCATCCAGCACTGCGCTGGGCCAACGTGACAAAGTCATCACGATGAAATCGACGTTGCAGTACATCGGCGAGATCAACAATGTGGCAGCGATCAGCGAACAGGTGGGCGATTCTATGCCGGCGGCCGTCAAACGCATCGTCTTCATCGATGATGGGCTGACACGCACTTTCGTCAATCGCCAGCGGATCGGCGGCCCCGTCGTAAACTTCGAACAACCCGAATTCACAAAAGACATCTGGCAGCGCGTTTACAACGGACCGCCGGGCGCTTTCGCGTTTGCCGGCGCGTCGGCGTTTACCAATGAAGGGCATCGCATCCTCACGGTGCAAAAGAAAAAGTTCGGTTTAGCTCAATTCGTCCAAGGCATCACCAAAGTTACGCCACGTTACGTCGAGGTCGAAGCACTGGTGGGCGGGGCTTCGGTGGCGCCCCGAAGTTGGAAAATGAGCCTAGCGATCGGGGCGGTTCCATCTCCCGTATTGAGGAGCGTTTTAGAGAACTCCATCGAGGATCGCGCGCGATTGACTCCGTATTTGGGAATCGTCGACTTCTTCATCCAAGCCGGTCGCTATCAGGAGGCCGATAATGAACTACGGCGAATTCAAATACTGTTCCCAGACGAAAAGGAGCGCGTTGAAGAAAATCGGGTGCGCGTCCGCCAAGAGTTCGCCAAACAACAGTTGAATGAAATAAAATTGATGCTTGAGTCAGGTCAAACTAAACTGGCGCGACTCTGGATGAAATATATCAATCGCGACGGCGTCGAAGGCGAGACACTGGCGGACCTAGATTTCCAGCTGGAGGAGTTGGACAAACAGCAGGAGGAACAGAAAAAGTCGAAACGGTTGGTGAAGAATCTGCTTTCCAAATTCCGCAACCTTCCCGATGGTCAACTCTCGGATGCCCAATCGCAAATGCTGCAACGCTTCGAATCAGAAATCGATACGGATCTGGACGATTCAAATGTTCTCCGATTGGATGGCTTTAAACGCCTATCACAAGACGTCTCTCAGACCGAGCAACAGTCCATCGCGCTGGCGATCAGCGGTTGGATTTTGGGCAGCAATAACGCAATTGATAACTGGGCTGTCGCGCAGTCGTTATTTGAGGTGCGCGACCTAGTTCAAGAATATTTAATCAGCAACGAAACTGGCAGGCGCGAATCCATCTTAAAAGAGCTGGAGAAGTTCGAAAGCGGATCACCTAAGTACATCGCCTCCGTGATGGCTCAAATGAAGCCGCTCAAGCACGACTTGATCGGTGATTACGATGGCAAGAAACCAATCGAGTTCGAAGTGACCGTGGACGGCTCTAAGGCTAATCCCGCTGTCAATCGTTATCGTTGTTTGGTCCACTTACCCAACGAATACAGCCCCTACCGACGCTACCGACTGATGTTAGCGCTACCTGGCGCGTCGTCTGCGGAAGATCACTTGGCTCATTTCTGCGGTTCCTTTAACGAGGGGCTGGGCGTGCTGCACGGCCCGGCATCACGCAACGGCACGATCGTTGTCTCGGTTGACTGGCGAAAAGAGGGCCAACGTAAAGCCGAATATTCGGCGCGCGAACACCAGATCGTGATGCGGGCCTTACGCGAAACGATGCGTCGATTTTCGGTCGACAGCGATCAGGTGTTTTTGCAGGGACACGGGATCGGGGCGGACGTTGCCTATGACGTGGGGTTGGCTCATCCTGAACATTGGGCCGGCATCATTGGAATTTCAGCCACCGGCATTCAAAAGTATCCAAAAATCTATTCCAGCAACAAAGCCAATGCGCTGGCCGTGTACGCGGTTGTGGGCGACAAATACATTGGCGGGATCCGAAACTGCAAAGAGGCTTGGAACAATTGGTTGACAACCAACCAACGCAACGATTGCACCGTGGTTGAGTACAAGGGACGATTGGACGAACGTTTTGCTGAGAACGTTCCTGAAATGTTTAAATGGATGCGTGTTCAACGCCGGCGCTATCCAAGTGGTGCGGGATTTGAGTTCGAGTGTAAATCAATTCGACCGTGGGATAACTATTTTTGGTTTGTGCAACTGCACGGGTTCCCGAAGAAAAATACGACTTGGCCGGAGCTCTATAACGCGAAAACAAAAATTAAGGCGTTGAAGATCACGGGCGAACTCAAAGAAGCGAATTCGAATTCATTCTTCGTCAATCCGCCTCGCGCAGGCACTGGAATGACGCTCTGGCTGAGTCCAGATTTCATTGATTTTAGTCGCGAGATCAGCATCGGCGGGAGGGGCAGAGAGTTTAATGGGTCCGTGCGGCCATCGCGAAAAGTCATGCTCGAAGACGCGCGGCAGCGATTCGACTTGAAACGTCCGTACTGGGCGAAAGTCGATTGCGTTAACGGGACTTGGTCGGTGGCTGAATAGATCGCCGATAGGGTGGTCGCTTAGCCAATCCTGTTCAACACGGCGTATGCCTTCATCTATTTTGGCATGATTTCGAGTTTGGCAGTTGGTGTCGGGCGCAGGAGTGTACTTGAGCGCGGGGGAGGGGGAAGCCAGTACTCGGCACCGCGGCAGGTCACTTGTTTGCTGGAGGCCACGCAGAGAGTTGATGACCGAGTTGCACAGCCACATCAGAACTAGCAGGCATTATTCGTCCATGAAAAGCTTGCGATTATTTGACTCGCCCCGTTGAGGGCCGACACCGCGAGGGACCTCGAGCAAGCTGCGCGTTGCAACAAGGTCTCGGAATCGGCGTAGCTGGCTTTCTTCGGTGGTTGCCTTCTTCTTAAACTTTTTCTCGATCATCAATAATGATATCAGTGAAAAAAGCAGAAGGCGCAAGCCGTCCTCCAAAGAGAAAACCTTGCGCCGAACAGGATTGGCAGAGAGTCCAAACTACGTGGTGGTCGCTAACCCGCCAGTCGCCTTGCGATGCGGTTGGTGGGCGCGGCGGAATCAGTTGTTTGCTGAAAGTGATACTGCATCACGTACGCGTCTTCGACCGTATCATCGTAGTAATCACGCAGCACGGAAATGGCTTGGAAGCCCAGGTTGCGGAAAAACAGTTGTGCGGCGAGGTTCGTCTCGCGAATTTCCAAAGAGATCCGGTTTCGGCGCTGTTGAGAGAGCTTGCCCAAAAGTTTGTTGACCATCTGCTGACCGACGCCACGACGGCGGACGTCCGCTCCGACGGCAAAGTTGAGCACGTGGAGTTGGTCGCGGTGAAGTTCGTAGATCATGAACCCGACTACTTTTTCATCGTACTCGGCGACCATGCCGATACAGTTCCGTTGACGCAGACAGCGAATGAAGTCTTCTTCGGACCATGGGAACTCGAAGCTGCTTTGCTCAATCTCCAACACCTCCGTCATGTCTCGCCGAATCATCCAGCGTATGTGCACGTTCATGTCGAAGTCCCGTTTAGCATCCATCAATGACATCCTTTGTCAAATGTGGGTTGAGAACAACCCGTTGTTAGGAATCCATTCCGTCAACCGCCTTTTGTCGATCGGGCGATCCTTTGATCGCAGATCGTGGTGGTCAATTCTCTATTCGAGGCCATCACGCGTCTTGGACAATCCTGTCGCTGAACAACGCGTGTGACGTTTCGGGAGATTATCAGAATGGCGATCCAGTGCCAACATTGAACCCATGAAAAAATGGAGGATTGGAGTTTGATCGGCGGACAATCTTTTGGTGATTTATTTCAGGAATCGCTAAAGTCTCTCGGGAAAGTCGGCTTCTGCTTCTGCCTCGGGGTTTGGCTATCAGGTTCAAGGTATGAGTGTTTTTGTTCTTGTCGGGTGGGGCCTGCGGAGGGTTTCAAGAGCCAAGCATTTTCGATTCAATTCTGCTGGCAACTCATGTTTGCTATTTGAAGTATTTGGCATGTCGGTCAAAATCGTCACAATAGTTAAAGCTTGACGCGGTTAGCTTCGATAAAAATCGAATAGGACCCGTTAGGCTTGCGTGTCACTTCGTTCAGTTTCGTATTGAGCAAGTGGTGCGGTGCGAACATCCCGAATGAGTCGGGGTGTCTTAGAAGTGTTGTTAAAGCAACGCGCAGAGAATTTTCCAAGGTCGGAAAGAAGTTTTAAATGATATCCACTGCGTTCGTAGCCATAGCTGTGACTTGCATCGTCGCCAGCTGGATTTATTCCATCGCATTTCTAACGTTGGTTGCTGAGAATCATCGGTTTTGGCGAGTCCACCAAAAGAAACCGGCCCCCAGCACGCACACGTATGCGCGAGCCAACGTGATCATTCCGTGTAAGGGAATGGAACATCAGTTGCGCGAGAATCTGACGGCCTTCTTGCATCAGGATCATCCCAATTTCGAGATCACCTTTGTTGTCGAACGCGCCACCGATCCGGCGGTACAACTGATTCGCAATTTACAAAAAGAGAATCGTTGCATTCAAACGAAATTAGTCATCGCCGGTCGCACGGAGGAGTGCGGGCAAAAGGTTCATAATCTCCGGCGGGCCACCGAAGATCTTCCGATCGACGTCGATGTTCTTGTTTTTGCTGACTCAGACGCAAACCCCAAAACGACGTGGCTGCGCTGGATTGTCAATCGAGTAGGACGCGAGAATCTTGGTGCCCGGACGGGATACCGCTGGATGATTCCCAAAAACAAAAAGGTGCCGACGTTGCTTGGGTGTACGATCAACAACGCGCTCGCTTCGTTTTTGGGTCGGGGAAAACACTATTTGGTGTGGGGCGGTTCGTGGGCGATTCATCGCAATATTTTTGACGCCGTCGGAATCCGAGAAGCTTGGTCCGGCGTGCTCAGCGATGATCTTGTCGCCAGTCGCGCATTGAAAACAGCAAAATTGGAGATCGAGTTCGAACCACAGTGTGTTTGCACGACGGTGGTCGAATTTAATTGGTCCACGTTGACCGAGTTCATGCGACGACAGTTGCTGATCGGTCGCCGGTATTCGCCCATGTATTGGCTGGGTGCGATGGTGGTTGTGGTGACAACTCAGATTGGATTCTGGGGCGGTTTGATCGGCGGCATCCTGGCGGTGGCTGCAGGTTATTCGATCGGATATTGGGCTCTGTTATCATCGGCGGGATTATATCTGCTGGGAGTGGCGCGGGCCGTTATTCGCCAAAACATCGGACGGAGTAACGCTCATGCGTGGCGAAATTTTCGTCGAGCCCGCAAGTTCGATATGTTCTGCGGTCCCTTTACTGGTTTGGTGACCGCGGCGTTGCTGTTGGCGTCGACCTTTGGTAACACGATCTCTTGGCGCGGCATTAAATACTTTGTCGGACGTGGCGGGCGCGTGCTGTTGGTGGGACGCAAGTTAGAGACGACGCAATGGCCCGTCGACACCCGAGAAGGCCCCGTCCCAGCAGGATTCAAGGGACATCCTCACCACAGGACCGTCACCGCCAACGCGACGGTGACACGCGAATCAGCCAAAGCCGAATCAGCCAAAGCCGAATCGGCCATCGCTCCTCGCGATGGTGACGCGAAGGTCGCTTAAGGCACGACGAGTGCTATGCCGCTAAGATTGCGGTCATGCTTAGGCTCGGATGAGCCCTCTGGTTCAAACTCAAACATTTCCAACAATCAACACACGAAAGTCGAAACTCGAAAACACCGATTGCGGTGTCTGGTTTCGATTGGCAGGAAGCTACCATGAAAGTATGTCTCTGGGACACTCAGATCAACGATGTCCAAAAAGATTTTGCTGGTGGAATGGGCGTTGGCATGCCGACCGGTGCAGGTGGGATGCGCAGTCGTTTCATCCGGCACATGTACAAGCGTGACGTACGACCGACAGCGTTGAATTTTGCCTACCTAGTGGCGGTGCTGAAGCAGCTTGGGTTGGACGTGCAGTACAGCGTCGACAAAATTGTGCCGGCGGACGTATTTATTTTCAATCCCGCGTTGTTGTCGCTGGATTTGGAGATGCAGACGATCGAAAAAGTGTCCGCGCAATACCCCAAGTCCAAGATCCTCATCGTGGGTCAAGTCGCCTATGCGATGGCCGATACGATCGCTCAGACCCAGGCTGAAAATGTGACGGTGGTCAAAGGAGAGCCTGAACAGTTGCTGTTTAAATGGGATGAGGTTTTGCAGACCGATGAAAGAATTTTCGAAGTTGGCGTAGTTGCCGATTTAGACACGTTGCCGATGCCCGATTGGTCCCTGTTTGAGTTCAAAAAGTACCGTATCCTGTACGACTTCTGGAGGTTCCCGTCGACCTATATTCAGCAGAGCCGCGGATGTACGTTCAAGTGCAATTACTGCCCGTACATTATGATCGAGAGTAAGACTCGTTTTCGTGATCCTGTGTTGGTCGCTGCTGAAATGCAGCATGGCATTGATCGCTACGGATTTGAGTCTTTCAAGTTTCGTGATCCGTTGTTCGGATTGAATCGCAAAAAAGCGTTGCAGCTGGCCGAAGAGATTGGACGGTTGAGCAAACGCGTGCAGTTTTCAATTGAAACGCGCGTCGACCTAATGAAGAAAGAGACGTTGCAGGCGCTTAAGGCGGTGGGGCTGACCAGCATCACCATTGGAATCGAAACGCCTGATGAGCATACGCTCAAGAAGTACGACCGTGTTGCGATCAACGATGATCGACAGCGGAACTTTGTCAGGCTGTGTCGTTCCATGGGCATTCGCACCGTTGCCGGTTTCATGGTTGGGTTTCCCGAGGATACGAAGCAGAGTATTTACGACGTGCTTAATTACGCGCGGAAGGTGAATCCAACTTATGCCAACTTCAACATCGTGACGCCCTACCCTGGCACTCAATTCTTCAACGAAGTCAAGGACGACGTGGCTGATTTTAACTACCAGCGATATTCGGTCTATCAACCGGTAATGAAGTATAAGAACCTAACGGCTGATCAGGTGAAAGAGCTGCACGGTAAGTGCTTTTCGAAGTTTTACTTTCGCTCACGATATTTTAAAGAGAATGGTCGTCTGTTGTGGCCGCAACTGGACCGCTTCTTGCCCTCGGCAAAGCCGGAGTCGATTGCGTTAGAGGCGAACAAACAGACGCAGAAATCGGCCGCCTAATCTTCCACCGTCATTAAAAGACGCTTGCACCTCCGTTGGGGAAAACGATGGCCCCGTTTGGGGGCACGAAACTTACAGAGGGCAAGTTACGGGGTGTTCAATCGTCGCACGATGCCTTCGCTGTCAAGGATGATTAGATACGGCGTATCATTAACGCCGCTCCTTTGCATCCAGTCTATCGCGGTGGGACCGTCGGTGATTTTGAAGTTAGGGTACTTCCTTTTGAGGGCGAAAATCTCGTCGACGGTGATTTCGGACACCGGCGCCAAGAACACAGCGGTGGACCAGCGGTCGAACAAACGAGAATCCGCGATTCGAACGAGTGCATCATGAGGACTTGCGCTATCGGGGTCCCAAAAAATGAGTAGCGTTTTCTTTTTCTTGGGCGGGGTGATCGCGCGGCCCGCAACATCCACGCCAGCAATGGAGAAATGCTCTCCGACCAAATTTATGCGTGTGGTCAACCTGTCTAATTTTTCGAGAACGTCGTCGCGAATTTTTGAGTTGCTTTCAGAGGCGACCTCGGTCAATTGGTTGAGGATTTTAACCGCGACCTTTTTGTTGCCGGCCTGCAAGTATTGCTCCGGTACGGTCAGCAATAAATCGTAAGTCTTCACCGATTGGGGAGGTGTCTTCTGGATCTGTTGCAGCAACTGGAGAGTTTCTTTTTTGAACTCGATACCGGATTTTGATTTGCTAAACGAATCCTGATAGTAGTAGGAAAAATTTGGATAGTCGATTAAAGTCAGCCCTAAATCCGAGAGACGCTGGACATCGGAAATCGCAAGTTTTTCGCCCATCTGCCGCAGTAGTTCGCTTGATGCGGTTTTATCCTTGCTGTCTACGTAATACTTGAGGCAGGAGTTGTAGCAGGAGATCGCTGTGGCCGGTGGGACAGGGGTTGATGCGTCGATTCCGTTAATCGCTTCTAGTGCGTCGTCATAAAAATCAGCCTCGGGCATGGTGGCCAGCGCCGTCATGTAGGTGACCACCAGCAAGTATTGGTGTTTATCTTTTTGAGCCGCAGAGCTTGAGAACTGCGCGACGCGCTTTTTCAAACTGTCGAGAAACGGGATCGGGTCCAAGTCACTCTCGGCCATCATCACTGCTTTGAGCGCCAGAAGCGCCAGCATCTTCTCCTCGATCTTTTCGCTGTAGTCATTCTCCTGATTGAGAAGATGGTTGCAACGTTCGATCATCCAGTTCACTCTGTCGATTCGAACAGGCAACGACGATTCAGCAAAATTTGCAGGAATGGTGACGGCCGTAAGGAAGTCCTGCTCTTGGGATTCTCCCGATTCAAATTGAGCGGTTGGTGCTTCGATGGATGACGGCAGGGATTCACCACCCGCGTACCAAACGTAGAAAACAAGTCCTCCGATCAGCAGAAAACCGACCGTTAGAAAAAGCAGCCGAGAAAGAGCCATCCCCGTTAACTTGAAGACCGCGTCGGAAGCTTTCTTATACCGACTCCGACGCTTGCGTTTCCCTCGGCGTTTGGGTTTCTCAGGTAGTTTGCTTTCACCGCTGGGCTTGCTTTGCTTGACGGAACTGCTTTGCTCGGTCGGTTCGTTCTTTCTAGGCGGTGTGGTGGGGGAAGTCGGCGTGGTCGGTGGGCTTTGATCGCTGGTTTTATCTTGCTTGCTCATAAAGTACTTCTAAAATAGGATGTGTTTATAAGCCTGCCGTTTTCTTGAAACCGATTCAAAACCGTGTTCAAGAATCACCTTTTGCAGATGATACACGCTGCTAAGTTTGTGATTTTATCAAGCAGCGTCCCTGTTTTCTACGCTTAAACTTTGAGTTCTTCAATTTTGAGTCGCCGTCAAATGATGTCGATGCGAGTAATTTTTTGAAATCTAAAATTCCACCTAAGTTTGGGCCTAGCGTCGCCTTGAGCCTGAGCATCGGTTTGGTGATTTTTGCAGTCTTGGGATGCGGTGACCCTTCGTCATCCATCGCGACGCCGCGATCCTCGACAAAGACTTTGAGGACCGCAGGCGACAACGTTGGGAAAGTTCAGTCTTCCAAGCCTGCAACGAAGCACACGCCGCTGGTGTTGCAACGAAAAGATCGAACGCTTGAGTTATCGTTTCTGCATGAGGATCACTTTGCCGTGATGCTGATTGACGCGGTTCAGATTTATCAAAATCCTGATTTGCAGGAGTTGAAATGGACGCGGATCACGCAACTTTTAAAGCCGTATCTGGGGAATAAAAACTCCAACGCAAGCAAGCTGTCGGCGATTTGGATCCTGTGCGACCGAGAGATTGCCGATGCCCAAAAGGCGGAAGAGGCAAAGGAATCTGACTTCGTGGTTTTTGTCGTTGAATTTCTTGAGCCATTCAATAAAGACGAACTTGCGAAAGTGATAAAGAAACGCGATCTGGAGCAAACAGACGACCGCGACAGGCAATGGCGTTCAAAAATCGAGGTTCGATCTGAGACCCAAGTCGCGATAGGGACCGAGGCAATGTTGAAGAAGCTGGCGTCGGCCGATGGAAGGGGAAACGTGGCGCAGGCGATTTCCAAGGCCGGTCCAGAGGTCGATATCGCCTTGAGTCTTTCCTTTGAGCCCGTCAGAGGGGCGCTCAAGGGCGTCATGGCGACGGTGACGCAGTTTTTAGGTGCGGACATGAAACCGCTTTTGCAGCTACCAACATCCGCGCGGTATTTCGACGCAACGTTATCGCTGTCAGCAGATCAGTTGTTGCTGACGGACCTTAAAATGAGCTCCGCCGACGCCGCGGAACAGGTTACCGAGGTGTGGTCAAAGCTACTTGATTCGGGAAACATTGGGCAATTACTGACGCTGTTTAGTTTTCAGTATGGATCGCAGAAACGGATGTTCAAATTTCAAAGCCTGCCGATGCTCAATAAAATCAGCCGGCAAATTGAGGCCTCTGGTCTATACCAGGTTCGTAGTGACGACGACATCATTACATCCGAGTTCACTCGGCCCCGTAACTTCGGAAAATTTCTCAAAGCAGGAGTCGAAGACATTGAACGAACATTAGCCCTGCGTACGCGGATGAAAAAGATGAAGGACGTCGCCGACGCGCTGAAGACTTATGAAGGCTTGCATGGCCATCTCCCGGCCCCAAATTTTCGGCATCAGAAAGACCCCGAATCTGCCACATACAGCTGGCGGGCAGAGCTTCTTCCGTTGTTGGGGTGGCAGAGGATTTTCAATCGGTTTGATTTTAAGTCGGCTTGGGACAGTGAAGCCAATCGGCGGCTGCACGCTTATATTTTACCGGCGTTGTATGACAGAAGAATCCAAGATCCGATGTCTCCGATGTTTCCCGTGAATGCGAATTGGATGTTCCCCGACCGAGACACGCCGGCAAAACTTTCGTCTATCACCGACCGGCGCGACCAGACGGCGATCGCCTTGGATGTCCGAGTTCCCGAGGGGTACCACTTCGTTCAACCCACTGATTTAACGTCCGATGGTTTGTCGTTGTGGGGCCGCCAGGAGGAGGCGGGGGCGATCTTCATCGACGGTGATTTCAACGTGCGGATTATTGCCAAAACCGAAGAGAACATGAAAGCGGTGCTGTCAATCGACGGTGGCGAACGATTGCGGAAATCGGATTTCATCGAAGCGCTGGGATTCTCTCAAAATTAAGAACGCGGTAGTGATTTACTGCTGAGAGCTATGGGAAACGTAGGCTTTGTACGATGCCTGCTTTATCGAGCTTGATCAAATAGGGGACTTTTTCGATTCCACTTTTCTCAAACCAGTCTTTGGCAGTCGGCTCATCGACCACTGTGAAAATTGGGCTCAGGTTTTGAAGATAACGCACCTGTTTGTCTGACATTCCTGTTGCCGATGCCAAGTACGTTTTACCTCCCTCATGCAACGGTGATTTGACGATTTGATTGAGGGCGTTTTTAGATCTGTTTTCGAGGGGGTTCACGAAAACGATGTGCGTTTCTCCCGCATCTGGAAGTTCGATGGGGTTCTGGTCGGTGTCATAACCTGAGAACGGAAATGGGCTGCCAAAAAGGTCGACGCGGGTCTTGAATTTTGCCAGTCTGGGAAGGACCGCGTCGCGAATTCGTTCGTCGCTGATAGACGCGGCCGACGTCAGTTGGTCTAGGATCTTGCGAGCGCGCTGTTGATTGCCGGCGTGCAAATGTCTTTGCGGAACATTCATCAACACATTATAGGTTTGCACTGACAACGGCGGCGTCTCGAGGAGCTGCATCTCTAATTGGGTGGTTTCGGATTCAAGTGTGTTCCCTGAGTTTGATTGGCTGAGGGATCCTTGGTAGCAGGAAAAGTAGTGGGTGTAATCCACTAACGAATTGCCAAAGTCCGAGATTTTCTTCTCTTTGGCCAACGCCATACGTTTGCCCAACAGTCTTACAAGATTGCCTGCTTCGACTTTGTCTTTGCTGCGTTCGTAATACTTTAAAGCTGCGTTAAAACTGGCCACCGCTTTCTCCGTTGGGACCGGAGTTGCCTCTGTGATCGCACTGATCGCTGCAGTGGCTTGAGCAGACAAATCGAGATCTGAGTTCGACGCAAGCAGGTTCATGTACGTACCTACCATCAGATATTGTCGGGCGTCTTTCTCGGCCGGTGACGCTGACATTTGATCAATTCTATTTTCGAGCATCGACAATGCTGCCGCGGGATCGACACCGTTGTGTGCGGCCAGCATGGCTTTGAGTGCGAGGATGCCGAGTAATTTCTCTTTAAGCCTGTCTTTGTAGTCGCCTTCATGTTGTAGTAATTCATCGCAACGGTCGATCATCCAGTCAAGTTTCTCGATCTGAACTGGGAACTCTAAAGCGGAAAAATCGGCAGCAAGGGCGGTCGCCTTAAGGAAGTCATTGGTGTCGGGGGCTTTAGCGTCAACAAGCGAAGATTCGTCGACATCGCGCATGGCGTAGTAAATGCTCCCTCCCAAGGCTGTCAGTCCAAGAATGACGACCACCACTCGCGCTAGCGGCATGCCAGTGGTGGCGAACACCTTGTCCGAGAATTTTTGATAGAGAGTTCGCCGCGAACTGGGTTTGTGAATTTGGTTGTCCATAAAGCGACTATTTCGGAAAGGTGGTTTGTTCTCTAAGCCCATGGTCGTTGTGGTTTGGACCGGCCTCAATAGTCTACCATGGGGCTTGGGAAACCTCAAAATGTCCGCAAGTCAATCGTTTCGATTGCCAAGCTAAAACCATCGGCAATATCCCAAACAGATTTGGCGGAGTGATTTACATCTGGCCGGCGCCGACGCGACTTTCATTCCACTGGATGCCCATCATGGTGCAATTGATGCCTGAACCGATGCCCAGCCAAGCGATTTTCTGCCCGGGTTTAAAGAAATTTTGTTCGCAACCAATCGCGAACGCCGAAGGCAGCGCCGCGGCGCCGGTGTTGCCCAGGAATTGAAATGTGGCGAAGTCATTTTCCGGTTGCAGACCCAGCGATTCCAGCATCAGTTTTCGATGCGCGGTGCCTACTTGGTGGCAAACGGTTGCGTCAATCGAATCCACTGACAATCCCGATTGCTGCAAGAAATTTTGAAAGTTGCGTTTGCCGGTGTCCACACCTTCACGCATGAGGACTTCGGAGTCGGTTTGCATCAAGGGTTGCATTTGCGCACCGGCTTGATCTTGATCGCTTTGGCAAAGATCGTTGAACTTGGTGTTGGCCAGCGACGTCGCAGTGGTTAGACGGTTCTTAGTTTGGCTGATCGAATCATGAGTCAACACGACGGCCGCACTGGCTGATCCAATCGTTAGACTGGCGATTGCATTCTTGATCGTTTTCCGCGTCAACGTATCGTCTTGATTGAGCGACGCGATGGTGGCCTCGACCAACTGTCGGCCGCCTTCGCTGCCGACGATGAGGGCGGATTTGATTTGCCCAGATTCGATCATGCAGGCGGCTTGTATCATGCCTGAAAGGATGCCTAAGCAGGCGTTGGAAACATCGTAGATCAAACAGTCCTCAGGCAGTCCCAACTGGTGATGCACCGTGCAGGCGGTTGCCGGTTCAAGGAAGTCTCGACAAACCGAACCGTGAATTAGGCAATCAATTTCGATCGCGTTATTACTTGCGGCTTCGATTGCTAACCGCCCGCTGTTGACGCTGACCTCGCTGGGGCGCGTACCGGGTGCCCAAAACCCTCTTTGTTCAATGCCCGTCATCAGCTCCAAACGACCCTCTGGCAGTTTCAGTCGGCGGTACAACGGTTCCAGCTTTTGCTCCACCAAGGCTGACGTCCAAGTCTCAGCAGGCAGTGTGTATCCTAAAGATTCAATGCAGACGTGTTTAAATTTCATGGTTTGGGAGGGTGAAAACGAAAGTCAGAAGCTGCTGTCGAGGCGGTAACGATGAACTGAGTTGACCGCAAATTCGGTGGCAAGTAACGAAAGACAATAACAGCTGTGCTAGCGTTTCGCAAACGCTTGCACAAGATGTGGTGTGCTTTAGGGGGAGGTGGCAAACATGCAGAAAATTGTTGAACAATTTCGTTTCGATGACAAAATGCTCTCCGTCAGTCGCAAATGATTGCGACGTTTTCAAAATTTACATGGAACACTTCGACGTTGCCAAGGGCGATATCGGACAATGCAAGGATGCGTTGGGTAAATCTCGGCCATCCATGTATTTCTCAGATGATCGCTGGTGCGAAATAAGATCTTGCAAACAGGTTCATACCATCGCGGCGAATTTATCGCAATAAAGCTTTTGGTGCCTGGCACAAAACTCTTTAACACATTTATTGGCAAATTTTGGTCAGCACTGACGTGTTTCACTACAACCAAAGGAATTGGATCCCGGCTTATCGGTCGGTTTGCGATTCCAATTGCCAACAGCGACCCACGATGGGTCAAGAAAGAAACAAGGAGTTTTAATATGCAACGTAAGCCTCTCATTGGAATTAACGCAGACTTTCGTGCCGCCCAAGGTAACCAACCTGCCCTCTCGGTTATCACTTCGGGATACTACGACAGCATCGTGCGGTCCGGTGGAATTCCAATCGTCGTCCCACCCTTGGAGTGCGAAGACGACATTCAGGCTTTGATAAAGACGCTCGACGGTTTTGTCCTTGTCGGAGGCGGAGATTTGGATCCGCGCCGTGATGGTTTTATGCTTCACCCTTCGGTTCGCCCGATGGACGTACGGCGAGAGCGTTTTGATCGTATGTTGATGCATGCGATCGCTGATGAGAAACTGCCGTTGTTAGCGATCGGTGTTGGCCACCAGTTGCTCAACGTGACCATGGGAGGCAACTTGTTCTTGCACCTTCCAGAAGATGTACCCTCTGCGATTCCGCACCGCGATGCTCAAGATAAAGGCCATCGCCATAGTCTGGATATCGTGCCTGATTCATTGATGGAACGTGTCTATGGTGACGGAGAAATTCGTGTCAGCAGTCGCCACCACATGGCGATCGACGAATTGGCCCCCGGCTTCCGCGTGACTGCGACCTGTCCTGACGGCGTCGTCGAAGCTATCGAAAGCACTGACGAGCAGTGGATTGCGATTGGAACTCAGTTCCACCCTGAGAACGAAGCCGCTTCTGCATTGGACGGACGCATCTTCGAAGAGTTCCTTGACCTGATCCGTGAACCGGCCGACGTTGCAACGTTGAAAGTTGCAGCTTAAATCAAAGGCGTGGTCGGCAAGACCAATGCCTTTCACGAAAGAACAAATTGCCGTCGCAGGGTTTTCCGCGGCGGCATTTTTTTTGGGCACACTGGAAATGATGTGGCTGGTGCCGGATAACGCTGACAAAACCGCAGGAGGCTTTTTGTTAAGTCGACAGCGTAGTGATTTATTTGTACTAAAGACTTAGGGTAGTGGACTTCGCCAGAAGTCCCTTCTGCGAGGCTGGCCTGAGGAATTCGGGCGAATCCCACGACGGTACCCCTCAAATCTTGCTTCGACGGGCCTCCTGGGCGTAGCGGATCATGATAAAAGATCCTTGCCCAGGAGAGGGACTTTGGGATCTGTTGCGAAAATCGACTATGTGAGAGTAAAGGCTTGAGGGGTGCGTCAGCTTAACGATCGGCGCACAAAAAATGCGTCTTGGAAATTCAAGACGCATTTAAATTTTAGACAACGACCAGTTTCCTGAAGTCGCTGAGCAGGTGGTTTCTCACACCGCCAGCATTTCTTGCAGCTTCGCCTTTGGAACAGCGCCGACTTGGCGTGCGACTACTTCCCCGTCTTTGAAAACGAGGATCGTTGGAACGGCCGCAACGCCGTACTTCATTGCCAGTTCCATGTTCTCTGTGACGTTGATTTTGCCAACTTTGGCGCTGCCTTCAGATTCGGTTGACAGTTCGTCAATCACAGGGCTGAGTTCGCGGCAAGGAGGGCAGCCTTCTGACCAAAAGTCGACCAGCACGGGGGTTGATGATCCGATAACTTCGGCTTCGAAGTTGTCTTCGTTAAATTCTGCAGCCATTTTGTTTCCTTGA
>CAYOZV010000018.1:30181-36704 GCA_964408465.1 uncultured Pirellulaceae bacterium
GCAGTCGCAGCGACACCGGATAGGAATTCACAGCATGCTTCGGCCGCACCGCGACCTTCACCGATCGCCCACACGACCAAGCTTTGCCCACGCCTGCAGTCTCCAGCGGCGAAGACGCCGGGGACATTGGTTGAGTAATCCTTGTCGTTTGCTTCGATGTTACTACGCCCGTCGGTTTTGACGCCGAATTGTTGGGAGATAGCTTCTTCGGGGCCAAGGAAACCAAGCGCCAAAAAGATCAGGTCCGCTTCGATGATTCGTTCGGTGCCCTCGACGCGCGAAAACGGAGCGCCACCTTTGACTGGCTTTGACCAGTCTACCTGAATCGTTTTGAGGCCCGTTAGATTGAAATTTTTGTCGGCGATGAATTCGACGGTCTCTACTGAAAACCGTCTCGGGTCTTTGCCAAATTTAGCTTTCGCTTCGGCGTGCCCGTAATCGGTGCGGAAGACGACAGGCCATTGAGGCCAGGGGTTTGAGTCGGCACGTTCGTCTGGAGGCCGGTTCACGATCTCCAGATTTACGACGTTTTCGCAGCCCTGACGCATGGACGTTCCGATGCAGTCGGTGCCTGTATCACCGCCGCCAATGACGACGACTTTCTTGCCTTGGGCGTTGATGTTTTGGCCATCATTGGAAAGCAAATGTTTTGTCGAACCGTGCAAGAAATCCATGGCGAAATGAATTCCCTCCATGGAGCGACCGGGAATTTTGAGATCCCGCGGCTGGGTAGCTCCAACGCACAGAACAACGGCATCGAAGTCTGACTTCAGCTGATCCGCAGTCACATCGACGCCGACATTGACGCCGGTTTTGAAGGTGATGCCTTCTTCGGCTAAGAGGTCCAAGCGACGCTGCACGACGTCCTTGTCCAATTTCATGTTTGGGATACCGTACATTAGCAAACCGCCAATACGATCGTGCCGCTCGAAAACGGTGACGGTGTGACCGGCCTGGTTCAATTGATCGGCGGCGGCTAAACCCGCAGGCCCTGATCCTATGATGGCAACGGTTTTGCCAGAACGTTCCTCGACCGGACGCGGCTTAATCCAGCCGTTATCAAATCCGCGATCGACAATCGAACGTTCGATGTTCTTGATCGTGACCGGCGGTTCGTGGATGCCCAGCACGCATGATCCTTCGCACGGCGCCGGACAAACGCGGCCGGTGAATTCGGGGAAGTTATTGGTGTGGTGCAGGCGATCGAGCGCCTCCTGCCACTTCCCTTGGTAGACCAAATGGTTCCACTCGGGGATCAAGTTGTTAATGGGGCACCCCGCCACCGACCGGCCAATTAGTTCGCCGGTGTGACAGAACGGAACACCACAGTCCATGCACCTTGCCCCCTGCGTTTGCAGCGGCTGGTCGGTCAGTTCAACCAAAAACTCGTCCCAGTCCTTGGTGCGTTCGATAGGATCGCGTTTTCCCTCATCGACGCGATCGAACTCCATAAATCCAGTTGGCTTACCCATTGTTTTTTCTCAATTTCAATAATTTGGTGGCAGTAGAAAGGCGCGAAAGATCAGGCTTGGTTGGCCGCCTCTGCGGCACGCTGACGGAGAATTTCGCGGTACTTCACAGGAATGACTTTTTTGAATTTGGGGAACGTGTCGTTCCAGTCATCCAGAATCGTTTTCGCGACATTGCTGCCGGTGTAATTGGCGTGCTTACTAATCATGTCTTTTAGTTCGGCAACATCTTCGACGTTGCTCATGTCTTCCAATTCAACCATCTCGTGATTGAGGTTTGCGTTGAGTTCGTCATTGGGGTCGAGAATATATGCGACGCCGCCAGACATGCCGGCCGCGAAATTCCTTCCCGTCTTCCCAAGCACAACGACTCGACCGCCGGTCATGTACTCGCAACCGTGATCGCCAATGCCTTCCACGACCGCGCGAGCCCCCGAGTTTCGGACGGCAAAACGTTCGGCGGCAACACCGCTGAAATAAGCTTCACCCTCGGTCGCACCATAGAGCGCGACGTTACCGATCAAGATGTTTTCGTCGGACTTAAATGTCGACGTTTTGGGCGGATGAATAATTAATTTACCGCCGGAAAGCCCTTTGCCGCAATAATCGTTGGCATCGCCTTGGACGCGGATGGTAACTCCGCTTGCTAAGAAAGCTCCCACGCTCTGACCGGCAGACCCCGTTAGGCTGATGTCGATCGTATCCTCTGGCAGGCCGTCTGCTCCATGAGCTTTGGCGACATGGTGGCTGAGAATCGTGCCGGCGGCTCTGTCGGTGTTGACGATCTTGGAAACGATCTTGACCTTTTCGCCGTTTTCCAAAGCGGCTTTTGCTTCTTTGACGAAGGTGCGGTCGAGCACCTCTTCCAAGGCGTGGTCTTGGTCGATCGTGCAGTAGACTTCGGTGTCTTCGTAGAAGCCGACCGCCGGAGCAAGTAATTTTGAAAGGTCGATGCCTTGAGCCTTCCAGTGACCGACGGCTTTGTCAGTGTCCAGGACTTCGACTTTACCCACCATTTCATTGATGGACCGAAAACCGAGGCTGGCCATGATCTCACGCGCCTCTTCGGCGACCATGAACAGGTAGTTCACCACGTGTTCCGGTTTGCCGTTGAACTTCTTGCGAAGCTCTTTGTCTTGCGTTGCGATGCCGACAGGGCAAGTGTTCAAGTGACACTTCCGCATCATAATGCAGCCCAGCGTAATCAGCGGTGCGGTGGCGAAGCCATATTCCTCGGCTCCCAACAGCGTCGCGATGACGACGTCGCGACCGGTTTTTAATTGGCCGTCGGTTTGTAATCGGACGCGGCTACGCAGGTCGCTCATGACCAACGTTTGATGGGTTTCGGCGATGCCTAACTCCCACGGCATCCCCGCGTGCTTGATGCTGGTCAGCGGGGAAGCCCCCGTTCCACCACCGGTGCCCGAAATCAAAATGTTGTCCGCATGCGCCTTCGCGACACCGGCCGCGATCGTGCCGACGCCGACCTCGGAAACCAGTTTTACGCTGATGCGGGCCGTCGGATTGGCGTTCTTTAGATCGTAGATCAATTGAGCGAGATCTTCGATGGAGTAAATGTCGTGGTGCGGCGGCGGGCTGATCAGCGTCACACCCGGCGTCGAACGGCGGGTCGCGGCGATCACGTCGTCAACCTTGTGTCCGGGCAATTCGCCACCTTCACCAGGCTTGGCCCCCTGAGCCATCTTGATCTGAATTTCGTCCGCGTTAGACAGATAATACGCCGTCACGCCGAAACGCCCTGAAGCCACCTGTTTAATGGCCGATCGGCGTGAATCGCCGTTGGGGCTGGGTGTGAATCGCGCGTAGTCTTCGCCACCTTCGCCGGTGTTACTTTTTCCACCAAGACGATTCATCGCCACCGCCAGCGTTTCGTGGGCCTCGGCCGAAATAGAACCAAAGCTCATCGCACCGGTGCAGAACCGTTTGACGATTTCCTTGGCCGGTTCAACCTCTTCGATAGGAATCGGCGTTGTCTTTTCAAAATCGAATTGCAAAAGACCGCGGAGATGACATTCCTTCATCGCCTGTTCGTTGATCGCTTTGGCGAAGTCTTTATAAGCGTTGACGTCACCGGCGCGAGCGGCGTGTTGGATCTTGGCGATGTTCAGCGGAGTCCAAGCGTGCTTCTCGCCGCCCTGACGCCAGTGTACGGTGCCGGCGGTTTCCAGTTCGACGATCGGCAGTTCGTTGGACTTCTGTGAGTAACCAAGTTTGTGTCGTCGGATGGCTTCTTTGGCCAGCACGTCCCAGCCAACGCCTTCGATGCGACTGGCGGTTCCTGGGAACGCGTCGTTGATGACGTCACTGTTGAGTCCGACGGCTTCGAAGATGCGAGCACCTTTGTAACTGGCCAGCGTCGAGATACCCATTTTGGCCAACACCTTCAACATGCCTTTGAGCACGCCCTTACGATAGGCGGCAATGCACTGGTCGGCGGTCAGTTCCGATTCGGGGTTGGTGGTGTGATGTTCGATGATCGCTTCCAAACCAAGATATGGATGGATCGCATCGGCACCAAAACCGGTCAGCAAGCAATGGTGATGAACCTCTCGTGATGATGCACGGCGCTGGTGGCCAGCAACGCGCTCAATGGAACGCGGTCTTTATTGATGCCGCGGTCGGAGAGGATAATTAACGCACATCCGTCAGCGATGGCTTGCTCGGATTCTTCTCGGATGCGAGCCACGGCGTCATGGAAACCTTGTTCGCCGGCGGATGCTTCGAAGGTCATGTCGATCACGCGCGACGTCCAACCGCGATGGTCGAGATTGTGCAGGGCCGCCATTTCTTCAAAGTCAAGAATCGGGTTGTGCAACAGCAGGCGGTGGCATTGCTGTTCGGTCGTGTCCAACAGATTGCCTTCGGGGCCGATGAAGCACTCCACCGACATCACGATTTCTTCACGGATCGAGTCGATCGGAGGATTGGTGACTTGTGCGAAAAGCTGCTTGAAGTAGTCATAAAGCAGACGGGGTTTGTCGCTGAGACAGGCCAAAGCCATATCGTCGCCCATGGATCCAATGGGGTCTTTTTTGACTTTCACCAACGGCAGCAACATGAAATCCATGGTTTCGTTGGAGTAACCAAAGGCACGCATCTGAGCCAATCGTTCTTGGTCGTCCAAGAATTTTGCAGGTTCGTGTTTTGGAAAATCCTTGAATTCCAAACGCTGATTGGTCAACCAATCTTTGTAGGGGCGGCGGTCGGCGATGGTGTCTTTCAATTCCACGTCATCGATGATGCGATGATTGTCGAAATCGACCATGAACATTTTGCCCGGCTGCAAACGTCCTTTGCTTTTGATGTTGGCAGGATCAATGTCCAAAACGCCCACTTCGCTGGCCATGATGACTCGGTTGTCATTGGTGACGTAATAGCGACTGGGGCGCAGCCCGTTGCGGTCAAGCACGGCGCCGATGATGTTGCCGTCTGTGAATGAGATCGACGCTGGGCCGTCCCAAGGTTCTTGAAGGCAAGCGTGGTATTCGTAGAAGGCACGCTTGTTCTCTGGCATGCTGGCGTGGTTCCGCCAAGCCTCGGGGATCGACATCATGACGACCTCCGGCAGATCGCGACCGGCCATCATTAACAGCTCCAACGCGTTATCGAATTCGCCTGAATCGCTGCAGCCCTTGTCGATGACGGGCATTAGATCTTTCAGGTCGTCACCAAAAACGGGGCTCTCCATCAGCCCTTGTCTGGCGGTAATCCAATTGCGGTTTCCGCGCAGTGTGTTGATCTCGCCGTTGTGAGCCATCCAGCGAAGAGGTTGGGCTCGTGACCACGCCGGCAGGGTGTTGGTGGAGAATCGAGAGTGCACCATCGCGAGGTGGCTTTTGAAATTTTCGTCTCGCAAGTCAACGTAGTATTCCGGAAGCTGCGCCGTGGAGAGCATGCCTTTGTAGACCATGATGCGCGACGACAACGTGCAAGCGTAGAATTCCTCGGTCGCGCCATCGTTCTTTTCGCGCACGATGCGAGTCGCGACCTTGCGAATCAAATAAAGGCGTCTTTCAAATTCGTCTTGGTCAATGCCTTCAGCGGGGGCGATGAACGCCTGTTGAATATCGGGTTCGGCGCGTAGTGCGGTGGCACCGATGCCGGCGCGTTTGGCGTCGGTGGGGACCGATCTCCAGCCCACGAAACGCTGGCCGTAGTGCGCGGTTGTTTCCTCGAGCGTTTTTTTGGCGAAGGTTGTCGTGGGTTCGTCTTCTGAGAAGAAGATATTACCCACCGCAAAAAATGAGTCACCCACGTCTAGATTGTTATCCGCAGCCGCCTGTTTCATAAACTCGACAGGCATCGCGATCAGAATTCCGGCACCGTCGCCCGTATTCTCCTCACATCCGCAAGCGCCACGGTGCTCCATGCGGCTGAGAATCAAACACGCGTCGGCCACGATATCGCGAGTGGCGACTTTATCAATCTGAGCCACGAAGCCGACTCCGCAGCTGTCGTGTTCAAATTCGGGCGCGTAAAGAGTTTTTGAGTTGTCGAAATTTTCGTTAAACTTGGCCAAGTAAATCTCCCTTGTTTGGCGTGATCAAAGATCGTTGCAGCGCGATGGCGACGGCATTTTAGCGGTACGCTCCCGCGGCCCCCTATTAAAATCTCTAACTGTCCTTTTATCAAACGGTTAATTGACTCAATGGTTGCCGGCGTCCCGTTAAGCACCCGCTAAGGGTAAGCCCTGCGCAAACTTTTTGTCGCAGTTGAAAATTATGCCGATCAAGTCGCCTTTATCGTCTCGGCTGAAGCCAGATGGACTCATTTGACGCCTGCGTCTGAGGAAAACCGACCACAGCCTGAGCCTTTCTTACCGATTAAATATCGGCCGGACAACGATCTTCGCAGTGTGCAACGGATGCGTGATTTGGTCGCGGAGGATCGTTATCTGCCTCTGAGATTGTCTTTCTGGTTGGCGAGTTTTGCCCTGGGGTGCGTGTCGGTGCGCGTCGGAGCTTGTCGAGTTAAACCGTTAGCGGGAGGGCTGCTGTTCTTCAGCTTCCATTAAAACGCACATGAAAAACGCA
>CAYOZV010000018.1:36804-39848 GCA_964408465.1 uncultured Pirellulaceae bacterium
AAAACGCACATGAAAAACGCATCTTGAAAACGCGTACGCTTGGTGGATGACGGTTGAGCCATGGGGGGACGGGTGATCCACGAAAGGTCATCCCGATCGTTAAAGTTCGGTTTTAGGACGATGTCTGGGCGCGATTGATAGCGACCGAGGAAGTGAAACGCAAATTTTTATCTCAATAAAATGTTGAAAACAGTTATCATGAGTCGGTACTTCTCAACTTCATATTTGATGTCCGCGCTATGAAATGTCCATTCTGTCAAATCGATAACGACAAAGTCATCGACTCAAGAAGTGGCGAGGATGGATATGCGATCCGCCGGCGGAGAGCGTGTTTGAATTGCGATAAGCGTTTCACCACGTTCGAGCGTGTCGCTGAAATTGACATGCGAGTCGTGAAGAAGGACGGAGCACGTGAGGAATTCGACGTCGGAAAAATTCGCAACGGGTTCGAACGGGCATGCTGGAAACGGCCTATCCCCGCCAGTCAGGTGGAACAGGCGATTGCTCAAGTTGTGCAGGCCGTCTATTCCAGCGGTGAACCGGAGATTGACAGCCGCGAAATTGGCGAATGTGTGATGAAAATTTTGAGTCGCATCGACGACGTGGCCTATATCCGCTTCGCCAGCGTCTACCGTCAGTTCAAAGATTTGAACGAGTTCTTTGAAGAGGTCCAACCTATGTTGGATCGGAAGCCTGTTGCCGAACGCCCGAAATAGATTCCAGCTGGAACCCTGCTAGATTCGTCAATCTACCGCCAAGGGTTTGCCGATTGGATGTTGTTGATTGATTCGGGGGTTGCCCGGTCAACCTGCCGCTGTGGTGTCGCTGAACTGCTCAGCTAGAATTTCGCATCGTCAGCGGAGATCACTTGGATCTTTTGAGCACGAATTGAGCGATCTTCAGCATCGCTTGCGCGGCGGAGCCTTCTCCCAGCGCACTTGCGAATGCTGCTGCGCTGTCGATGTGTTCCCGCGCCACGCGACGGGCATGGTCAATCGAACCGGTGCTGTTGAGAGTTTCAATTACTGCGGGGAGTTTTTGCGGATCAGCGACGTTCCGCAAGAGATCCGCCTTCGGTTGGTCCGCCAATTGCGCAAGGCAGTGAATCAACGGTAACGTCGGCTTGCGGTTGACCAGATCCGTCCCCAACGTTTTTCCGACAGTCGTGGGGTCTCCGACAAGGTCAAGCACGTCGTCAATAATTTGGAACGCCATACCAAGATCGCGACCGTATCGTTGGAACTGATCAACGACTGATTTGTCAGCACCGGCCAACAACGCGCCGGCGGCACATGAGACGGCGCACAATTCAGCGGTTTTCTCTGAGATGATCTCGAAATAGACGTCGGTGGATATGTCGTATCTGCCGGCGTAGAAATTCTGCTTCATTTCGCCCGCACAAACTTTGCTGCTGGCCGAAGCCAACATCGCAAGGGCTTTGACGGAGTCGGATTGGCTGCCGACGTGGAAGGCGTGCGTGAAAAGGTAGTCGCCCAGTAAAACGCTGATGCGATTGTCCCACTTCGAATTGGCCGTCGGTTCGTGTCGACGCATGTCCGCGTCGTCAATGACATCGTCATGGACCAGTGTGGCGGTGTGAATCATTTCGATCGCGGCCGCCATGGGTTGCAGCGTGGGAGTGAGTCTGTCCTCGGTGAGGTCACTGTCGTTTCTCTGCGCGACGGCGAGGCCCGAAAGCAGCAACAGCACCGGACGCATTCTTTTGCCGCTGAGCAACCAGCTGTGCTCAAGCAATTCGTCGACCCAAGGCGTGTCTGACCGCAGATTGGATTGGAGAATGTTTTCGACTTGGGCCAACGAATCCGCCACGGGCGCGTAGAGTTGTTTTAGTGCGTCGGCGGAGTTGGTTGGGGACGTAGTTGGCATCGGGGTCAAATTCTGAGCTGGTTTCGTGTGTTGGCTTGCGATCTGACTCACGGAATTAGTCCTAAGGGTTGAAATCCAATGAGGTGGAGCCACCAGGTGGGCGGCAAACGTAAAAAAATGGCCACGTTAGCAGCGTCGGAAATCGCCGCTCTTACCGCCCGTTTTCTCTTCTAATTGAATGTTGTTAATTTTCATCGACCGATCAACGCTCTTGCACATGTCGTAAACCACCAGTCCCGCGGCCGTAACCGCCGTCAGTGCTTCCATTTCAACACCCGTACGATCGGTCGCTTTTACGGTCGAAATGATTCGGATTTTCGCATCGCCAAGGAACTCAAAGCTAACCTCCACCGAATCAATGCTCAACGGATGGCACAATGGGATGATATCCGACGTACGTTTGGTGGCCATGATTCCGGCCAGCCGAGCTACTTCGACCACGTTTCCTTTGTTAAATCCGTTCTCTTTGATCCGTCGCAACGTCTCTGGCAACATTTGCACCTCACACGAAGCCCTCGCCGTGCGGCAGGTGACATCTTTGGCGCTCACGTCGACCATGTGAACATGGCCCTGTTCGTTAAAATGCGTCAGCTCGCTCAAACGGTCTCCTCGGTAATCATCGACGTGCCAATTACATCCAGTTTTAACCGGAAATAGAATCAATAAAGTAACTCATTAGCTCAAATCATGTTAGACGTGAATAGCACGAGTATGAGAGAGCACCGAATTTTTCATGGGATTTGTGCAAATCCATCAGCCCAGGAGGTTATTTCGGGACGGTCCCTTCCTTAATAGACAGGGGTTATCCAGTGGCTGATCGCGCACGAAAAAACCGCTGTGAGGGTCAGTCACAGCGGCGTAAGCGAAAGACGGCGAAGTCTCTTTGATCAGATCGAATAAAGGTTGACGGCGAAGTCTTGTTCAAGTTCAGGGGTCAGGCTGAGTGCTTAAACCAATTCTTTAAGGGATCCGATCAAAGTGCGAAGACGTTCTGCCAAGAGGCTGGCATCAAACGGCTTCTTGAACGTCTCGTTGATTGCTGATCGGTCGAAGGAAATTGGATTTCCATCATCCGGCAGCAGTGCGATCAGAATCGTTTCCGAGAAGTCGGGATTCTTACGCAAGTTTTGACAGATCTGCATCGCTTCAACTTTTCC
>CAYOZV010000019.1:0-11778 GCA_964408465.1 uncultured Pirellulaceae bacterium
ATCAGGAGCGAAGATGGCTGCTAGGGAAAATCAGGGATACTTGATCGCGATTATCGTACTTTCGGTACTCTGTATTTGTCTGATTTTGGGAACCGTATTTGGTTGGTCCAAAGCATCAGAATATTCGGATAACAAAATTGCTGCTGAGGCACAATTGAAGTTAGCCAGAGCGGTTGGCGACGCCAACTCGGAGAAAGCGAAAATCTTGGCGACGTGGATTGGTGCTGGAGGCAGCACCGACGAGGTTCAAACAAGCATGGATACTTTGACGCGTTTAGCGCGTAATGTCGACGCTGGTGATAAAGCCACAATCGACGCAGTGGCGACCAGCCTCAAAGAGATTCAGGCCATCTACGACGCGGACATGAAAAGTAATTCGTCTACTGATGCCGCCGGTGGGCCGGATAATACTTATAAGAACCTGATCGCGAGCTTGAGTTCGGTGTTGGCGAAAAAGCACAACGAGTTGATCGTTAAAACCAATGATAACGAAAGATACCGCCAAGACAGCGACGCGAAGATCCAGCAGGCCAAAGCGGAAACCGATGCGTTGGCCAAGAGATTGGAAAAGACTCAAACGCGGTTAAGAGAATTGGAACAGGACACCGCTGATAAGATCGCCAAATTTAAACAAACGTCCGAAAGTGCTCAGGAGAAGGCCGAAGAGCTCAGCGCCAAATTCGCCGATTTTCGCGACGTGAGCAATAGTGAAAAGAACAAATTAAACAGCCAGAAGAAAGAGATTGCGGAGCAGGCAGCCAACCTGAAGACACGCCTGAACAAATTCGAACAGGAAGTATTCAACATTCCCGATGGCAAGATCAACAAGGTCAACTCGAATCTACGAACCGTTGTTCTGAACATCGGTAAAGCTCAAGGTTTGAAAGTGAATCGTAATTTCTCCGTTTATGACCGCAGCGTGAATAACTTCGAAAAAGGCCGTCACAAAGCGTCGATCGAAGTGACCTATTTGATTGGTGACAACGCGGCCGAGGCTCGTATTACCGAAGAAAACCCCTTGGATCCAATTTTGACCGATGACCAGATATTGTCGCCGGTTTGGGATCCCGGCTACGCCGTTCCCATCGCATTGGGGGGCTCGTTTGACCTTGATTCTGACGGTTTTTCTGACCTCGAAAAACTGAAACAAATGATCAGAGCCAATGGTGGAGAGGTCGTGGCGTCGCATGACGAACAAGGAAATATCTCAGGAGAAATCGATCCGACGGTCCGCTATCTGGTCCTTGGCGATGCTCCGGTGGAGGGACCCAACAAGAACGCTGAAATTGTCGAAGCAATGAAGGTGCTTCAAGAACAAGCCGAAATCAATACGGTGCAGGTCATCGACCAACGGAAGTTGCTCAATTGGATGGGTTTGCATGGCCGTCCCAAGGTCCAGACGATTGGCGGACCGGTTGAGATCGGTGAAGAATTTCAACGCCGCGCACCAAGCGATGCCGGTGGAAGCGGGACTCGTTAAGAGTTCGGTGATGTTGGTGGCGGTTTGACGTAGGCCGAACCGAGCCAGTAGGGGCTGTTCCGGCATTGCGCTGGAGAGTCTGGTGGCAGATCGAGGATTTTGCGAAGTGGCGGTGCCGTAACTGCGTCTGTCGGCTTGATACGGCCTACTTTTGTGCCCAGAGTTCGAACGATTTTTCGGCGATGATTTTGCCGTGAAGTTCCAGCCACATGTGCCATGTGCCCAGTTTGTCTGCGATCGGCGGCCAGATTGTGTCGCCAAGATAGAAATCCCAGTCGTTCGTTTTTACGAACACGGTGCCGTCAAATGGAAGCCGCCTGTTTCCGTCGGCATCCAGAATGCCCGGGTGATCGATACAGAAATCTAACTCTTCGTTCTTGGCGCCTTTGATGTTGACCACGAACCCAAATTCAACGTCGACGATGGCTTCTACTTTTGTCGTGAACTCTTGGATACGGGGCAGCTCTTTAGCGTCGGAATCCCATTGGGTGTAGATGCCGTAGCTCTTCATCCGAATTTCTGGTTTACGTTTGGCCATGCGGTTTGCTTGGTAGTGGAGAGTTATTAAACCTCCTCGTGGCATCTCCGCCACCGGTTGATGATTCGGTAAATGGCAGCTCAGGATCTTTGACAAGATCCACTAAACTTCCCCGTACGGGTTGGGGTTGTAGCCTGGCATGTATCGGCACATCGCCACGCCCAAGAAGTACAGCAACGTCAGCGGCACGGCCAGCAACATCATGCTGATTGGATCCGCCGGTGTGAGGAACATCGAAAGCACAAAAATGCACATCACGGCGATCCGCCATTTGGCCAGGTAGGCATCGATGGTGAAAATGTTGATGCGATTGAGGAATAACATCACCAGCGGCAGCTGGAACGCCACGCCAAATCCTAGCGGCAGCATCAAAACGAAGCTGAGCCAGTCATTGATGCGCATCTCCGGTGCGATGCCCATTTGAGCATTAAAGCTGAACAGGAAATTGAGCACGGGTTCAAACACGAAAAAGTACGCCAGCAAAACACCCGCCACAAACAGCCCGATGCTGATGGGCAGAAAGTAGTGAACGTACTTTCGTTCGGCTGGATAAAGGCCTTCGGCGACAAAGTTCCAGATACAATAAAACACCCAAGGAAACGAGAGGCAAGCTCCGGTAACCAGACCGGCTTTGAGCCAGATAAAAAATCCGTCCGTCGGTTTTAACGACAGCGGTTTGAAGGCATTGCTTTCCCAAACCTCCATCGAAATTAGATTCATACGCAGCGGCGGCATGTGGGCCGAAACCGATTCCGCGATCAACGCGCGGTTCAACCGACGGCGGAGGTTTGGGTCTCCTGACTGGGTTAATGTCAGATTCATCTGAGCCAGCGGTTTTACCTTGGGTTTTTGAAACATTGATGACCAATCTTTCTTCACCGGCGAAAGCAAGTCCGCGAAGGCCTCGTGTTGGCTCAGTTTTTCGTCGCGTGTCGCCTGGTTGAAGATCGCCATTACGGTTTCGATATCTCCATCGTCAGCATCGGTCTGATTGGCAATTTCGGTCAACGTTTGCTGCTGAATTGGCGTCAAGGTTTTCCAAATAGCCGTTTGTTGGGGACCGCGTTGATCTTCTTGGGCCAATTGCTGGCACAGGCCGGATAGGCGATCGGCGTCGAAGTGGGTTGCCTGAAATCCGTACGGGTCCAATTCGATCGTCGTGCCCAGATCGGGCACAACGGTTTTTAGTGCGTTCACCAATTGGGCCGGGTCAATGCGGAGGGTGCGTGGGACGAAGCGTTCTTTCTCCAGCCATGGCACCAGTTCCATGGGGACGTAGCCCTTTTTCTCTTTGAGCAAATTCGACGCGTGAGCCAGTTTGTAGTCGCCCATCGCTTTGACCAGCGGGCGATTAAGCAGCTCAATGACGTGGGGGGCGAAAAATAGGCCGACCGCACAACCGATAGCGACCCCCACGGCCGATAGAAAAAGTGCTTTTCGGAGTTCATCCAAGTGTTCGCCGAACGACATGCGTGATTCGTCGAACAGGTCTTTATTTGAATCGGCGATGTTCATGAAGTGGGCTTGAGATTCCAAGATTTTTTGATGCAACCCGGTCTGTTCATTGACGGGGCAAACTTCGATACTAACATGCGTAGTGGAAACCAACAATCATCTAAAAATCATCTAAACCAGCCTTCACGCTATGCTTTACCCGCTTCGTTTTGAACCTTTGTTCCGCCGATACATTTGGGGCGGTCAGCGTCTAAAATCAGTCCTGCAAAAACCCATTGGTGATGAGGACGCCGCCGAAAGTTGGGAGATCGTCGATCATGGTGACGATCAGAGCGTCGTGAAATTCGGCGATTTGGCCGGGCAGTCGTTGCGGGAGCTGATTCAAACTCATGGCGACAGTTTGCTGGGCGTCGAAGTGGCCAAACAGGTGGCTTCGGACCGCGTTCCGGAGTATCTGCAGAACCGGTTCCCTTTATTGTTAAAGTTCTTGGACGCCAATCGGGCGCTGTCGATTCAGGTTCATCCCGACGATACCTTCGGGGCCACGCTGGATCCTCCTGACCTTGGGAAGACGGAGGCTTGGTATGTGCTGGCGGCGGAACCGGGGGCGCAAATTTTTGCCGGATTGAAATCGGGCGTCGATCGTTCCCAATTCGAAGCGGCCGTCGCCGATGCAAAAACTGAGGACGTGATGCACAGTTTCGAGCCCGCGGTCGGGGATTGCGTTTTTATTCCCGCTGGGACGATGCACGCGATCGGGCAAGGGCTGATGATTGCCGAAATTCAACAGGCCAGCGATACGACGTTTCGTGTTTACGATTGGGGCAGGGTAGGGGATGACGGCAAGTCGCGTCCGCTGCACATTGAACAAAGTGTTGCCGCGACCGATTTCGCCCGTGGACCGGTTGAGCCCACCGTGGCCAAGGACGTGGCGGCCAACGTTCAAGAATTAGTGAACTGTGACAAGTTCGTGATGCGTCGCCACCGGATCAGTGAAGCCACCACGATCGGCGGCGATGGTAAGTTTCGGATTCTGGCGGTGACCGAGGGCGCATTGGAGGTGCAGGATGATCCCAGCGGACTGCCGTTGGCGTTGGGGCAAACGATGCTGCTGCCGGCGAGTCTGCCCGTGTTGGATCTGACGCCCAAGGGGGCGGTGGAGCTGCTGGAGATCTTTGTGCCTTAGGTTAGATGAGGCATTCGCGTGGTGGAGTGTTGTTAAACAGCCTGGTTGATTCTGCCTTTCCCTTTGATCTGCGCTTTTGCGTTTACTCTTCGGTCAATGGCCGATCAGGATCTTTAACAAAATCCACTACGGATCTGTGGGTAAGCGTTTTGGAGGTTGAAAAACGACCTTTGAATGATCTTGTTGGGTTGGGTTGGGTTCGCTACAGTCGCGCGACTATGAGCACTCAATCTCTCAATCGAATCGTCTATTTCGCGGGCGCTGCATTTTTGATCGTAGCGCTGACCGGTTGCTATTTGCCGATTCTCAATGGACCGCCGGGAACGATTGGTATGCAACGCAGTCGCGCGGTGCTGTTTGATCCCTACCCCAGCGAGACCCTTGGTCCGCCCATCGTGGGAGGCCGGCCGAGAGGTTTTGATCTACCGCTGGCTGATGTTACCAATGCTCAGAGCAATCCCAACGCGCGATCGCCGTACGGGTATTAAAGCATTGTCGCCTTTCGCATTGTTGCCTTTCGCTCCGCGAAAGAGCATTCGCGCGGTAACGTGTGACCTTCCTTTCTCGCAGCCAAAGGCGACTATCTCCTATGCGATTCGATTCAACACTTCGATTCCCTGTTCAAGTTTCTCATCGCTGACCGCGTAAGAAATTCGGAAATGTGAATCCTGATCGCTGAAGATACTTCCGGGAATCACCATCATATTGTTCTCGATTGCTCTTTCGACGAACGCCTCCCCTGAAACGCCTGCGGGTAATTTTGGGAACGCGTAAAAGGCTCCGCCGGGCTTAACGATTTCGTAGTTTGCGCCGATCCCCTCCAGCAACCGGTCTCGTTTGATTCGATACTGGTCAACGTAAGGCGTGATGTCCGTGTCCAGCGCCGCCGCCCCTGCCCACTGCGCCGGATGGGGCGAACAAACAAACGTGAACTGCTGAACCTTCAGCATTGTTTCGATGATCTTTTTGGGACCGTGCACGTATCCGACACGGTGTCCGGTCATGGCATACGTTTTAGAGAAACCGTCGATCACGATGCAGTCGGGATTGTACTTTGCCGCGGATACGTAAGGGGCGTCGTAGACGAACTTACTGTAGATCTCGTCGGACACCAGAACGATACCGTGCTTGGCGGCCATTTCGGCGACGCCTTTGATTTCGTCATTGGAGAAGCAAACGCCAGTCGGATTGGAAGGGCTGTTGAGGATGATCATCTTTGTTTTGTCAGTGATCGCATCTTCGAGCTTTTGCATATCCAGTTTAAAATCCGGATAGGCACTGACTTTGACGCTGACGCCGCCGGTGAGTTCGATGATGGCGGGGTACATGACAAAGAACGGGTCAAAGTAAATGACTTCGTCGCCGGGGTTGATCAAAGAAAGCACCGACAACATCAATCCGCCACTGGTACCCGAGCACACGAACACGTCTCGATCGTCGTGGCCGAAGTTCTGATCCACTTCTGCCTGCAGTTTTTCCCGCAGTTGGGGAATCCCTTGGGTCAGCGCGTATCCGTTTTTACCTTCGTTGATGGCGCGGATATATTCGTCTTTGATGGGTTGGGGGACATCGAAATCGGGTTGGCCGATCGAAAGGTTAATCGGATCTTTGAGATTCGCGGCCATGTCGAACATCTTGCGGATGCCGCTGGAATCAAAATTCAGCGTTCGATTGGCGATCCAATTGTCAAATTTAGCCATGCTATCGGCTCCTATAGGCGAGTTGAACGGACGAATTTAACACAACGCGGTCGCGTCTGCGAGCCAAAACGTGGCTTGGCGATCGTGAAAACTGGGTTAGCGGTTGTGATAATAATTGGTCGAAACTAGAATTCGCCCATCGGTTGAAAACTGGGCTTTTTCCTAAGCCAAAGCAGTTGGTCAGCATCGGCCACACTACGATTTTTAAGATTCAAACTCGATGGCTGAACTTCATCACGAATGCGGCGTGGCCGCAATTTATCATTTGCCTTCAGAGAAGGTCAGCAAATTTTGCCCCGGCGACGATGCTCGCAACGCGTCGCGACTGATCGTCCGGATGCTGCTGGACATGCAGAACCGAGGCCAGCTTTCGGCGGGCATGTCGCGATATATCGCCAATCCTGCCAACGGGCAGCTGATCGACACCTATCGAGAACTGGGCAGCGTCCAAGAGGTTTTTCGGCTGTCGCACAATGCGAAGGCTGAATCTCTGATGCAACAGTATCTGGGTAATGCGGCGATCGGGCACGTGCGTTATGCCACCTGTGGCAAAGACGATCGCAGCTACGCCCAGCCGTTTGAGAATCATGATTTTGATATGCGGAAGTGGTTCTCGTTCGCGTTCAATGGTCAGCTGGCAAACTTTCAGGAGCTGGCCGATGAATTGGTCAGCAGTTCGGATTTACATTTGGTGCGTCAATCGGACACCGAAGTTTTGATGCACCAACTGATTAAGGAGCTGGCCAAAGACGCCACGGTGTCTTTGGTGGATTTAATCAAACGCGTGGCCAGCGGTATCGATGGAGCTTGGTCGCTGGCCTATATGAATGCCAAGGGTGAGATGCTGATCGCGCGGGATCCGTTGGGCATCAAACCGATGTGCTACGCGGTTGAGGATAATCTGTTCGCCGCGGCCAGCGAAAGCGTCGCGCTGTTGAATATCGGATTCAGTCGCGAATCCATCAAATCGCTTCCGCCGGGGCACGCCATCACGATCGTCGATGGGAAGATGGAAATCGCATCTTTCCTCCAAGACGATCAAAAAGACAAGAGTGCTCATTGTTTCTTCGAGTGGATTTATTTCGCCAACGTTGCCAGTACGCTGGATGATCGAGGCGTCTATCAAACTCGGACGGAGTTGGGCAAAGAGATGGCTCGTTTGGAGTCGGAGTGGAAATTATTCGAGGTTGACGAGGACACAATTGTCGTGCCAGTGCCCGACACCAGCAAAGCGGCCGCCGATTCGATGGCCTTTCACATGAAGATCCCCTCGCGCGAGGGATTGATCCGAAATCGTTACAGCGGCCGAACATTCATCGAGTCATCGCAAGAGGATCGCGCCAGAAAGGCGAAAACAAAATACACGCCGCTGCGTGAAGTTTTAGAAGGCAAGCGTGTCGTGTTGGTGGAAGATTCGATCGTCCGTTCCACAACGATGAAAGCACTGTTGCAACGTCTGCGTGACGAAGGTGGCGCGAAGGAAATTCACGTGCGTGTCGCGTGTCCGCCGATTGTCGCGCCGTGTTACTACGGCATCGATATGTCGACGATTAAGCAATTGTTTGCCCCGAATTTTTACCCGCCGGGTGAACCGCTGACGGACGAAATTCAAAATGAAATGGCGCGGAAATTGGGCTGTGATTCGTTGCGGTATTTGCCGATTGAGTCTCTGGCCAAAGCGATCGGCATTGATCAGTCGGGGCTCTGCCAAGCTTGCGTGACCGGAGAGTACCCCACGCCAACGGGCACTCGTTTGTACCAGATCGACAGAGCCACGTTCATGTTGCAGAACGACGCTGAAAAGAACAGCGATCGTTTCGAAGAACGAGCCTTTGATTCGGTTGAGTAGTTTTTACATGCAACGCGCACTATGTAGCACGGATTTTCAATCCGTTGACGCGCTGAAAACGGATTGAAAATCCGTGCTACATGCACGAGGCTCAACTTTAGACTTAGAAAAGGTTTCCGTGTTCAACCTTGACCCTCCGCCGGGCTTCCACGGACTTAACCCCGATCTGCCCTTGACTTGGTATCAGCGAAAGCTTCCGCATGCGCGTCAGGATGGTGCGACGTATTTTGTTACCAGCCGACTGGCCGATTCACTGCCCAAAGCGAAGCTTGAAGAGTTAAGTGAAATTCGTCGATCGTTGTTGGGAGATCATCAAGGATTAAGCAAAGAAGAACTAGATGAAAAACTTGCAAAGGAAACCATCAAACGTATCGAGAAGTGGTTGGACTTAGGCGCAGGTGAGTGTCAGTTGAAGATTCCCGCCTGTCGGAACGAAGTTGCTTCAGCGATTGAGTTCTTTGATGGCGATCGGTACGAGTTGGGTTGCTTTATCGTGATGCCAAATCATTTTCACGTCGTTGTAAAACCATTGAAGCCGCAGCAGGTTGCTCTAGAAGATATTCTTCAAAGTTGGAAACGGCATTCCGCGCGTAAAATTAATAAGATCGTAGGTCGTGTCGGGACGCTCTGGCAACCAGAAAGTTACGATCGCATTGTGCGCGACGAAGAGCATCTGTATCGAATAATTCAATACATTGGCCGGAATCCTAAGATGGGGAACCAGAAGTCTAACGAGTTCGTATTATGGATTCGGCCCGATTGGGAGGCCCGCGGTTGGGGATTTCGCGCGTCTTAGCGTAGCACGGATTTTCAATCCGTTGGCGAGCTAAAAACGGATTGAAAATCCGTGCTACCGGCGCTTGCCGCCGCGTTTTTTCTTCTTCATGGGTTTTCCCGTCGGTTTGGCACGGGCGGCGCCTCGACCTGAATCACCGCGTGTGGAACTTTTGGGGCGTTTGGGTTCAGCGGTCCGTTTGGACTTCTTCTTTTTGGCTGTCTTGGCGTTCTTACCGAAGGGGACCTTGGCTTGTTCTTTGACTTCGGCCAAATCTCTAGGCTTGATCTTCTTTTGACGCGGCTTGCGTTTATCTTTGTCGATACGCTGGAGCGCCTTGAGTTCGTACCGCGTTAATTCGCGATGGGCTCCCGATGGCAAATCTCCTAACTTCAGACTGCCGATCGACACTCGTCTGAGCACCCGCACTTTGTGACCGATCTTCGCCAGCAGCCGGCGGATCTCCCGATTGCGGCCCTCGGTCAGCGTGATCTCAATCCAACTGGATTCCTTGGCCCGTTTTAGATATTTCACAGCCGAAGCCTTCGCGCGACCTTCGGCCAGATAGACGCCTTGGGTCAATGCTTTGAGGCTCTCGGGGTTGGGGTGACCCACGACCTGAACGTGATACTTTTTTTCGACACCATATTTTGGATGGGTCAGTTTATTGGCCAGGTCGCCATCATTGGTGACAAGAATCAATCCTTCGCTGGATTTGTCCAACCGCCCGACGTTGTAGACGCGGTTACGGGTGTTGATTAGGTCAATGACCCGCATACGGCCTGAAGGGTCGTTGCTGGTGGAGACAACGCCCGGTGGTTTGTTGAGGATGAAATACTGAAGTGTTTCGGTGCGGACGTTGACGGCATCAACGGTGATGGTCTGCGTTGTGATGTCGACTTTGGTTCCCAGTCTACTAACGACTTGACCGTCCACTTCGACTCGACCGGCCAAGATGATTTCTTCGCAGTCTCGACGGCTGCCGACACCTGCCGACGCCATCGCGCGTTGAAGACGTTGGACGTTGGGGTTATCCGAAACCGCAGATTTACGCTTGCCCGTTTTCAGTTGGGAAGGTTTTGTTTTGGGTTTCGACGCGGGCTTAGAAGCCGCCGATTTTGATTTTTTCTTGGCCATAACCTGACAGATCGTAGTCTCTGGGGACCGTTTGCCAAGTGGTTAATAGGTGCTGGCCGGTAGGTTGGTCTCTTAGGCCAATCAACTAAGTTATCTAATGGTGCATTCGGTGGCTCGATTGGACTAAGAGCCCAAGCTACGTGGTGCATTAGATGGTGGCTTGATTGGACTAAGAGCCCAATCTACGGGGGGCATTAGAGGGCTCGATTGGACTATGAGCCCAATCTGCGGGGTTATTTCACCAAACACTTAAACCGGATCACGCCGCCTTTTCCCGCCGGCAGGGGTTCGGTGATTTCCCAACGCAACATTAGCGAACCACTGTCGTTGTCGCGTTTAATGAAATCACCTTTGAGCGAACATTCGGCGGAATCAGGAATGTAACGCAGACGCGTCGTCAAATTGTCCACCAGCGTGACGTTGCCGATCTTGCGAGGCGATAAGTTATCGAATCGGATGGTGAACTCGACTTCTTCCCCGGGGCGCGCCGCGACCTTGGAGGCGACTTTGACGACACGCAAAATCGCATTGTCGTCATCAGTTTCAACCACCACCATCTGTTGCAACGTTAATGCATCGTTGACGACAACCGGTTGAACCTTGTCGGCGTGAACTTGCAAGCCAAGATTGTCGGCCCAACTTTTCGCAGCCAGCAGGCCGGCTTGGAGTCGCGCGGATTGAGATTTTGAATACCGCCCCAAGCGCATCAGGTCCAAGTTCTCGTAGGGACGAAACGAGTCCTTTGCTTTTCGAAGCTGTAGAACATTGTCCGACACCACGCCGCGGGTGCGGTCGCTGAAGCCGAACGCTTTTTGTGACCGCTCGTTGCTGCCAAGGGCAACATTTTGTTTGGTGGTCGATGAGAAATCGGAACTGCGCGAAAGAACGGAGCCATCTTTTTTCTTGAACTGAGACACCAAAGCGATGCGTTCGGATTTATGCAGGTTGTCGACTCGGCGGACGGCAGAGAATCGCGGCGCGTAAATCGCGACGCGGTTGCTTGGGGAAACCAATCGTTTGCCATCGAGCGTGTCGAAGTGGCCGAAGGTGTCTTCGCTGTCCATGCCGTAGATATTCCAATCGCCGTCGACTTGCACTCGTTTTTCGCGATCGCTGCCGTCGTACACGTATTCGTCGCTGCGCTGCATGTTGGCGGCGTTGTGGCGATAATGGGGATCGTCCTGTCGCATTTGTCGTCCCAAGGGAACCGGGAACACACCGACGTCAGCAACGTTGGTGAGTTGTCCTTCTTGCACGGTGAAGGCGGCCCGGTTGGCGAATCCTCGGCTGTCAGACGGGTTGTCAAAGGCGACTCGTTGAAGGCCGTTGCGATGGAACTGCTTGGAATGTTTGAATTGTTTGGCTCGCACGTCGGAGAGCATCCGTTGGGCTCTATTGATCAGCTCAGGATTTGCATGGAAGGCTGCCGGCGCGGTGTTGCTGTCACGGATGGGTGCCTTGATGGCGTCGCTGCTGCGGTACATCTGAACCGTTTGCGCCGGTGCTGGCTGAACGAAGAAACCGAACGCCAGCAGCGGAACGATTGCGAGTGTCAGTTTGAAACGTTTCATGGTCGACTCTAGGAACTGATTGTTTTTAGGCACTTAGTTTTTCAGGCACTTAACTTAATTAACTTAATATAGGGGCTTCAGCGTCGA
>CAYOZV010000019.1:11878-39256 GCA_964408465.1 uncultured Pirellulaceae bacterium
CCTTTCCATTGGGTCTGGCAGGTTGACCGGCAGAGCGCTATCGAATGCCGAAGGTTGATTGAGTTCTTCTTGGGTTGGGATGCGGGAACCGATTCGTAAAATTACCAGCGGCTTTCCAAAACCCTTGGCCACATGCAGCGGATCCTCCGACCCGTCGACGTCGAAGTAGGGTTGCTCGCGATCGGAGGCGCCTCGAACAACGGCGCCTTCGGCAGATTCAAGATAGATGACTTTCGTGACCATCTTTCCTGCAGAGGCTTGCTGGAGATCGTCTTTGCTCAGCACGACGGGGATCGGAAACTGATTCTCCTGCCCCTCCGGTGGATAGAGTCGGTCCAACAATTCGATCGAAGGATAAACCGTCCGCATCTGTTGATCGTCAACGAAGTCGACTTTGAATCGGTATAGCAAACCGGCTTTGACACCGACACTGACCGCGGACCCAGTCGAACTGGTGGTCGATCCGTTGGCGAAAATTCCCACCGAACTACCTTCGGGGGTCAGCAACCGCACCGGTTGAACATGATTCAGCAGATCTTTATTGCTGAAGAGTGTCCGTTGGGAGGCAACGCCGAGCGCCATCCGCGAATCGATCAGCTTCCGCCCTCGGCTAAGTTGAGCGTTTGCCGTTGGCGTACCGATTGCGACTGCTAAGGTCGCCGCGACAAGCACTGCGGCGGAGGCAAATTTCATGTTCATCGTGACTTGCTCGAAACGGGTGGAATCCGACGGCGAAAGTTTTCAGGCCAAAAAATAGCCGCGACAGCGTGTGCTGTTCGCGGCTGGTTTGCAGGTGCTCCCATCACGCAAGGGTTACCGACGCAGCAGCCCCGGTGGGCAGTTCTCCGGCAGTTGACCGTGAACCATGTCAGCCGGCGGTTGGTAATTCGCATGTGGCGGACGGATGTTGTTTTCTTGAATCAACACACGGTTGGCAGGACGTGGGTAGCTCAGACCAGGCTTTTGCTTGACCAAGACGTCAACATTTCGTGTTGGGCCTGGGATTTGCATCGCTGTGTGGTTGAACATCTGGTGGCGACGCAGTCCCGCAGGTCCGCCCAGTGGGATGTGGGGAGGACCAGGTAATCCGATGTTGGTGCCCACGTTTGGCATGCCGTAGTGGGGACCTGTTACACCAGAAATGTAATCATTGGTACCGCCTGATCCGCCTGCACCACCGTAACCCGGCGGCATCGCACCGGCGGCAAGACCCGCGTCGGTGCCAGGTACTTCGAGGTCCTTATTACCGATTCGCAGGATGGCGAGGATGGCTCCGCGACGATCTGCTTCGGTGATAGGATCAACGCCGGGATCGAGACGAGTGCTGACCAAGGTGTCAACGCCGGCCAAAGCCAACTCTTGATACTCTGGATCGGGAACGTAGATGACTTTGGTGACGTAGTTCGCAGCAGCGACTTGGTCGAAGTCTTCTTGAGTGAACTGAATTGGAATCGCCGCGTGTGCCAAGTAAGCACTGGTGCGTGGCGAAGCGCTGCCGATTTCCAACGTCGGATAAAGGCTGATTCCGGGACGGCCCTTGATGTTGCTGACCTTCAAGCGATAGATGCCGCCTTGGCCAAAATTTTGACGACCGGGAACAATCAGCGGAGATGAATCGTACATCCCAACGCCGGATACATCCCAGCTGACCTGAAGGTATTCAGGCCGGTCGAAAAGGACTTGAACGCTTTGCATGCGAACGGCACCGAAGGGTCCGTAAGCCGCCATGTCGGCACCACCGCCACCGCCACCGCGGCCAGCGGAGGCAGATAGAACGCCAGGGCCAGGGCCACCAACGCCAGGGCCGGGCTCCATGAGCATTTGAGCCGGAGGAAGATTGTGACCGGCAGGAACACCGGTCCGCATCAGAGGTGCCTGTGCGGAGGCTGTCGCGGTGACTGCCAGCATCACCATCAGGCCTGTTGTTATTCGCGAGTACATCCAATTCCCCTTTTTGATTTCGCGGGCGACCTAAGATCAATTTCAATCAATCTAAAACCGTTCCCGCGAGCCCTAAATGTATATGAGCTGTGTGCGTGACTGTTCGTTTGTAATCAAACTGACGTAGACCTGTTTGTGGGTCATTTCTAAGATGACGCCGTAAATGATCGACGCCACCGACTTTCTAAAAAGCCCGTCTGATATCTAGTTCGGCGTCCTGCAATAAGAATCTTTGGGAAAATCCGTATAACTTACGCATGAAGCAGGAATTACCTATCTCCGTGATTTTGCTAGCGTTGGGCGCTTGGTGCTGGTTTCAGTTTCCTTCGAATCAAAGCGATCTCGCGCCACGTTTGGCTGACGACAATGCTGTGACCCGCCAGACGCTAGCCGCGGGCAGCCTGCCCTTGAACGAACCACTCGCTAGCCCCCAGTTGCGGAGAGAGTCGGCGGATGTCGTCCGAGCCAGTTTTGAATCTCAGCCCGATGATGCTCCGCCGGCCACCGTCGAGCAACCCGAGCGGGATACCGACCGGTTGCGAGCGTTTGCTCCGTCGGAGTTCTTGCAGGTTGCCACGGCGAATGACTCGCAAGCGACCGATGCGATTGGGCGGTTCGCCAAGGGCATCCAAGAGCTACCCGCATTTGCCACCCGCACAAAAATCAGCAGCCAATTATTCGGCGTTTCGATGGCTGCCACCGGCAAGTACTTTCAATCCTCCGGTGGGGGGAAGTCGCGGATGGAAATCCAGTACGTTTCTCCAGTCGCGAAAACGGTGTTGCAAATGTCCGATGGTCGATTTGTGTACATCCTGAAATCTGATCACCAAAAGCAGAAACTGGAGTTCATCGACCTGTTCCGCTTGGCCAATCAGCGCGGCCAGGCGCGTGGTCGTTTACTGCCAACCACGTGGGTCATGGGGGGCGGGATCGGCAAAGCGATTGCGCACTACACCGACTCGTTCGATTTCCAACAGGTGGCAACATCACAGCACCCACAATCCCCGGTCGGCGAAACGAAGTACCGTGGCATTTGGAAACCCCGGGTTCTGTTGGACTTGATTCATGCGGGTAATCTTGACGCCGATCGTCCAACGAAAGTTGTTTGGGCTGATGTGCCGCGTCAATTACCGCACGCGATCGAGTTGACGTTTCAGTCCGCGGCCGGAGAGGCGGCGGTGCCAAAGCGGATTTCCTTCTTTCAGTTCTCCACCGAAAAAGAGCTTTCCACGGCGAAGGAGATGGTACGGATTGAATTTTCCCCGTTTGAATTTAAAAATGGGTTGCCCGACGAATTGTTCACGCTGGAATCGACTGATTTTGAAGCGACTGATGTGACCAAGGTTTACCAGGCGCAGATTCTCAAACTGAGCCAAAGCATGGACAAGGTGGCCAACCAAGTCCAACCTCCGGCGGATCTGCGATGACCGAACCGGTAGTGGATCTTGTTAAAGATCCTGCCCTGCCATTAACGGAAGCGTCAATGGGAAAAGGCGATACAACCAGGAGGTTTAACAACACTCCACTACGCAAACGAAAGTCAGACGTTTAAATTAACCTCCGGCGGATCTGCGATGACCGAACCGGTAGTGGATCTTGTTAAAGATCCTGCCCTGCCATTAACGGAAGCGTCAATGGGAAAAGGCGATACAACCAGGAGGTTTAACAACACTCCACTACGCAAACGAAAGTCAGACGTTTATATGCGCGCCGTTTTACAACGAGTCACCTCCGCCGCTGTTGTCGTTGATCAAGAAACGGTCGGTCAGATCGGAAACGGCTTGCTAGTGCTGCTGGGGGTTGCCGATGGCGATACCGAAGCGGATCTAAAATACGTTTTGGAGAAAACGGTCGGACTGCGTATCTTCGCTGACGATCAAGGGAAAATGAATTTGTCGGTCAAAGACATCGGTGGTTCGATGCTGGTGGTCAGCCAATTCACGCTGCTGGCTGACGTGAAAAAGGGCCGCCGGCCAAGCTTCAATACTGCCGCCGATCCTGGGATCGCTGATGACTACTACCAGCAATTTGTTGCGATGGCCAAACAACAGGGGATCCCGACGGAGACCGGAGTTTTCGCGGCGGACATGAAGGTCAGCCTTTGTAACGACGGGCCTGTGACGATCATCTTGGACAGTCACAATCGTTAACCAACCAACCGGTATTTTGTAGCTCGGATTTACAATCCGTTTTATCGCGAAAAACGGATTAAAAATCCGTGCTACTTAGAGCCCAGGTCATCGAACCGGCGCAGCCACGGTGCCACGTTCGACGTTCATCCGCAGATCGTTGGCGCGACCGACCAGCCCGTTTTCGTCGGTCATGGTTTTGGGTTGAAGCTGGAAATCGAAGATGCGTTGGTCTCGGATTTCTCGTGGCCAGAAATTCTCCGTGACGAAGCTGATCGGAAACGTGCTGTACCACTTCGGGCGAATCCGTTCTTGAACGGTGATCGTTTCGTAGCCATCCTTCTCGATTTGAAATTCGCGGGTGCCGTGATAGGTAAACGGAACCGAAACCGGAGAATTGCCGACCGGTTGCTTATCGATCGAAACAAAGGCACCTTCGGGCTGAGTCTTAACGATCAAGCGGCGCTGCACACAGCCCGACAGGCACAAAACGCCTAAGGTTGCTACGGCCAAAATTCGTCCGGCGGTGATGCTGTGGTGTTTGCTACGGTTCATAAACGTACGTTAAAACCCTCAGAGGGCGCGGATTTTGTTTTGCAACCAAGGTCCCGCGTCGGACTGCTGAGGCATCCCGTTATCGAGGGGGACAACGGGCAGTCAAAGGGAACCTTGTAGCGGATGGTACAAATCTAAGCCGGTCGACGATAGGGCAGTTTTTACGGCTTTTGATGGACGTTTTAGGGATTAAAATGGTTATCATTTGAGCCATCGCCGTGGTTTGAATTTCCCGCCTGTTACACTTGGGAAGTTTGCAATCCTAAGACGATGAATTGACAACAGCGCTGCCTCTAAAGACTGCTGCTAACCCTTCAACCAGTCCCCAAAGATCAAGTCCATGAGCGAAAGTCTCGTCGATTGGAAAACCTACCTGCAGGTCGCCTCTCTGAGCGATGTCGGTATGCGTAGGCAAACCAATCAGGACAACATGTCGGTCGCACTTGCCAGCAGTTATCAACATTGGCAAGAGAAAGGGCATCTGTTCATTTGCGCCGACGGGATGGGGGCTCATGCGGCGGGCGAATTGGCCAGCAAACTGGCGATCGATCACATCCCCCATTTGTATGCTCGGTTCAACGATGGTTCGGCGGGGCATTGTCTTCAAAAAGCGATGGTGGGTGCCAACAAAGAAATCAATCGCCGTGGCATGGCCAATGAAGAGTTCCACAACATGGGAACGACCTGCTGTTCGCTGCTGTTATTGCCCGAAGGTGCGGTCATTGGCCACATCGGTGACAGCCGCGTTTATCGGCTCAGTGGGAGTCGGCTGGAACAGCTGACGTTTGATCACAGTTTGGTCTGGGAGATGAAGGCCGCCGGACAGCTGACCGAAGAAGAAGAGCACTCGGGCAAGATTCCCAAAAACGTGATCACGCGATCGCTTGGCCCTTATCCCGACTGTAAGGTAGATCTCGAAGGTCCCTTTCCGATTAAGCCCAACGACACGTTCCTGTTGTGCAGCGATGGCTTGACGGCCGTGATCAACGATTCCGAGATCGCATCTATTCTGTCCATTATGAACCCCGATGAAGCGGCGCGTGTGTTGGTGGATCTGTCTAACCTGCGCGGTGGCCCGGACAACATCACGGTGGTGATCGTAAAAGTGATTCAGCCGAACATGGCCGGCCCCGAACAGGTCGTGACACGTAAGCGCGCCGCCGGTAGTTCCACACCAAAAATTGTGTCGATTGTGGTGCTGGCGTTGTCGTTGTTGTTTGTTTTGCTGTTCTGTTTGACGCAAAATTATCTGACGGCCATCGTGCCGGGGATTACCGCGATCGGCAGTTTGATCTTTTTGCTGTACCAGCATTTTCTTACCGGATTCGAACCCGCCGGTGGGCACAGTGGCGGTAAGTTTGGTCGCGGACCTTACGTGCGAATCAACTGTGCTTCGGGCGAACAGTTTGCGGCCCAAATGTCGGCCGTGTTGAAGAAACTCCAGGCCGGTGCGGTCGATAAGAAGTGGGATGTTGACTGGGACGAAATGAAGCGGCGCATTGGCGAAGCCGAAGCCGCCGTGAAAGCCAAAAAGTTCCCGCAGGCGGTTCGTGAATACGGTCGAACGATCAGTTTCATGATGGAACGACTTCGCAATCAAAACGACGACGGCAGCGGTTCGTCGATTGATCTTTAGACGCTGCGACCGAAATCTGGCGTTGAGTCGTCATTTATTTCCCGCCCAGATGGGACTGCTGCAACACTTCGAAGTCCAGCCAACCCAAATTTTGCTTATGCGAACTTTTGCTTATGCGTTTTGTCATCGCGATTCTTTGTGGTCTTCTGCTTTGCGTCCCCTTGTTGAACCAAGGATGGCGCGGCGTTTCTGCTTATGGACAAACGGCCCCTCAGGTCGCGCAGCCAGAGCGTGGCGTCAACGACAATGAGAAAATCGCAGAGGCCGAAGCATTTTTGACAAAGACGGGAGCCGTTTTCACAAGAGATCGCGATGGAAAGATCATTGCGATTCAATACGCCGAAACTGCCGAATTTCCGCGTGACGCACTGCCGCATCTCGAAGCCCTCAGCGACCTGCAGGATCTTGACCTTGGTGGTAAGCACCTTGATAACGACTGTATTAAATCAATCGGCAAACTGAAACAGTTGCGTAGCCTGAACCTCTTTGGAAATCCACTTGATTCCATCGCGATGACTTATCTGGAAGACTTGGACAAGCTTGAAACGCTGTATCTGTATCGGACGTTTATTGACGATGAAGGCACCAAGTCGATCGCCAAGTTGAAGAATCTCAAGCGTCTGAATATGTTTGACACGTTCTTGACGGACGTCGGGTTGAAGCATTTGGGCACGTGTGAGCAACTCAGTGCGCTCAGTATTGGTAACACAAAAGCGGGGAAGTTTCCCGAATCGTTTTTCACGCCAGCTGGAATCGCGGGTTTGCGTGAGAATCTTCCCAACACCAACATTATTTATTGGGGCGAAGAGAACTCTCGACTGGATAAACCAAAAATACTTTTCCAAGCGCCGGAAAACGACCGTTCGACCGACGACCGTTCGACCGACGACGGTTCGATCGACAGGCGGCCGGCAATTGAATCCAGGCAAAGAAGTCGAGCGATAGCTGTACCAGAAATTGTCCCCGCTCCGGACTTGTCGACTCGCCAACGCGGATCAGACTGGCCTGTTTTCCTAGGGCCCTCAGGAGATGGTAAGTCCACAGAAACGGATATCAAAACGGATTGGTCCAAAGATCCTCCGAAATTACTGTGGCACCGCAAAGTTGGAACAGGGTTCGCGGCCCCTTCGATTTCCAACGGACGGTTGCTGTTGTATCAGCGCGTGCGAACGAGAGGTGGGGAGAAGAGATTCTCTGAACGCATCTCTTGCCTGCAGAGCGAAACGGGGGATGGGCTATGGGAAGTCGACTTTCCCACGGACTACAAAGATCTCAACGGCTACGGCGATGGACCTCGAAGTGCTCCGGTCATTGATGGAAATTTGGTTTATCTGCTCAGCCCCGAAGGTATGCTCCGCTGTTTGCAAATCGTTGACGGCAAGACCGTTTGGGAAGTCGATATTCAGAAGAAGTATAAATGCGATTTTGTGACGTATGGCATTGGTACGACTCCGATCGTTTATGGGAATCGACTGATTGTTATTGCTGGCGGTCAAACGCATCAGCATGGAAGCTTTGAATCGGGGATCATTGCAGTCGACAAACGAACGGGCGTTTTTGAGTATGGGTTGGGCAAGGCCGCCGCCAGTTACGCCAGTCCCGTGATCGGCGTGCACAAGGGGAGGCCTTGGTGTTTCGCATTCACGCGCGACGGGCTGACCGTGTTCAATCCGGATTCGGGCAAACCTGATTTTGAGTTTCTTTGGCGGTCCAATATCGCCGGCTGCGTTAACGCGGCCAGTCCCGTGGTGGCCGATGGTTCTGTTTTCATTACCGAAGCATACGGCGTCGGCGGCGCCATGTTGCAATTTGCAAAACGCGCCTACGCAGATCAACCTTTTACCGACCTCTGGCAGGATCTTCGACAGAACAGAGAAAAATCACTGGCTTCTCACTGGGCAACGCCAATCTATCACGACGGAGCGATGTACGGTTGCGGCGGGCGCCATTCGTCTCAAGGGAAACTGAAGTGTGTGGATTGGAAAACGGGTAACGTCATTTGGCAGCAAAAGATGCCCGACCGTTCGTCGTTGACATATGTCGCAGGTCATTTTTTGAATTTGGGCGAAAATGGAGTGCTGACTTTATTCAAGGCAACGACTGCCGGCTATGAGGTCGCCGGAGTTTTAGCAAAGCACAACGCCAAAATTGTCCCGTCGTACCCGGCGTGGTCAGCGCCGGTGGTTGCACGTGGTTTGATGTATCTCCGTGGAAAGCAAGAGCTCATCTGCTATGACATCGGGAAGTCGCCTTGATTTTGTCTGATCGATTGGATGCGTCGGGCAGGGCGGGCGGCACAGGCAACGAAAAACGCGTTCAAAAGACTCGACGGCTTAAGAACGCGGGCGGCTATCAGGATGCAATGACGAACCAGCGGTAAAAGGAATTTTTTATCGCTAAGTGTCGTGGTCCTACTTCTTCTTTTTGAGAACCAGCATGCCGGTTTTCGTTTCGGATACTACTTTGTCATCTGGCACACTGGCCAACGGCGTGCCTTTTTTATTGGCGGGGTCTTTGGCGAAGTAGTAAATCGTTTGGATCTTTTCAGAATTTTTCAGAGGGACTTCTTTTTTGAAAAGGTAATACGTCTTGCCCGACTTCGAACTTTTGTGGGAGTAATGCCCTGAACTTCCCTCAGCCTTACCACCGGCCAATGCGGTTTCAATGGCGTCGACAACGGCTTTGGAGTCAGGTTTTACTTTTGATCCAAAACGGGCCACTGGCGTTCCCGAGCGATCAAGAAGGATCTTTTCAAAGTTCCATTTGACTTCGCCTTTGCCGCTTGGGGCCAGTTCAAGTTTCGTTAGATGGGCGTAGAGATCACACTTCGTTTTCCCCTTCACGTCGACCTTGGCCAGCATATCAAATTCGACGCCGTAGTTCTTTTGACAGAATTCTGCGATCTCGGTTCCGGTGCCGGGTTCTTGGCCGCCGAACTGATTGCAGGGGATGCCGACAATCGACAGTCCCTCTGATCCATACTTTTCGTGAAGTGTCTGGAGCAGTTTGTACTGCGGCGTGCGGCCGCATTTGCTGGCCACGTTGACCAGCATGACCACGTCACCTTTGTACTTTGATAATTCTACCTGTTTGCCGTCGAGCGTTTTCATCGTGAAGTTCAAGGCCGCAGGGACGGCGTCGGAACTTTGAGCGTCGGCATTGCTAATGGGGCCGGCAATGAAGCCAACCGTCAACAGGATCAGCGGTGCGATGGTCGTGAGAATTTTTGACATGAGTTTCGGCTTTCAGTGGTCGAGTGGATGTCGGTGTGTGAGTAAATGGCAGTCCATGCATTGTCGCACAGACATTGGTGAAGACTAGTGCCTTGTCTCATAAAGTCGCGTCGAGCGGATTAGATTACAGCCACTCAACTGAAAACAGAGATGTTTCGGGACAGCACTCAAATGCTTCGCACATATATGATCTGCGTGCCAAAAGTTTCCCGCCATAGATTCAATTCACGACTATTGAGTTGAGAAACGATAGACGGTCACCTTCTGGTAGACTTCTCCCGGCCGCAGGACGGCCGAGGGGAAATCGGTTTGGTTGGGCGAATCAGGGAAGCGCTGGCACTCGAGACAAATGGCGCCGCGATGAGCAAACGGCTTACCGTTTCGGCCAATGATCGATCCGTCCAGGTAGTTACCTGAGTAAAACTGGACGCCGACGTCTGTGGTCAGCAATTCCATGACGCGCCCTGACTTCTCTTCGTAAATGCGAGCCACCGGCCGCAGCGTTCCCGCTTCACCATTGATCACAAGATTGTGATCGTAGCCTTTGCCAATTTTTATTTGCCGGTGGTCAGCGTCGATGCGTTCGCCAATTTTATGCGGGGCGCTAAAATCAAAAGGAGTCCCTTTCACGTCCTGCAATTCTCCGGTGGGAATCGAAGTCTCATCGATGGGCGTGAATTTGTCGCAGTAAAATTGCGCTTGGTGGTCGAGAACGCTATCGGATTCAGGCCCCGCCAAATTCCAATATCCATGATGCGTCAGATTGCAAATCGTGGGTTTGTCCGTCGTTGCCTGATACTCAATTTTCAATTCGTTCTTCTGCGTTAACGTGTAAGTCATGCTGACTTGTAGGTTGCCCGGATAGCCTTCTTCGCCGTCAACGGAAAGGTATTCAAGTTTTAGCTGCGGTTGCCCGTTTTGCATGGTCGCTGTTGGCGTCCACAAGCGCTTGTCGAATCCCCGAACGCCACCGTGCAAATGATTGGGTTGGTTGTTGGTCGCCAATTGGTAGTGCTGGCCGTCGATCGAAAACTTGCCTTTGCAAATTCGGTTGGCGTAGCGTCCGGCAACCGCGCCGAGGTACGCTTTGTCAGTTTGGTATCCGGAAATGTCGTCATAACCTAAAACGACATCATCCAATTTTCCGTCACGGTCGGGAACTTTCAGGCTGACCACGATACCGCCATAGTCGGTGATTTTGGCAATGACGTTATTTTGGTTGACCAAGGTAAACAGCGTAACGGGCCGCTCTTGGAACTGGCCATAGGGCGCGCTGGTGATACTCGGTTCACTTCCAAATGCAGTTGTTGCCATTGCCAAAATCAGTGCCTTAAAGATCAAGTTAATCGTAAAAAGTTTCATAGGTGCTCAGTAGAGAAAATTATGAAAGCGTGCGTCCGCCGTTGACACAAATCGTCTGCCCGGTGACAAACGAAGAACGCGGCGAACAAAAATCCGCGACCGCTTGAGCCACATCTTCGGGGCGCCCCCAGCGATTGACGGGAATGGTCTGCAAGTAAGAATCCAATTCATCCTGCGGCGCGTCAAGGTGACGGTCGGTTGGAATCCAACCCGGTGAGACTAGGTTCACCGTGATACCAAAAGGGGCCAGTTCTTGGGACATGCTGTGAGTCCAGCCTTTCTGTGCCCCTTTGGCGGCCACGTAGGCGCTAAAGTTTGGCACGCCACACTCGACCACTTCGCTGCCGATGTTCACGATGCGTCCCCATTGTTTGGATTTCATCTCCGGCAAGACGCCTTGCGTTAACAGGAACGGACTTTTGATGAAGAAGCGGATCATTTCTTCATAGTCCTGCCAGGTGTAGTCTTGGATCGGTTTGACGGGTTGGTCTAAGGTGGCATTGGGAATCAAGATGTCGATCGGACCGAGTGACTGCCTCACGTCGGCGACGAGCTGATTGACCGAATCGGTCTTGGTGACGTCGGCGCGGAAGATTTGCCCTTTGCCACCTGAGTTAGAAAATTTAGCGTACGCTTTTTCCGCGCGGTCGGTGTTGTGGGCATAATTCAGCGCGACCGCGGAACCTCTAGCGCCCAGTTCGATGGCGATGGCCAAGCCCAATCCTGTGGTGCTGCCGGTTACCAACGCCACTCTGCCTTCGAGATCTTTCATCCATTTCCTTTGTTGCCGTTAATGTGTGGGCATTAATTATGAAGTTTGCGGCCAATCTGTCGACGACGGTAGGCAAAACTTGAATGACGTTTTGCGACCGTCTATCCTAAACGGGTGAATTGGCGGTGGGTTGAGCAATCGTGCCTACAATGGCTAACTTTCGGAACTATTTGTAGCTCTGTTGGTTAAACGCCGATAAAAGAAGTCTCTGGTGTCTGTGTAGATCTGATCGCTATTTATTTATCTGTTAGGACCACCGCCGTGCCGCGCTGCAGTACATTTTTTCAAAACGCGATGCTCCTCTTGAGTTTGTTGGTCGCTGCTTTGGTGGGGCTCCGAAAGTTGTCGACGCACAGTCGAACAATTTCTCTTCTGAAGAACTTGAGTTTTTTGAGAAAGATGTGCGGCCACTGCTGATCGCGCACTGCTATGAATGTCACAGCGCTGATTCCAAAACACTGCAAGGTAGTTTAGCCGTCGATAGCCGCGCGGCGTCGATAGCCGCGCGGCGTTGATCGACGGTGGTGACAGCGGCCCATCGGTCGTGCCAGGAGATCCCGAGGATAGTCTGTTCATGGACGTGGTGCGATGGGAATCGTATGAGATGCCACCCACGGACAAGTTACCTGATGAAGACATCCAAACGTTCGCCAAGTGGATCGGTATGGGAGCGCCTTGGCCGGAAGAGGCCGCTCCGGAATCGCGCGCCGCCAGTCCGCCTTTTGACCTGCAACAGCGGAAGGCCGCTCACTGGGCGTGGCAACCGGTGCAGGATCCTACGGTGCCAACGGTTACCGATAAAGGTTGGCCCGTCGTTGATCTGGACAACTTCATTCTTGCCGAACTGGAAGCGCATAAGTTATCGCCCGCGGCCGATGCCGATCGTCTGGCCGTGATGAGGCGGCTGTATCAGGACATCATCGGTTTGCCACCGACGGCTGAACAAACGCGGAACTTCATCGAAGATGAAGCGTCCGATGCGACCGAACGTTTGATCGACACGTTGCTCGCGTCACCTCATTTTGGCGAACGCTGGGGACGGCATTGGCTGGACTTGGTGCGTTATGCCGAATCGCGCGGCCACGAATTTGATGATGACGCGGTCAATGCGTTTCAGTACCGCGACTACGTTATTCGCGCGTTCAATGCCGACGTGCCGTACGATCAGTTGGTGACCGAGCACATCGCCGGCGACCTGTTAAAGAATCCGCGCCTTCATCCTGACGAAGGATTTAATGAATCTATTTTGGGAACGGGATTCTGGTTTCTTGGCGAATGGGTGCATTCGCCGGTGGACATCTTTAAGGATGAAACAGATCGTTTTGATAACATGATCGACGTGATGTCCAAGTCGTTTCTTGGCGTCACGGTTTCTTGTGCGCGATGCCATGACCACAAATTCGATGCGATTTCCACCGCTGATTATTATGCGCTAACGGGATTCTTACAAAGCAGCGACTATCGGCAGGTGCGTTTTGAGTCCATTGAGCGCAACCGCGCCGTTGCTGGGGAACTCGCCGATGCCGACGCGAATTACCGGCAGCGGGTGCAGGCTTTGCTTGAGGAACATCAGTTGTCACCGCCCCAACGTGGCCGACTGCCTGAGGTAATTGCCAACGGTTTAGTCTTTGATTTTGAAAATCTTCCGCCCGAACAATTCATGCAAGACGGGTTCATCTTCAGCCCCCCGTACCGTGCGGGTGATGCATTGCTTCAGTGGGATCAGCAAACACCCACCATCGGATTCGCCTCTTATGGGCACGTCGTTAATGACGCGGTGTGGAACGGATTGGAGTCGGTCAATCAAGAAAACGCAACCAGTCGAAGTAAGCTGTCGACGTTGCAGCGCAGCGGGCGGACGTTGCACACGCCAACTTTTGAAGTCACCGGCGGGGTGGTTGCCTGTGCCGTCAGCGGCCGAGGACATGTGGTGGCGTGTGTCGATTCGCATCGTCTGGTCGCCGGTCCCCTGCATAAGGAGACGGTAAAAGAAATTAAACAGGGCGACGCTTTTGTTCAGATGGATTTGGCGCGGTACAAAGGCCACCGGATTCATTTGGAATTCACGCCTGCCGAAGAAAATGCATTGGAAGTCGCTTTCGTCTTTCAAGGATCCAAGGGCCAGGTCAGAAAAGGAGTGAAGGCGTTTGCTAACAAGTCTGTTGAGTTAAGATCCGCCGACGGTGAGAGCTTCAGCGTTTTGGTGCAGGAGAAGTGCGGCAGCGCTTTGAATGAACTGGCATCGGATTGGGCCCAGACGCGCGATGAAATTGCTTCGCGCATCGTAAAACGATCGAGGGTCGCAATGGCGATGATGGACAGCACGGGCGAAGAAGCTTTCGTCTTGATCCGAGGCAATTCTTCAAAGCTGGGCGATGTGGAGCCTCGCCATTTTCTGACCGCCATCTCTGGTAATTCCCCCATGGAAATCGCAGGCGGCAGCGGCAGACTTGAATTGGCGTCGCAGATCAACGACCCTGCGAATCCGCTCACCGCGCGAGTGATGGTCAATCGGATCTGGCATCATTTGATGGGACGGGGGATTGTGCCCACCACCGATGATTTTGGAGTGCTGGGGCAGCGTCCTACCCATCCCGAATTACTTGACCACTTGGTGACGAAATTTTTGTCCGATGGCCGCAGTATCAAGCGGATGATCAAGCACATCGTTTTGTCGCGCACTTATCGAATGTCATGTCAAAGCGATGCGGTCGCGGTCGAAGCCGATCCCAAGAATCTGTTTTGGCACCACCGCCCCCCAAAACGGCTTGAGGGGGAAGCGATTCGTGATTCGTTGTTGGTGGTTTCTGGAAATCTGGACGATACGATGTTCGGTGATCCGGTGCCCATTCATCTAACTTCGTTCATGCAAGGACGTGGCAAACCGAAAAAGAGCGGTCCGCTGGATGGGGATAATCGGCGGTCTATTTATATCGCGATCCGGCGGAATTTTTTGTCGCCCTTTATGTTGACGTTTGATACACCCACGCCCTTTAGCACGATGGGGCGGCGGAACGTATCTAACGTGCCTGCCCAAGCGCTGACGCTGATGAATGACCCGTTTGTCGTTGAGCAATCCCGCGATTGGGCGAAACGGGCGATCCAACGGAGCGCTGAAGCCCGCCAGCGTATCCAATAGATGTACGTCACTGCCTTCTCTAGAGAACCCACCGCGCGCGAGTTAGAGTGCGCATTGGACTTTGTCGATGGCGAGACCGACGTTGATCGTTGGTCTGCTTTTGCCCACGCGCTGATCAACACCAAAGAGTTCATTTTTCTGAGGTAGACCCGATGAACCATCCCTTCCCATGTCAACGTTATCGCCGGCGCCCCGTATCGCGGCGCGATATGCTGCGGCGTTCGGCCAGCGGGTTTGGCGCGATGGCGCTCGCGGCGTTTGGTCTCGACTCAGCGTATGGGGGTGATGCGATTGAGCCCGCGACCGGTTTGTCAAAAGCACTCCATGGTCCCCATCACGAAGTAAAAGCCAAGAATGTGATCTTTCTGTACATGGATGGCGGACCCTCTCAGATCGACACGTTTGACCCCAAGCCTTTGCTGGATAAGTACAACGGCAAGGACCCCAAGGACCTGTTTAAGATCGAACCCACGCAATTCAACAACAATGGAAAAGTCCTGGCGAGCCCCTGGAAGTTCAAACGGTACGGCGAATCTGGACTCCCCGTCAGCAGCCTGTTTCCTCATGTCGGATCTTGTGCGGACGACCTGGCCGTGATCCGGTCGCTGACGTCCGAGTTTCCCGAACATACCTTTGCGAATTATTTCTTGCATACCGGCAGCGGTCTCCAAGGCCGTCCCAGTATGGGCGCTTGGGTTAACTATGGTTTGGGCAGTGAGTGCAATAATCTGCCCGGGTTCGTCGTGCTCAATGGCGGGCTGGTTCCGCCGGGGGGATTAGATTGCTTTGGCAGTGGGTTTTTACCGGCCGGTTACCATCGTCGACTACCTTACACCTACCTTTGACCGACGCGGCCAGTAGGAACCGGTTCTACTTTCCTGACCTTCTGTTTTAGAAAATTGATATGAATAAGGCCCTTCTGTTTTTCGCGTGCGTTCTTTCGGTCTGGTGCGCTACAGTTTTTGTCCAACCGAGACTTCCCATCGTTTCATCGCCTTCGGTCAAAAGACATACATGGTCGATGCCAGCGGGAAGAAAACTTGGTCTTATCCCGCGGCTACGCGCGATGGTTATGTCCTTGATGATGGGACGATCATTTTGGTGTTGAACAAGTCAAAGAAAAAATATCGCGGCGGTGCGGTCGTTAAAGTTACGCCTGATGGAAAAGAAACGCTGATCTATAAGGGCACTCAATCTGAGGTCAACAGCGTTCACCCGACGGTCGAGGGAACGTATGTCATCACCGAAGCCGGTGACAAACCTAGGCTGCTGGAGGTCAATGAATCCGGTGAAATCCTTGTCGAATTTCCATTGGTCTGCCAGACAAAGAATCATCATCTTCAAACACGGATGGCGCGGAAGCTGGATGACGGTACTTACCTTGCGCCGCATTTGTTGGACTTCGCGGTTGTTCATTATGACAAAAACGGAAACGTCCTTGGAAAGTTCGACACCACCGTCCAAGGTGATCCCGATCGCAAAATTCACACTTGGCCGTTCACTGCGATTGGCAGCGCTGAGGGGCATACATTGGTGACCTGCACCAACGGTCACCGCGTGATGAAGTTTGACGCTGATGGGAAAGTGGTTTGGACGCTGATCAATGAAGACTTGCCGGGCCGGTGGCTGGCGGATCCTTGCGGGGCTCAGTTGTTGCCCAATGGCAATCTTGTGATCACCAGTTACGCCGCCGGGCGCACCGACCCCAAGGCTCCGAAGTTGTTCGAAGTGACCCCCGAAAAAGAGGTCGTCTGGACCTATGTTGATGGAGAGAAGAAGGGCATTCACCACTTCCAGATCCTTGAAACCAACGGCGCAAAGGTGCCCGGACCGGTCAGAAAATAAGAACGATTTTAGGGGCGTTAGCCATGCCAGTTGAGCCGCATGGCCAGCGGCTGGTTTGTTTGGCTAACCTTTTCCTGATGTTTTCTTCTTTCGTGCGGCACACGCGGCGGGCCCCTTTGTGCTCAAGTTTCAGGCCCAGTCGCATTGAGGCATCTCAAACTTGTCGGCAAGAACGTGCCCATTGCCGCTTCGTATTAAGTATAATTTTGTCAACGATTTCGCCTTCACCATTTGGACTCAAACCCATGACCACTCCCGAAAAACGACCAACGCAATCAGCGCCTTCACGACGAGGATTCCTGAAGACGACTGCCGCTACCGGTGTCGCAGCGACCGTCCCCTATATCTTCTCCAGTTCCAGTGCTCGCGCCGAAGATAAGAACAGCCAGCCAACGATTGCTGCGATCGGAATCGGGGGAAGCCGGGGGCGATACAATCGGGGCAGGGCGATCGCCATGAACGCTGCCGGATTGGGGCAGATGGTTGCCGTTTGTGACGTTGATAGTTTGCACAACGATGAATTCAATGCGCAGTTTGATGGCAAGCTCAACATGTATCAGGACTACCGCAAGCTATTCGAAAAAGAGAAACCGGACGTCGTCACGATCGGAACGCCTGACCACTGGCACGTTCCGATTGCCCTCCATGCGTTGGAGCACGGAGCAGACGTCTATTGCGAGAAACCGCTAACGTTGACCATCGCCGAGGGAGAACTGATCAAGAAGGCCGTCAAAGATTCGGGGCGCGTGTTTCAGGTTGGCACTCAGCAGCGCAGCACGAACCTCTTCATGTACGCCGTCGCCATCGTCCGTAGCGGGAGACTGGGAGAGAATGTCGTCGCCCATTGTGGGATCGATGGTGCACCCTCCGGGGGGCCGTTTGAAACGTCCGACGTTCCTGAAGGACTTGATTGGGATCTGTGGCTGGGGCCGGCTGCCAAGGCCGATTACTCAGAGGAACGGAGACGATTTTTCCGTTGGTACCTCGAGTATTCCGGTGGAAAGATGACCGACTGGGGCGCCCATCACGTTGACATCGCTCAGTGGGCTTTGGATCTTGGCCAAACTAACATCGAAACGGTTTCGGGAACCGGTGTTCTGCCTCCAATCATTCCGGATGGTTTTAATTGGTCGCAGTATTTTGATGGCGAAGCGGATTTGCCCAACGCATACAACGCCGCCACGAAGTTCAACATCGACTTAGAGTTTGAAGGCGGCAAGAAGATATCCGTGAACAACAAGTACGAATCAGGATCGACGAGCTTCGGTAACGGGATTTTGTTTGAAGGCGACAAGGGCCGGATGTTTGTTAACCGAGGAAAGTTGCAGGGATCGATTATCAAAGACATCTTTGGTGCCGACCTTGAGAAAAAGAAGGTTGATGGCAAACAGACCAACAATTACCGCGCGTGTTTTGATCGCGTCGACGAAAAAACGAAGACCGAATTCGCCGAAGCATTTAAAACGCTTAACAAGGGTAAGAAAGTAACTTCACACATGAAGAATTTTTTCGCCTGTCTCGAAGATCGTTCAGAACCCATGTCGGATGTCGATTCGCACGTTAACTCGATGAATTCGCTTCACATGTGTAACATCGCGCTGATGCTTGGACGTGAGCTCAAATGGGACGCCGCAGCTCAAAACTTTGGCAGCGACGACCAAGCCAACGCGCTCATCACACGCAAGCGTCGTGAAGGTTTTGAGTTGAGTTAAGCTAATTTAAGCTAAGCTAATTTAAGTTAAGCTGAACTTAGTCAGACACCGCACATTTGCGTGACATGCCAGATGTGTTTTTATTTCTCAAAGTTAATTTTTCACTTCGCCTTCTAACATCGGATATTGATATGAAGACACACTCTCTGGTTGTACTCACGGTCGTCGCGTTCCTGGGATTGCTTGCTGGCACCGCGCCAGCTCAAACCGGCAACGGATTTGCCAACGGAGGATTCGAGATTCAAGGAAGTACAACTCCCGCCGAATCTTGGATAGGGGCAGCGGACGGTTACACACTATCCACCGATGCGTTTGAGGGCGATTTCTCATTGCAACTTCAATCGCCCACCACCAACGCTGCGGTAGCGATACAGAATTCAAGCACCGACGGTGGGCTGCCGCCTCTTCTCCAAGGCGACACCCCTGTCTTTAGCTTCTATGCAAAAGGATTTGCGGGTACCACTGGCAACGCGCTATTTCAGTTGCTTTTCTTAGATGAGAATGGGGTCACCTTATACTCCAGTGGCCTACAGTTTTTTCATGAAGATATTAACCCCGATAGTTTTACGCTGATCGAATTCACGCCGGCACCGGTGCCGGCCGGTGCGACTTCGGCGTTTGTGGAGATCAGTCAGGCGATCGGCCCGATCGACGACGTGAATTTGGGTGGTACGGTCCTGATTGATAATGTGAGTCTCGCCGTCAATGGGTTGGTGGAGGACTTTATTGGAGATGTAAACTCGGATGGGGCCGTCAACTTTTTGGACATCGCACCCTTCATTGATGTTCTGGCCAATGGAGAATTCCTAGCCGAAGCCGATATTGATCTTAATGGAGAGGTCAATTTTTTTGATATCGCTCCGTTCATTGCAATCTTGAGCAATCAATAAACGGGTGCATGTTGTAAGCGATCGTTACCAATAGAAGCAGGGACGCGCCGGCGAGCGGTTTTGCGGCGTGAAATAGCTGCGCGGTGGTGCTGCGAAACCCGAGGGCTCGCGCCCTTCGGCTAAGAATTGGCTGTCCTTTTTTAGTAAACGTCTCGGCTGTAGCGGTTGGTGTCTTTGAGGCCTTTAACATAAGCCTTCGCCTCGCTGGCTGACATCTTGCCGTGTTGTTCTATGATCTCATGAAGCGCTGTGTCCACGTCCTTGGCCATGCGGCTTGCGTCGCCGCAGACAAAGAAACTGGCTCCTTTTTCTAACCAAGAGAACAACTCGCTGCCGCTCTCCCTCATGCGGTCCTGAACGTAAATTTTGTCGGCTTGATCGCGACTGAACGCGGTATCCAGTCGAGTCAAAAGGCCGTCGTCACGCCAAGCGGTTAATTGTTTTTCGTACAGGAAATCCGTTGCTGATTTTTGATCTCCAAAGAACAACCAGTTGTTCCCTTCGGCCTTACGAATTTGCCGTTCCTGCAAAAAGGATAAAAAGGGAGCGATCCCAGTGCCTGGGCCGACCATGATCATCGGTGAACTGTCGTCAGAGGGAACTGTGAATCCGTGTGACGCCTGCACAAACACCTTCACTGGCGATCCTTCTTCGACACGATCGGCCAAAAAAGTTGATGCTACGCCTTTTCGCAAACGATCGTTTTTCTCATAGGTCACCTTGCCAACGGTCAAGTGAACCTGATCGGGATGCGCCCTCAGCGAACTGGCGATCGAATACAATCGCGGGTTCAATTCGTTCAGCGTGTTGATCAATTGATCTACCGTGATCTCGCAGGCACTAAACAGCTGTAAAAAATCCAACACGTCCAACTCATCCAGCTGATCCTCGTCCTCGGCGAAGTTACGGGCGCGTTCAATATCGTCCGGTTTGGTTGCCTTAGACTGAATCAGTTCACAAAGCTCTTCCGAAGCCGTCGAAAGATCATAGCCCAGCAACCGTTCGGCGGCGGCAGAGGGATCATCGCACTTGCAGAACGAAAGAACCTCTTGGACAAGATCCGGGCAGTTGGTCGGGACCAAACCGAGTGCGTCTCCGACCTCATATTTTAAATCTGATCCCGAAAGGTCAATTTCAACGTGGCGGACGTCTTTGCTGGAACCTTCGCCGTTTAGTTTTTCTGACTTGATCATTTTGGCGACGAATGGGTTTTTGCGACTGTAACCCGGTTCAGCGGCGGCGGTTGCGGGTGCGGCGGCCGTTGCCACGCCGCCACTTTTGACCAGTTTTTTAACCATCTTTGCGGTTTCCTTGCCGCCGGGCGTGCATAGTGTCAGGTTGGTTTCTTCGCCGGAGGCAATCGCTTCGGCGTAGGTCTGGCAAAGGTAACCGCACGACCCACAATCCAGCTGAGCCATCGCGGCCATCAGTTTGCGTTCCTGTGGTTTCTCGGCGGCCAGTTCCATACGCTCGTCGATCGCGAGGGTATCATCGTGCCAAGGAAAATCTTCCTCTTCCTCGGGTTCAGCAAGTGCAACGGCCGTTGTCGCTGCGCCACCGCCACCGACGGCGCCTTGGGCCATCATTTCTTCAATGCCCGTCATGCCAGCAAAGAAACCATTGAGCCACGCACGTTGCTCAGAATCAAACGGAGCCGATTCGGGGATCAGTGAGATTCCGGCGATTGCTTTTTGGGTGTCGAGTACTTTATTCATGGTTTTGTTCCTAAACTTTCAACTGTCTGTTGGTCGCCCGTCCTTTGCACGGGTTTGCGACGGAGTTGCGATGGAGTTGGTTAAGCGATATTTCAATTTTGTTTTAGGTGGCCGCGTAAAGTTGAACGTTCGTGCTCGGTGTGAGCATCACGCCAATCCAAAAGAGACCAATTGTTCGTCGCTGTGTCGGCTGGCGAAGTTGACAAACGATTCTTTATCGTCTGAACGATTTTCTTTGTACGCCGACAGCAATCGCAGCACCAACGGCGGCACGTCGTCAAAGGCAACGGCGTCAAACAATTGACGTCCCATTCGACCGCGCGATCCATAGCCACCGCCGACGACTACGTGATAGCCATCGACCATGTCTTCACCTTGCGTGACGGCGGTGCCCATCAGTCCGATGTCACCGATATAATGTTGGGCACATGAATGGTGGCAGCCGGTCACGTGAATGTTCAATGGTTGATCCAGTTCGATTTCCTGTTCCAAGAAATCAGCCAGCTTGATGGCTTGGCCCTTGGTGTCCGCGGCGGCAAATTTACAGCCGCGACTTCCCGTGCACGCCACCAAACCGGCTCGCATGCTGGTCGCCTGCCAATGTAACCCGAGTGCTTCGATGGCGGATTTGACTTCGTCTTTTTTGTCATCGTCGATGTGCGGAATCAACAGGTTTTGCCAAACCGTTAAACGAATGGTGCCGTCTCCAAAGCGGTTGGCAATGTCGGCGATGCCACGGACCTGATCGGCCTGTAAGCGTCCCACGGGCAAGACCAATCCAACATAGGATTTGCCCGGTTGTTTTTGCGGATGAAAGCCAACGTGCCCAAACCTATTCTCCGGATCGGGGAAGTCTAATTTTTCTTCGTCGACTCGGTTGAGTGTTTTGCCGAACTCCGTTTCCACCTCGGCCATGAAACGCTCAAAGCCCCAGTCATCCAGAAGGTATTTCAGCCGCGCTTTCTTGCGGTCGGTGCGATCGCCATTTTTGATGAACACCTTTAAGATGGCTCCCGCCATGTCACAGCAATCCTCCGGCGTGACTAAAACGCTGGTCGATCGAGCAAAGTCTAAATGGCCCGTGATCCCGCCCAGCCGAACCTGGAAGTAAACGCCCGCCGGCATCGCGTCGGTTGCCAGATCGTCAGTGATTTTGACCGCGAAAAATCCGATGTCGTTGGTGTCTGACAGTGGGGTGATCGTGCCGCGTCCGTCGAACGAAATGTTAAACTTGCGTGGCAATCCATAAAGATCGCGGTGGTTGATCAAGTACCAATGCAACTGCTGTGCGAGCGGTAGCGTCTCGATAATTTCTTCGGTGTCAAAACCACTGGTTGGACCGGAGGTCACATTTCGAACGTTGTCGCCCCCGGCGCCTTGGTTCACGATCCCCAAATTCCGCAGCCCGATTAGAACGTCGTGGGCGTTTTCTGGTTTGATTTCTCGGAACTGCAAATTGTTACGCGTCGTCACATCGACGTAGCCGCCGGCAAGATTTTCGGCCATGTCGGCCAATCCGCTTAACTGCATCGTGTTTAAGTAGCCGCCGGGAATTCTCATGCGACACATGAATGAATCCTGAGCCGGCGCGACATAAAACATGCCCTGAGCCTTCATCAGGAACACGTCGGTGCCTTTGGGGAACGCGCCGTCTTTACTGCGGTCGGCAATGTCCTTCCAGATGTCCAACGGGTTTTTATCACGTTTGGCTTTTTCTTCGTTGCAAAGTTTGCCTCCGTCGGCTTCGGTTTTGACAACCGCCTCATGAGTAATCGCATCTGGGCCGACCACTTGGGCGCCCGCGGGGCCGACTTGTACGACCGCGCCACTGTTGCGACCGCTGTCAGAGATCACAGGTAATCCGCGCACCGTCCGCGCCACATCGGCGCCCAATGCGTAGCCTTGCAGGTAGTTCTTTTGCTTTTCACTGAATCCACTCTCGGCGGTGGATTCTTTTTCATCTTCGTTGGACATGATATCAATCTCGTCGATGGTTTTCGCTGGTGGCAATCTGGCCAACCAGTCGTCAATGGTTACTCAGCCGAAACAATGTTGACTGAACAGTTTTTGTAGGAGGGCTGTCTGGAATAGGGATCAAAATGGGCCAACGTCAGCTGGTTGATCTCGGGGTAGTGCATCGGCATGAACACCTGTCCTTTTTGAACGGTCGGTGTCACAGAGACACTGGCCGAAATTTTTCCGCGTGCGGATGCAACAAAAACCTGTTGATGAGGTCGAAGGTTTAGTCGTTGGGCGTCGGTTGGATTGATTTCGACGTAGGCATCTTTGGGATACAGACGCCGCAGCACCGATGATTTGTCGGTGCGGGTTTGCGTATGCCATTGCGATGCCGTGCCGCGGCCGGTGAGCAAAATAAACGGATAAGCGTCGGTTGGCGGTTCGGGCATTTTTTGCGGCGCTTCGAACAATAATTTTGCCTTGCCATCGGCATGATAGAACTTGCCGTCTTCGAACAAACGCCGCTGGTTGTCTTGCAACTGATGCCCAGCACCAAGGGGCCATTGAATTCCGCCGTTCTCATCCAGCATACGATAGCTTTCGATGCCGCTGATGTCGCAGGGCTGTCCTTGGCTGATTCGGCCAAGGATTTTCAAAACGGCTTCTGGGTCGGTCCAGTCCTTGAACATTTCCGCGCAGCCCCAGTAATGGGCGACCAACTGAAAAATTGAAAAATCGGACAGTGCTTTGCCGGGGGCTCGGGCTACTTTTTTAATCAGGCCAAATCTGCGTTCGCTGTTGATGAAGGTGCCGTCTTTTTCGCCCCAACCGGCCGCCGGCAGATACAAATCGGCCAGCACCGCCGTCTCGGTTGTGGGGTACATGTCCTGCACGACTAAAAAATCCAAACGGTCAAGAATTTCTCCGCAGAGGTTTTGGTTGATCCAAGAGTGAGCCGTATTGGTTGCCAGAATCCATAGACCGCGAATCTCGCCCGCGAGAACTTTGTCAAGGATCCGGTCGTAGGAGTCGCTGGCCTCGTGCGGAATCACGGCGGGATCAATGCCCAGTTCATCGGCGACCTTTTGGCGGTGTTGGGGGTTGCCAAAATCATGTCCGCCCAAGAGCCCCGTTGTGTTGCTGTACAAACGAGACCCCATCGCGTTGCATTGGCCGGTGACCGAGTTCGCTCCGGTTCCCGGTCGGCCGATGTTGCCGGTGATCAATGCTAGGTTGATGATCGCTTGCGCGGTGCGGGTGCCTTCGTAGCTTTGGTTGACGCCCATCGTCCACCAAAACGAAACTCGTTTCCCTTCATGGATCGTTCGGGCCAGGTGATGCAAGCGTTCGACTGAGATACCGCTCACCTCGGCGACGCGCTCGGGCGTGAATTCCGAAACGTGCTGTTTGAACTCCTCGTAGTGATTGACGCTGCGGGCGATAAAATCGTGGTCAATCCAGTCTTCGTTGATCAGGATGTTTGCGATGCCGTAGAACATCGCCAGATCAGATTTTGGTTCGATGGCATAATGCTGTGTTGATGAGACGGCCGTTTCGGTGGTACGGGGATCGACCACGACGATTTCGGGGTTATGCTTGTTGGCCATCACGCGCTGCCACATGATGGGATGGGCGATACAAAGATTGGAGCCAACCAAAACGATCACGTCGGACTGCTCGAAATCGTCATACGTATAAGGCGGCGCGTCAAACCCAAAGGACTGCTTGTACGCCGTCGCGGCGGTGGCCATGCATTGGCGTGTGTTGCCGTCGCCGTGCTTGATTCCCATGCCGAATTTCGTCAGTGCCCCCAAAAAGGCGAGCTCTTCGGTTGGCATCTGGCCGGTGCCCAAAAACGCGACCGATTCGCGGCCATGTTCTTTTTGGATCGCTTTGAAGCGGTCGGTAAACTGCTCCATCGCCGTCGACCATTCGACCGGCACCAATTTGCCTTGTTCATTTTTTAACAGGGGCGTCGTTCCTCGGTCGGTGGCCGACAACGGCGCTAGTGCCTCCCATCCTTTTGGGCAGGCCATGCCCGTGTTGACGGGATAATCGGTGTTGGGCGTGAGGTTGATCGCTTCGCCATCGCGCAGATGAACGGTCAACGAACATCCCGTGCTGCAATACCCGCAAACCATGCTGGTCGTTGCGTTGGGCTGTTTGCGTTGAGGCACCAAACCCAAGCCGAACTTGGAAGGTTCCAACAGCATCTCTTGCGTCAGCGGCCCATCGAACACACGTTCCAAAGGCGACATCGGCAGTTTGCTGAGGAAGCTTGGCGACACTTCGTTTTCCGGCGCGTTTTTTTGTTTGGTGTTCATCAGTTGGGAGCTCCTGGCATTCGGCGAGCGACCGATACCGCGAAGAATAAGTAACGTTCCAATAGCTCAGCGATCAGCACCAAGGTCAATCCAATGACCGCGATCGCAAAAACGCCGCCGGCCGATTCACTGCTTAGGCTTTGATTGCCAGCGGCGACAAACATCAAAGGCAGCAGCAGTCCACCGACAACCAACAGCCCATATCGCATTATCGTCGGCCAACGCATTTGGCCGACCATCAAATTTGCGGCGTGGTGATGGGGCGTAAATTGTTTGGATCGAAGGTGTCGGAAAATGGAACCTTCGATCGCCAGTTTCAGGATGACAAAGACCATTAAGACTTTCGACAGCCCCATCGAAATTTGGATCAGCTGGCTGGAGAACCCTGATTCGATGACAAACATCGACGTCGCGACCAGTCCGACGACCACGGAGGCCGTTCCCAAAATGGCAGCCGTTAAGAAAAACAAACTGCTGGTTCGAAAGCCTGACCATAGCGGCCGTTTGGTGACGATGTACAACATCGCGCTGGTAGCCACGGCCGCCGCGCCGAAGATCGTCGTCGACACTCCACTTACTCCGTACAAAACGGGCAGCCATTGTTGGGGAGGTCTCATCCAATCCGGCATGATCCCATCAAGGTAGGGGCCGGTCATCAATCCAGTCATCAACAGTCCCGTTGCGGCGCTGGCAAAGACGTTGAAGCTGAGTATCTCGCGCGAGAGCCACGACGTCCGTAGCCCCGCCATCGCTCGATAGGCCTTAAACGGTCGTCCCAAGTGCAAAATGGCTACCGACAGACCGGCGACTAAAACAAGGAACCCGAAAATGTCGATTCGAAAAAGGGTCGTCGCACCGACGTCGGCGTTGAGTTGGTTGACAAAAAAGTTCGTCGCAAAAATACCAAACGCCATTTGCGTCAACGTCAACATGAACACCAACGGGAAATGGGCGTGAAGCGATTGCGTCCGGTAATAATCGTCGGGACGCAGATTGTCGGGCAATGTACGGTTGGTGTTATAGCGAGTTGTTGCCAGCGTGAGAGAGAGATCGGGAGCGCCGGGAACGAGTTGCTGGAGTTTGCTGGTTTCGGTCATCTCTTGGTGCGACACGGTGCGGATTTTGATGGCTTGATGTGGGCACGCTTGAACGCAGGCGGGAGCCTCGCCCACGGCCAACCGGTCAGCGCACATGTTGCACTTGCGAACGATGCCTTTGGATTCGCTGTAGGAGGGGACGTCGTAGGGGCACATGAACATGCAATACTTGCAGCCGATGCATTGATCGTCCAAGTGTGCGACGATGCCGGTGATGGGATCTTTTTCGTAAGCATTCACCGGGCAGCCATGCATGCAAGCGGGCTCAAGGCAGTGATGACACGATGACGTGACGTGTTGCAACACAGGATCCTCTTCGCCGCCGCCGACCAACATGCCGACGTTGCGCCAGAGTTCGCCATCGTCCAAACCGTTCAAACTGTGGCACGCCGCCACGCAGGCTTTGCAGCCGCTGCACGCATCGAGATCGACCTCGAAAGAGTACTGCTCGTTTTCGCCGGGCAGGTCCAAGGGGATAAGGTCTCGATACTTCGGTTCGAGCGCGGGTTTAGTCAGCGGGTAGTCGAACTGTTGCGAAAATTGTTCGACGGCCGTTAGTTGTTGCTGCGATTGGATCAGTTTATCGATCAGCCCGCCGTGTGCCGGCGAAGATGAACCGCAGCTGTTTTGGCAATTGCCGCTGACGGGTAACTCAGAAGTAGAATCAGACATACGTTTGGATCTCTGAACTGACTGCGAGCATTCGTCGCGGAGGGCGAAATCGGTCAGAAATTTAGATTGATTTAGAGGTGGTGTCGCAATGGGAAGCAAAACCAAGGCCAATTGGCCGCGATAAGTGCTTGGCTGCTACAGGTTGGCTTTAACGGTCGGTGCGTGGCCAAGGAGTGCGTGTTAGCGGCCGTTTGCCGCACCTTGAGCCCATGGCCATCTTGCCGAATATGATGTTGGGAAACGAGTTTCGAGGAGCTGTGCTTGTTTTTCGTTCCACCGCCGCCTGTTTGCTGGGCAGCCCCGCGTGATGGGCAGCTTCAACGCGACGATCGGTCAGAATTTGGTCAGAATTTGGTCAGTTTTGATTTGGTTAACAATTCTCTTTAAGATAGAGGTC
>CAYOZV010000020.1:0-33557 GCA_964408465.1 uncultured Pirellulaceae bacterium
TTAAGAGGCTGGAGGTTAGTTGAGAATACTTCGGTTGATTGAAGCGATCATCCTGGCGGGTTGAACTGGTTTCTGAAACCAATCCGCCACTCGATTTTCCACCGTGTCGACGCCTGCAGAAACCGGTGTTTGACCGCTGACTGCAAAAATTTTCATGCCATCAAAATCTGGGTTGGCTCGGATCTTGCGAATTACTCCTGCACCACCCAACCGTGGCATATTCATATCCACCAGTAAAAACTCCGGCTGTCGGTTGGCTTCCAAATACTCCATTGCAGCAAAACCGTCGACCACGGTATCAACTTGATAACCATGCAGTCGAAGGAATCCCGCGAGCATTTCCCGTTCGTTGGCGGAGTCGTCGACAAGCAGCGCCAGCGGACCGGTCGGTGTCGATGCTTCTTTGACCTGATTAGGTTCGACCGTTTGGGCGTCCAATGAATCGAGTGCCTTATTGAGTATTGTAGCAGCCATGTTCGCCTCTCCACGCCCTAAGAGATCTTTGGCTAAACCGGCGGCTATTGTGAGACTATTCATACGATTGCGGACCTCATGGACCTCTTCTGCATCGACAAGAATTCTCTTGACTACCTCTTTTTTACTGGACGAAACCATCTCTCCGCGGAGGACGTTAATTTCCAGAGGCGCATCAATCCCGACCCGCACAGAAGAACCTTTCACCTGCAGAATCTCAATTTTGATATCAAGTTCAGGAAACGTAATTGTATCTTTTAGACGGCGTGATAACACAAGCATCGATTGCTCCCAGTAGATTAGATTGTCTTGGGTTGCCAAAGAGAATTGGCGATCAATTGAAACAGCATCCATGCTTAAGAGAGTACAGCTAACCATTAGCTGGCGATAAGAGAAAAAATATCCCCAATCGTGTCAACACCAGTATGGTGTGCAAGCTCCGACTACTGATTGATACTACTCAATGGGATTCCCTTTTAGTCGCGATTGTCAGCAAAAACAGGTCTTTTGGTTTGATATTTTATTACCAATTTTTTCACGATTTATGCGTCAGACGTTGATGACACTCTGCCTCGCACCACATCATAAGCCCACCCAATACAGTCAATAACGTCACTGGTCAGTCGTTTTTTCTACGCCGAGATGAAGGAACGCTTGAATTCGGTGTGACCGAAAACTACTGCCACTTAAACGATAGCAACCCGTCGATCGAGCGCACGAGGACTTCGTCGCCACCAACGGCCAAGTGAGCCCATGAATCGGAGGCCACGCTGCGGCGATCAATCATCTCAAACCGCTCTGGATTGGCCGCATAGAGAACCAAATCCCCGTCGGCGGTCAGGGCGAGGATGCGGTTGCCGTTGGCGACTAAACTGGCGTACTTGGCGAATTTTTTGCTGCTCCATTTTAATTCGCCTGTTTCTAACTTTACGCATGCGAATCTTTGGTTCTGCAAAAACGTGTAGGCGTGTCCGTCAATCACCACCGGCGTCGTCATGTAACCGCGCGCTTTATTTTTCCATTTCTCTGACAACTGAAAGGTCTGCTGGTCGGTACTCTTGATCGACACCATCGTTGTTGGGTGCTGATAGTTGCTGATGAATAACGCGTTCTCAAATACCGTCGGGGTGATGATGCTCATTCCACGGTAGGCGGGGGTCGGTTGATCCCACAGAATTTTGCCGCTTTGCAAATCAATGCCCAAGAGGCTGTTGCGGCCTTGAACCAGCATCTGCCGCCGCTGGGCGAGGGTTTCAATTGCCGGCGACGAAAACACACTGCTATTTTTTCCCTCGCCGTCGGCCGCTGATTGCCAAATCGTATCGCCGGTGTCCTTGTTCAATTTATGCATCGCACCGCCGGCCTGCATATAGACCGCATCGCCATCAATCAATGGCGAACAGACGCAACCAAACATAGGAATGGGCGTATCATGGATCGACGGAAAATCCTTCTGCCACAAAATTTTTCCCGCCGCTGCATCAATGCAAACAAGAATGTCTCGGATACCTCCCACATAAATTTTGCCGTCGGCGTACGCGGGTGTGGAACGGATCCAACTGCCGTTAGCGCCTGCGAAGAAAGGAACTTTCATGGATCCCGTCCAATTGACCTCCCATTTTTGGTTGCCCGTTTTACGATCGAAGCAACGAACGACTTCGTCCTTTTTATCGACCGTTTCGGTCACAAAGACTGAATCGCCGACAACCAGGGGGCCGGAATAACTTGGGCCGAGCGCCTTTTGCCAATTCAGCGTAAGCCGATCTTTGGACAACGTATCGGGCCACGGGGCGGCGTCAACTTTTCCGTCGCGCGTGGGGCCTCGCCACTGCGTCCAATCCGAAACGTCGTTGTTCGGTTGGTCTTGGCCGAAACTAGATTCGTTAATGGGCAACCACGTAACGAGCAAAAGAGAAATCAGGCAAATATGGAACTTAGTTGAACACTTCATCTTTTGTAATTCTGAGTCAAATGTATAACAGCGTCTCCGACACACGCTCCCGATGACCATGATTCATAAATTCTACCAGATCTGTTGGGCCAAAAAACAAGCCTATGTTGTCGCACCGGTAAAGTGACGGATCAAAGAGGCAAACTATGCAGCCACCTTCTTGGGAGAATGATTTCCAATCGGATCACGCCCATTTGCTGAAATCCAGTTTCGCTCGGTTGCTGTCGCGTGAATTACTGCCCGTTGCCGCCACCGTTACGCCTCAAGTGTTCGCGCAGAAACTGTTTCAATCGCCGGCTGTGGTTTTGTCCCATGGCCTTCAGAAAGACCCGATCTTCAATTATGCAAACCAAGCGGCGTTGGATCTGTTTGAAATGGATTGGGATTGTCTTACCCAATTGCCCTCACGCAAATCGGCTGAACCGATGAACCGTCAGCAGCGCGCTCGATTGCTGGCCGAAGTGAGCGCCCGGGGCTTCATCGATGATTATTCGGGCATCAGAATTTCATCCTCTGGCCGAAGGTTTTTGATTTCCAAAGCGATCGTCTGGAACCTTGTCGACGACGGTGGTCAACTTCAAGGCCAAGCCGCCACGTTTTCGGACTGGAAGTATTTGTAAGCAAGTATTTGTAATGATCCGGACACCCGACCGAGCCATCCAATGCCGATTGAGAAGTGGTTTTGGCACTTCGAAATTCAGGCGTCATAGAAACTTGGCTGATTAACAAAATTGGCGGTTGCTGTTGCCAAGGGCGCTGCGTTGAGGCAGACGCGGCATTGCCATTTTTTTGAAGGCAGAAATTTTTGCGCCGCAGCATGCCGAAACTGCACCTGCAGATTGATAGGTTTACCTTGGGTACGTTCTGCTATTTCTTCAGGTCAATCGTACGGATGGTGACTTCGTCCAAGTACGCTTCGCCGAACCCATTTAGATCGAACCTTAGATTTAAATCACCGGCCTTGTTGACGCTGCGGTAAAGCGTGAACTCTTCCCAGCCCTCGGTGGAAATAATACGTTCTGCCAGCGCGTGGCCGCCGAACGAATCGGTGATCAGCAACCCATCCATGTTCCCTTTGAGCGTTTGGGGGACGTTGACCCAGCCATGAATTTGCACCATTTGGTTGGGCTGAACTTTCACCGCGGGGCTGACAATCCACAACGGCGTCTCTTCGATGACGCCAGCCGAAGCATTGGGCCTTACCGACAACTTCAAACTTTTGCGTCCCAGCACGACTTGATCGCTGGAGAGTTCGACGCGCGTGGTGAGCGCCGTAGAATCGATACGGTGATTTTCCCAACCGGATCGCTGCATGTGTTGCAGGCTTTCAAAATCGCCGGCGGGCAGCCCGTTGGGATCCCAGTCGCCAGAGGTTTTCAGTTGATCCGTCAATCGCCAATGCAAAGGAATCAGACTGGCGTGAGCCACAAAAGGTGTGGACGTTTTTGATTGGAACAAACCCAATGGCCCGACCGCCGTTTCGCGGCGGCTGAATCCCAGACGTTCTTCGGTTCGATCAAGAAACGTCGTCGCCGCGTCGCCGCTGCTTTTGACGATCAGATCGCTGGCAACGCGATAGGCGGTAACCGCTTCGTTGAGTGTCCCACCGATCTCGGCAGACCCGCGTCCCATCCGCGCCATCTGTTGGTCGATCAACTGCATGATCGCGATCCATTGCTGGGACAGTTCTGACCGCATCTGCTGAATCGGTTGTTTGCCAATGCGCTGGTAGGATTGCGAAAGTTGGCTAACGACAAGCGGATCTTGTGTGAAAACGACGGCCGTCAAAAATGGACAGTCGGGGATTTGGATTTCCGTGCCGCCCATATTGCGTACCGACGACAACAGCTTCAGTCTGGTGTCGGTCAACTGGTAGGCGCGGTCGGTGAATGCTGACGCGGTATCGGAGATCGAAATGTCTTTCAGTCGCACATCGCCAGCCCAATATTGTTCGTGATGAGTAGGCCGCTGGATCAACAGCAACCGAGAACGATTTGTATTGAATGCCGTGATCTCCACGGTCGGGTCGTCGCTGGGGACTTCGCCCATCATCGCGCCACCGACAGCCCACGGTTCAATTTGCTGGATGAACGCGTTGACCCATTCGATGGTCATCGTTCTCAAACGTGATGCGGGGTCGGCGGCGTCCAAACGATTTCGAGAACGAAAACGAAGCCCTCGGGCTCCACCGGTAATCGCTTCGACGGCCAGGAACTGCAACTGTTGAGGTTCGATCGGTGTGGGAGGGGTTTGCTGCGAAATCAAACTGACCTGATCCAGCAGCGTTTGAGATAGTTCGGTTTGGATGTCGGCCCAAAGGGGTTTGCTGGTGGCGATGCTGTGAGCGCGCTGCCGAAGCCAATCGCTATATTGGCTGGCGATGAAACTGGTCCCCAGCGGTTGCATCCCGACCGAAAGGATGTCGACCTGTTGGGCTAATTGAGACCAATTGGAGGAAACGTTGCCGACGATGGGGCGGTTTTCGCGCAGGTCAGATTCGCGTATCTCGCGAATGCGTTGGGCCACGGTCAGCAGATCGCGGCCCGAAAGATCCTTGCCGACAGACCACGCCAACACTCGGTCGTATTCGAAGCCGATATCACGAACGCCGATTGACGCTGGCGGTGGGCAGACGATCCACATGTCCAATCGCTTCGCGTCGGTCATTTGTTCGGGAGAGGCCGTTGATCCAAGTTCGACGGTGTTGAAACCGATGGCCTTGAGGAACGCAAAATCTTCCCCGTTGTGCTCGATCACCAACGGAAAAAAAGGACGTTTGCCGATAATCAAAACGGTTCCGTCCCGCTGGACCAAGGACGGTCGTTTGTCACGCGCTGCAATCCGAGCGACCTGACGGACGTGCGGGTCGACCACCGCCAAAGACTCCTTGGCAACGGCCGTTTGTTTGACGGGCACCAAGCCATTGATTTCCAGATTGTCGATTTGAATATCGTGTTCGCCTGGTCCGCTGTAGAGGTTGACCACGACGCGGTCGATGTAAGCTTCTCTTGGATCGACGTGCGAACCATATTTTCGACGCAGGAACCAAAGTTCCTTCTTCAACAGTTCGGTCAGATCAAAATCAGGCCCATCAAAGCCGACGGTCTGCCATTGGCCCACCGATGAATATTTCTCGCCGTGCAGCGTCGTCGTCATCGGGCCGCTGGCATCAGGGGCCAACGTGTGAGGCAGAACGATGCGCACGAGGATTTGGGCACCGCCGCGATTGGACTTCATCCGAACATTGGGTTTGAGTTCGGGAATAATGTAGGCGTGAGGAACTTCGTGAGACACGAACACATTGGTCCCGGTGCCGCAGCGAAATCGAATCCGTTCGAAAGTCGTTTCCGTTTTGTTTTGGAAGCCTTCGGTTTCGGAATCGCGCGACTGTTTCCAAGTGTTGAGATCTAAGGAACTATCACTTTGGTGCCGGTGGAAGGATGCAATCTTTCCATCGAAGGGCTCTGTGAATTGCGCATGACTGGCCTTAGACAGGACAACAATCATTACAACCGCAACGATCAATTGCGCCACGCTATACAAAATCCGAGTGTTGGCGGAGTTAGTCATTGATTCAAAGGCAAATCTTCGCAGAATGGATCCCAACGATGGCAGAGCAAACTAGATGATGCTTTTATCAACATGTGGGATGTTTCGCCAGATCAACAATCGTTGCGATAATGCAGCATCGGATTGCCTCAGGAAAAGACTTGATAGCTAAAAAATCAATATTCCAACCAGTAAAAGCAGTGCTTTCGCGGATTTTTTGCTTACAGTGGCACCAATGGCATCCGCGTTGCAATTCCATTGAGAACAACACGAGATCAAAATTTTCTCAAGTCAACGAAACACTGGCATCTTCTTTCAGTCGGCCCCAAAGGACAGCAACGATGGATATGAAAACAAACAAAGCAACCGCCAAAGGCTCTGACAACGAACAGCTGCCGATTGACCTTAACGATCTGATCTCAGCTGTTGCCAGCCTTCCCGCGGAACATCGCGACACGCTTCAGCAACCGCTCAACCGCGTCGTTGAATATACAAAACGCCGTCGTCGCATTTTGAACCTAATCCAAGAAGCACTTAGCCAGCTACGGATGGACATGAAGTACCTCATGTTTGACCTCGAAGCGACTCGGCGAGAGCGTGACGCTTATAAAGACGGATTTGAATCTGACTTCTAAGGGCTTGTTTTAGATCTCGGCGGAATCGACACATAGAAATTTAAACCGCGCGTGAAAATATCACGTGCGGTTTTTTCGTGCGCGTTGGTTCACGATCGCTGGTTGGAGAACGCTGGTGGGAGGGGGATGACGAAAACTATTCAACCGTTAGCCGAAGTCGTACGTGTGCACCATAAAACGTACGCCTTCGGCTGACGGATAAACGCAATACCGCTCAATGAACTGATTGGTTTGGCTCAAAGACACGTAATCCGTTTTACGATTAGCCCTTAGGCGTCGGTGTTTAGGCGGGGCCAAACGCGGTCGCCTGCCGGCTTGTCGTTAAACGATAGCGAAAATCTTTCGTCATCCCAGGCCCTGAGGCGTTCTCCGTTACAACCGTCACAAACACACTGTTTGCTTTAAAGAGCCTCAGCCCTTGATCCGCTTTGGCAAATTATGGAGCAGGTCACCGCTTGCAAACCATTCGAGAGCTACGGTTTGCTAAAGATATAGCTCCTTATCCGGATTCAAAAATGAAAGTTCAAATCGTAAGACTGGTCGTCGCCAGCTGTATGACGTTTTTAGTTGTTTACTGCTTCGTTTATTTTGTGATCGGTAGATCAAACGCCGATCACAGCCCCCAGCCACTGGTTAGCAAACCAATCGTCGGCAATCTAACCGACGCCGTGGGTGAAGGCGAACGCGCTGACGCATTGGTTCGCGATAGTGAGATCACTCCTGTCAAAGTTACTCCATCGGCAGAGCCTGAGACCGGCGAACAGCCCCAACTAAAAACCGCCTCCGATACTTCATTCGCTCGTTTTCAAATCGACGCCAGCTGGTTTCAAGGTTCCCAAGAAGACCGTGGCCGTTTCGCGCGGTTGCTTCGCGCTGAACAGGCACCGCAATTATCGGTGGAGCAATGGACCAACACACGCCCGATCAGTCCGCAGGCGCGAGAAGGAAAAATCGTGGTCATTTCGTTTTGGTCAACGTGGTGCCAACCGTGTCTCAGCTCCATTGGCTTTAACAACAAACTTTTCGGGCACTATCAGGATCAAGACGTCACGTTCATCGGCGTTTGCGCCAGCCAAGGTTCGGAAGACATGGCAAAGATTATTAAATCCAAGGGCATTCAGTATCCAGTCTGCAGCGACCTCTCCAACAATGAATCCATCCTGGCCTATAAAGTCCAGGCGATTCCTTCCTACTTTGTCATCGACCGTGAGGGGCGGCTGCGATTTGCCGATGTCAAACGCGATCGTGTGGATGACGCAATCGAATATCTGCTCAGCCGCGATTAACGCCGGCACCACCCCGGGTTTCCGCCAAGTTCAGAATCGGCCGTTGCCAGTCTGAAGTGGTCCCAAACGTCTGTGGGTCTGAAACGTTTATTAATCTGCGATCGGATACGATTTCAAAAGTTGTTTGTTAATTGCCGTTCGAATACGATATCCGGTCGGTTACCCCTGCTGTTTGCGGCTGCCCCGAGTCGCCCGCGTGAACACCTGCTAACTTTTCCCCGTTTGATTCCACGAAGAACTCCCCATGAGCGAACTCACTGCTGATCAACTTGCCCATCGCATTTACGAATGTCGTCTGATGGAGCTTGATCAACTCAGACAAATCATAGGCGAGTCATCTGTCGACGGAGAGGCGGACCTTGAGACGTTCAAAGATCATTTGCTGCGCCACGAACATCTCACCAACTGGCAGTTGCAACGCGTACTCGAAGGTCACGTTACCGGGTACTTTTATGGGAACTGGAAGGTTCTTTATCTGATCGGTGCAGGAACGTTCGCCCGTGTGTACCGCAGCGTTCACATCAAAACCGGCGACGTCAAAGCGACCAAAGTTCTCCGCAGCCGCTACAGCGAGGACGAAAACATGCGTGAGCAGTTCTTGCGCGAAGCAACGATGGTGATGAAGCTGCGGCATCCCAACATCGTGCCCATCCAAGAGGTCGAAACTGAACGTGGCCGCTTATATATGGTGATGGATTTCGTTGAAGGCCAGAACCTGCGTGATTATGTCCGAGCCCACAAAAAACTTTCGCCTGTACGTAGTCTAAAAATTATTAGCGATCTGGCAGCAGGCATGGCTTACGCGGCTGACTTGGGCATCGGCCATCGCGATATGAAGTTGTCCAACGTTTTGTTGTCAGCCAAGGGACAAGCGAAGATTGTCGACTTTGGACTGGCCACCGTAAGCGGCGACGAACAAGAAAGTGTTGGCGGCGCGGCACGCAGTATTGACTACGCGGGCCTTGAAAAAGTTACCGGCGCCGGCCGCGACGACCCGCGTAGCGATATCTATTTTCTGGGCTGTATGTTGTACCACATGGTCAGCGGAGAACCGGCACTCGAGGAGACGACCGAACGGATGCGACGCATCGCGGCTCAGCGTTACCTCAGTGTGATTCCGATTACCAACCACGATCCCGAGCTGCCTCATCGGTTGGTTGTGTTTATCAACCGGCTGATGGAACTCAAGATCGAAAGTCGTGTTCAAACAGCCAAGGAAGCGCATCGCGAAGCCGAAACGGTGCTGGCTCAGTTGATCGCGGGCGACACTGCAAAATATGACGCGAAACTTACCGATCAGGACGCGGCGGCTTATGCCAAGAGCGTCGAGGTCAAGGATGAAGGTGCCGATAAAACGATCCTGTTGATCGAATCCAATCTAAAACTTCAGGACACACTGCGAGCTAAACTCAAGGAGATCGGTTACCGTGTCTTGATCACAGCCGACCCTGAGCGCGGTTTGGAACGGTTTGAAGATTATGAACCCGAAGAGGATCCCCCTGTGGATTGCGTGATTTTTGGAACGGTGGGACTGGGGAGAAGTGGCCTGAAGGCTTACCGCGATTTCGTGCTTGCCGAAAACACGAAGAACGTCCCAACCCTGCTGATCATCGTTGACAAACTAGAAAAGTTCGTCCAGCCGACGTGGCTTGGTGGGAACAAGATGGCGTTTAAGATGCCGCTGAAGTTTAAACACGTGCAACGGGGCCTTAGAAAACTGCTTTCAATCGAAGTAGCAAAGTAGGCCGTACCAAGCCGATAGGCGCAGTTACGGCGGGCCACCGAACAAAACGTTCCCTCTGCAAAAGTTCCACCCGCGCGCAATAGCCGGAACAGCGCCAGCCAGTTTCTTGGACCCTCAACCACTCAAAGTCTGTTACCCTATCCACTGAGGAAACGCTGCACGTGCAATCGACTGGCTCGGTCCGGCCTACGCAGACCATCCACGGATTTCTGGAGGCAATCATGTCCGAATACCGGCGTAACTTAGTGCCCGGTGGGACATTTTTCCTGACGCTGGTCAGCTACGGGCGGCGGCCGATTCTGACGACAGACCATGGTCGCGCATTCTTACGCACAGCAATCAACGATGTAAAACAATGCCACCCGTTCACCTTAATTGCCACGGTGCTACTGCCTGATCACTGGCACCTAATCATGCAACTTCCTGCGGGCGACAAACGGTACTCGTTGCGACTGAAGCAAATCAAAGCTACGTTCACTGAAAACTGGTTGGCCGCCGGCTTTGACGAAGCGGACGTAACCGAGTCTCAAAAAGGCCGAGGCGAACGCGGCATCTGGCAACCGAGATTTTGGGAACACACGGCACGCGATGAAAAAGATCTCGATCGTTGCATAGACTACGTCCATTGGAATCCCCGCAAACACGGCTTGGTCACTCGCATCCAAGATTGGCCATGGTCTTCCTTCCACCGTTTCGTGCAAGAAGGCCAATACGATCAAGAATGGGGCGGCACCGAACCAGCCTGCGTAAGCAAAGGCGACTGGGGAGAGTAGCAAAGCAGGCCGCGAGTAAGCCGTACCAAGGGAGTAGGCCGTACCAAACCGATAGGCGCAGTTACGGCAAGCCACCGAGCAAAACGTTCCCTCTGCAAAAGTTCCACCCGCGCGCAATAGCCGCAACAGCGCCAGCCAATCTTTGGAACACGTTAAGATCTAAAATTCGGGATATATGTACAAATGCCCACGTTAACAGCAATTCCCGCTGGCTCGGTTCGGCCTCCATCTTTCTAACGCCCACGTTAAGATCAAAAATTGTTACAATCAAACGGTCTCATTCCTTTTTGATCGAGTGTAACGATGGCCCCCTCTGCTTCTTCGACTTCTCAGTCTGCTCCGTCCCAACCAGGCGGAGGCATGTTGGCGAAACTTAAAACCTTCTCGTTACTGGGCATCAAAGCCATGCCGGTCGAGGTGGAAGTCGACGTCTCACCCAGAGCGATGCCGAAAACGATCTTGGTGGGCTTACCTGAGGCGGCCGTCCGCGAAAGCACACATCGCGTTGAGCGCGCCATGGTGAACTCTGGCTTCCAAAGACCGCTGGACCGGATCGTGATCAACCTTGCCCCGGCTGAATTGCCCAAACAAGCCGCCTCGTTTGACTTGCCGATCTCCTTGGGCATCCTGATCGGCAGCGGCCAGATTGAGTCCGATCGCATTACGGACTACGCCGTCGTTGGCGAATTGGCATTGGAGGGCCACACCCGCCCGGCCAAAGGCGTTTTGTCGATGGCGATTCAGGCCCAAGAAATGGGCTATGTGGGAATCGTTGTTCCTTATGAAAATGCGGACGAAGCAGCCGTCGTGGAAGGATTGGATGTGATCGCCGTCAGTTCGTTAACCGAAGCGGTCGGTTTCTTCTCGGGTGAACTTGATATTGAACCCACCCCTTCCAAGATCGAAACACTGTTCGAAGAATTCTCCGAATACGGTTTTGATTTTTCCGACGTGCGCGGTCAGGAGATGGCCAAACGCGCGATTACTGTCGCCGCCGCCGGCGCGCATAACATGCTGATGGTGGGACCACCGGGTTCAGGAAAAACGATGCTGGCCAAACGTATCCCGACAGTGCTGCCGCAGCTTTCACCTGGAGAATCAATTGAAACGACCCAAATTTATTCGGCTTTGGGCCGCCTGAAATCTGGGCAGCCCTTGATGGCCAAACGTCCTTTTCGTTCGCCGCATCACACGATCAGCGAAGCCGGTTTGGTTGGCGGAGGCAGTACGCCAACCCCCGGCGAAATTTCGATGGCACATAATGGATTATTGTTTTTAGACGAACTGCCCGAATTCAATCGCAAGACACTAGAAGTTCTGCGACAACCGCTCGAAGACGGCGTCGTCACGATCTCGCGCGCGTTGTCTTCGACAACCTTCCCGTCGGACTTCATGTTGGTGGCGGCGTTGAATCCTTGTCCGTGCGGATATCGCGGTGACCCGCGCCGCAAATGCAATTGCTCGCCGCCGCAGGTTGAAAAATACATGGGCAAGGTCAGCGGCCCGCTGCTGGATCGGATCGACATCCATGTTGAAGTACCCGCGGCCGACTTTAATGAACTAAACCAAAAAACACTGGGCACCTCCAGCGCAACCATTCGAGAAGAAGTCACCATCGCGCGGAAGGCTCAACTGGAACGGTTCAGCGGCATGCCGATCATGTACAACGCGCAAATGAGCAGCAAACAGATCCGAGAGTTCTGCCCGCTGGATGATGAGTCGGTCGATACGCTGCGGCACAACGTAAATGAAATGGGATTATCAGCCCGAGCCCACGACAAAGTCCTACGTTTGGCCCGCACGATCGCGGATCTCGATGCTTCCACAGACATCACGCGCGACCATCTCAACGAAGCGATCAACTACCGGATGTTGGACCGCGACAAGTGGCAGTAGATTTACCAACAGTGGAAGAAGCATCAAAAAAGATTGCGGGCAAAGCCACACCCCGAACGCGAAAGTGAGGGATTTTTATCATTCGCGTTGAGAACCGAAAACCGAGCCTGTCTCATGCGAAGCCCTGCAATTGAGATAGATCCAGACGTGAAATCCCAAGCATTGCAGGCAATCGAGGACTTCAGAATCGCATGGGAGGAATCAACCCCACTAGGATCCACGGAAGAATTCTGTTTGGAACTTTAAAGATTTGCTATCAGGATTCAAAATCATGGTCTCCCCAGACTTCCTGCTTTCGTTTACCCTTCTTCTCCGCTACCCCCAATCCTTCCTTTTCCTAGGTGACCAACTATGAATTACAAAAATTATCTTCTCGTGTTCGTGTTTATGTTGTTGCTGAACTGTAGCCTAAATGCGCAAGAGACATCTACTGATAACCCCAGCGAGCCGAAAGCTGAACTTGTTGACGTGCTGGACGACGCAGGTGAAGAGGTCGATAAAGGCTTAGAGTCTCCGGACACGGCCAATGATGATGAAGCAGATGATGCGGAAGTAGACGGTGACGAAGCGGAAGATGATGAAGCGGAAGAACGTGAAAACACACCGATCTCAATTCGAGTTAATCAGGACGGTAAATTAGTGGGGCAAGCTCAGGCTCTCGTCAGCGGCAACTGGCTGCCAGTGGAAGCCACGATTGCTTTGGTCAGCGATGATATTTTACTCAATAAAATCGTCGCCGAAGAAGACGGTTCGTTTTCATTCCCAGACATTGTTCCCGGCACCTACCAAGTTTATGGAACTGCGGCAAGCTTTTGCGGGCGGCGAGCGGTTACCGTGTTGTCCGAATCCGGTTGCTGCGATTGTGTTGACCTGGGTTTGAGACAAGATTCAGCAGGCGCTTGCTACTCGGAACTGCCTTCGGCTCCCGCTGCGACCTTTTCAGAAGGAACGGGCTTCAGTGGAGGCTTCGCAAACGGCAGCGGTTTCGTAAGCGGCGGACCCTTCGCCGGTGGCGGCGGTGGATTTGTGGCCAGCGGCGGAAGTGGAGTAGCCAGCGGTATTTCTAGGCTACGACTCTTAGCCGTCGGAGGAATCGTAACAGCGATTGCTGTCTCTGACGATGACGATGTGGCCACCCCCAGCGAATAACCAATCGTAACACGCCGCGGGAACACTGGACGTCTTCGTCACTCCCGCTGAAAACCGCGAACCAATTCTGCCCGCTCGGGACGGCTGCATTGACCAGCCTTGCGTTCGCTATCATCGGAACTGCAAATCGCCGTCGCTGATCTGTGGCTCAAGGTGAGGTAGATAACAGCCGGCTGCCAGCGCGTCTCACCGGACGCTGTGAGCAGCATGGTGTCCTGCCGGGCAGAAGGCAATCTGCAACCATAATAAGTGTCCGGGCTCCCAGGAATTTCAGCTGGATTGGCCCGCCCTGCGATTCACCCCTGCGATTCACTTCACCAAAAACGACCCGACCAGCATTAGCAACCCCGTCGCGGCCAGTCCCAACAAACCGTAGGCAACGATCTTTAGGATCTCACCCTGTTTGTTTCCCTTCACCTGCCCCGGTTGGAAGTACTCGCCGATGGTATCTTCGGAATCGTAGGATGCGGCAAACTGATAAATTTCGGCGTCGGACATTTCCTCGATTCTGGTTCCGATGCCTTGCAGGGCTCCTTCGGCATCAATCTCTTGCTGGATGGAACTGGCGAATTGGTGGACGCCAATGCCTGCCGCTGCAAACAATACGGTCATCGCCAAACCAAGCGTGAACAACCACCGTTTAAGGATCGAGCTTGTCGCGGCCGTCGGCAAGCCACCGTCGGCCAAGGTGACTTGCTCAAGCTGTTTTAGCTCTCCCAGCCGCGGGGCTTCGAAAGAATGACCGCACTGGCTGCAGGCCACGCTTTGGCCGGCCTGTCGGGAAGCCAATTCAAGAGGGTGCTGACACTGAGGACAGGGCAAAAGGTAGAGATTCGCAGCCATAAATTCGTTTAAGGAGGAAAAAGGAAACGCGACAGCATTGCAAAGCAAAAGTATAGCAGCCACCGGGCAGGGAAATCGAACCAAACCCAAACAACCGCCGGACAATGCAGCTTTGACGATGCGACATCAAAGGGCTCCGATGAACGCCTTTGCTCTCGGTGGAAACCAAAATCTAATTGTCCATCATTTAATCGGCAAAGCAGCCATTGGGCTAGCGGTATCAGAACTCCGAACACTTTTCTGACCACCTGTCGCCGCGTGTTATTATCGCACGAAGTTCGGCTTCGGGGCGCGATTATAAAAACCCAACAATAATATGCGAGCAAAAACGAGGGAGATGTTTTGTCACCTACGGGGCAAACCGATCTGCACAAGCAGTAAGGCAAATGCCATGCCGCGAAATCACAATTTTCTCCGGCTCAAAATGCACTTTCGCCCAACAAAGTAACTGGACCCTTAAATTGACGTGAGTACAATCCATAGATCAGAACCAAACCCGTTTGCTGTTCCCACAGCCTCCCCGAAATCCTGCTCGTCCTGCTCCTCTTTCGCATCTGCGATGACCGACAGTCACAGCCATAATTTCAAATTATCAACGGTGATATTGGATCTGAAAAAAATTGTTGCACCACTTCCCAAACTGGCGCATTGAGACGCGTCGGCTGGCAACACGACTGTTGTTTGAATGGAATCCAATCGAGTCCTTTCGGCGGTGATGAATGAGAATCACCACGGACGTCCTGTTCAAAATGTAAAACGGCAACCCAATGATGCGTCGTCTGTTTACAAAAAACAACGATTTTTAAATTCGTTGCATTTTCTGAATGGTCCGATGGTCTTGATGGATTGCAATTGGGAAACCCGAAGTGCTGAGGCTGAGTTATAAGCGTGCTAATTGGTAAGTTCTTCCAAATAGAAATCTTATTAAAGTTTCAGTAATTTTAGGTGGTAGACTTCAAACCGTAAGCGGATTTTATGCGTACCCTCCATGGTTCGTTCATTCCGTTTGATACCGACACACACAAATCCCCCACTTGCAGGAGTACTAAACTTGTACGACGCACTGCTCGAAGACGAAGATTCAACCCGCACACGCGTTTCATCCGGCACATTTTCGTCGGTTGTGGAAGCTGGTGCTGAAAGCCCCGCCGCCGCGACCGAAGAAGTCGATCGCGCCGCTGCCGCTAAATCTGCGCCCGCTTCTGGATTGGAAGAGACGGATGCTTGGTCGGATGATCCCGTCCGCATGTATCTGACCCAAATGGGTGAAATTCCTCTTCTGACACGTAAAGAAGAAATTGATCTCGCCAAACGTATCGAAGACACTCGACGTGAGTTCCGCACCAAACTGTTGGAATGCGATTACGTGATTCGCGTTGCGTACAAAACGCTCGTCCGCGTTCACCGAGGCGAGTTGCCATTTGATCGCACGGTCCAAGTTTCGGTCACTGACCGCCTCGAGAAGGAACAGATTCTCGGCCGCATCCGACATAACTTGACGACGCTGTCGGTTTTGCTCAAACGCAACCATCATGACTTCAACACCGCGTTCTCTAAAAAAGCCTCCAAAACCAGACGCAAGCAAGCCTGGGCGGATCTTGGCCGGCGGCGCCGGCGTGCGGTTCGCTTGATTGAAGAATTGGGACTGCGGACGCAGCGTATCGAATCCATGATTCGCGTCATTGAAGATTTCAGCAATCGCGTTGATGATCTGCTGGAGCGCATCCAAGCCCACAAAAAGGCTCGCAAACCAGCCCACGAACGGGAAGGCTGGATTCAAGAGATGCGTACGATCCTGCAGGCGTGCCAAGAAAGCCCGACCAGCCTCCGCAACCGCGTTAAGTATTTGCGTGAAGTTTACACTCGATACCAAAAAGCCAAACGAGAGCTGTCCGAAGGTAACCTTCGATTGGTCGTTTCGATCGCGAAGAAGTACCGCAACCGCGGCTTGAGCTTCCTCGACCTGATCCAAGAAGGCAACGCCGGTCTAATGCGTGCGGTAGATAAATTTGAATACCGCCGTGGTTTCAAGTTCTGTACTTACGCAACCTGGTGGATTCGCCAAGCGATCACCCGCGCCGTTGCCGATCAAAGCCGCACCATTCGTATTCCCGTCCACATGGTCGAAACCATGTCACGCGTGCGAACGGTTTCCAGGCAGTTATTACAGGAACTTGGCCGCGAACCGACGCTCGAAGAAGTCGCCCGTCGTAGCGAAACAACGATCGAAGAGGCTCGCCGCGTGTTGGCGATGAGCCGTTATCCGATCAGCTTGGACCGCCCGGTTGGTAACAGCGAAGACAGTCATTTCGGTGACCTACTGCCCGACGGCGAAGCCGAGAGCCCGTCCATCGGTGCCGGGCAAGAAATGCTCAAAGGGCGCATCCAAGACGTCCTGAAAACGTTGAGCTACCGCGAACGCGAGATTATTAAACTGCGGTACGGGCTGGGCGACGGTTACAGTTACACGCTGGAAGAAGTCGGGCACATCTTCAAGGTAACCCGTGAACGTATCCGGCAGATCGAAGCCAAGGCCGTTCGCAAGCTTCAGCAACCCAGCCGCAGCCAAGAGTTGGTTGGTTTCTTAGACTAAGAATCGACATCTATTAAAATTTCCAAAAAGCCTCGGCAAGATTTTGCCGAGGCTTTTTTTCGTAGTGGGGCGATGCGCAAACTTGTTACTAAATTAAATTTTGGTTTCCCGATGACACTACGGTTAACGGCAGCGCAGGATCTTTCACAAGATCCATTACGTAAACCTCCAGAAAGATTGCTGGCATGCCTAGGCCGTACAGTCGCAAAACGATGTAGTGGATTTTGTCAAAAATCCTTGTCGCCAGTTCGCAAAACCTAACCATCGGCAGGGAACCTTTAACAAGATCCATTACGCAAAAAGGGAGCGCTGGGAAACGGTTCGCAAAGAAACTAAGTATTTCGTATTGAATCTTCTTCAAAGATCCCTGCTTCGAATTCCCCGCGGGATCTTTTAGGAAGATCCACTACAAATTAACAGCGCGACATGGCAAGTAAATTCTTTGATGAGCGCCAGATTTTCTGGATTTCTCAAAGGTAAAAATCGCTAAGGCCGTTCACGCACCGAACTGTTTCTGACTACTTTTCGTAGACTTTCTCAGTCTCCAACGAATGGACATGGTAAGTTTTACAAACTCAAAGCAACACGGATCGTCGCTCTTGAAAACACTTTTTTTTCGATTCACGCGGCGGTGCGACCTTAGGTGTCACTGCCCTTTGCGATACAGATAGTGAAGACAGAAACTCACTATCTGGAGAGACCTAAATGGCGAAATTTTATATTGAATCTGGGAACATCTCTTTTGTGGTTTGTGCTAACGACGCTGAAGGTGCCGCGCTTTGGGCGATGCACCGATCTATCGACGACAAAGTCTGCCAGTACGAAGACGAAGCAGAAGTACGTGCCCAGTTAGTTGAAGACGCGATGCTGTTCGAAGCAAGCGACGGAGATCACGTGGATGCTCCTGGTAACGTTCCCCTAGAACCGATGTTGGAGGGACTGGCTGAGTTTGATGAAACAATCAAGATCAGTCAACGCGGGTTCGGTCGCGACGACGAAGGATGCATTGAAACAGACGAAGTGTTTCGCCAATGGCGACAGCTGATGACCGCCATGGACCGTCTGTTCGATCAGATGGGATAAAGAGACAGTTCGAAAAACTAAATTGTTCAAACGCCCCTGCAACGCGACGATGTGGGGGCGTTTTGCATTCCTACCGCGTCATTTCTGATTTCAAAATCCAAAATCCAAAATCCTAAATCCTAAACTCCGCTTTCGATTACAGTTCCATAATCGGCCCGACGCCATCTCTGGACGCCACGTAGATCGGAAAATCTTCACCCAGTTTATCACGATGCGTTTGCACGGCCTTCTCGGGGCAATTGTTGTCCTCGGACAGGTGACATAAACAGGCCCACCTCAGCTTCGGATTCTCCAAGTCCTCCGATTGCTGCAATGTGTCCTTGATCAGATCGGCGGAGTCATCGTTAGACAGATGGCCTCCGCTGCCACTGATTCGTTTCTTCAGCCGAGGAGGATACGCGCCGTCTCGCAGCATCCGATGATCGTAGTTGCTTTCAATGATGACCGCATCCAAGGATCGCAGCACGTCCCGCAACCCATCAAAGGCGTGCCCGAGGTCTGTCAAGATTCCGACGCGATGTTGTTTGTCCTCAACAACGTAGGCCAAACCTTCGGCGCTGTCATGCGGTGTGGGAATCGAGTGAACGATCACATCACCGAAACTAAGGCTACTACCGGCGGTAAAGATCCGGACGCGCTCCATTTTGCCGACCTTAAGAAAGCGTTGCGACGCGGCTAACGTCTTCCGTGTCACATAGACCGGCATCCCAAATTTACGCTGAAAGATCCCCATGGATTTGGCGTGGTCGCTATGGTCGTGCGTAATCAACAGCGCGTTGACCTCACGAATGTCGCGTCCATGCTCGGCCAATCGCATTTCGGCTTGCCGGCCACTGATGCCGGCGTCGATCAGCAACCGAACGTTTTCTGTTTCCACGTAAAAGCAATTGCCGTTACTTCCTGATTGCAGCGAGATGACTTTCATGGAAAAGGATTGTAAGAGATCCACAAACCACGTCCACACGCCCCGCTTGGAAACCCGAGTTAGCTTGTTTACATGTACGTTGTCATTAACCTGCGACGGATATGCATCTTGATTTTTAAAGTGTATTCAACCATTCTCTTTGAGCATAATGACGGCTCATGGGGTCGTCAGTTCCTTTTAGAAAATAGAGAGAAGTGGTTTGATCATTCGTATAAATTTGCTGGTGTTTCTGCTAATTCTGTGGACGGCGACAGATGCAATCGCGCAAAAACCGTTGCAAAAACTTGAGGGCTGCCAGTTCATGGAAACCGATTGGTGTGACGGGGATAGTTTTCAGGTCAAAGACACCGATGGGAAGAAGTTCACGCTTCGATTGTACGGCGTTGACTGCTTAGAAAGTCATGTCAGCGACGACAGCGACGCGCGGCGACTGCGTGGGCAACGACGCTATTTTGGAATTTCTGGGTTCGGCGGCAGTCCCAGCACCTCCATCGCCGCCGCCAAACGGATGGGCAAAGAAGCACGTGACTTTGTTGTGGCGCAATTGAAAGAACCTTTCACGGTTATCACCGCTTTCGCCGACGCGCGGGGAGACGGAAGATACAAACGATACTACGGTTTTATCACCACCAGCAAAGGACAAGATTTGGCCGAACTGCTGGTGCGACAAGGGCACGCCAGAGCCTTCGGTGTCAGCCGCAGCACCATCGATGGACGGTCGCGCGACGAACTCCGCGAATCGTTAAAGGACATCGAGTTACAAGCCGCGATGCGTGGCGTGGGGATCTGGAAGGCGACGGACTGGGAAGCGCTCCCTGAACAACGTCGCGCCCAACGACAAGAAGCAGCCGAACTAAACCTGGCCAAAGGAATACCTTTGCCCCTGGACCCTGACCAAAAAATCAAACTTAACTCCGCTCCGCGCGACCAGGTGATGCAGCTACCGGGTATTGGCGAAGCGATTGCCAATCGCATCATCGAGGGCCGCCCTTACAAAACGATCGGCTCTTTGGTCGAAGTCAACGGGATTGGAATAAAGAGAATGAAACAGATCCGACCATTTCTGGTTTTAGATGAATAAGATCTACCCCGCGCGAAAATACTGAGATATTCACGCTTACTCTTGGCGATTCCGCATGAAATCGGCAACTTGTTCGAAAAACGTTTTGAGATTCAGATAAATCTCTTTGGGCACCGCGACTTCGTCCATCGCGGCTGACATGATTTCTAACCAGCGATCGCGCTCTTGAGCACCGATTGAAAACGGAGCGTGTCGCATCCGCAACCTCGGATGACCGCGATCCTGAATGTAAGCATCACTTCCCCCGAACCGATAAATCAAGAAGCCCGCCAGTCGACTTTCGGCGCCCTCCCAGTCGTCGTCGGGGTACATCGGTCCGATCAAATCATCCGTTTTCACTCGCCGATAGAAGGCTGCCACCAGTTCGGTGATCCCTTCTTCCCCCAGCACTGTCAAAATATCTGCGTCGCTCATGGTCAATAAACTCTAACGAACTGACGCTGGGTGGATGCCGTTGGTGACGATCTTTTGGCGAGGCTTCAACGCCATTTGATCGGTTTGGTTCATCACTTCCATCGCCAACGAACGGTAGTCTTGAGCACCATTGGAATCGTTGGCGTATTGAAAGATCGACTGGCCATAACTGGGTGCTTCGGCTAAACGAATGTTGCGGCGAATACGTGTGTCAAAACTGGAAACTTCCGCCCAAATCGAATTCGACAGTCTCTGTTCGGCAAAAAAGAACTCGACATCTCCGACCACTTCATTGGCCAACCGAGTGCCGGTGTCGAATAAGCAATAGACCAAACTGGTCAGTGTCAGCGCCGGATTCAGTCGCCGCGCGACCAGCTCAATCGTGCGGAGAAGTTTACTCAGCCCGTGCAGGGCCAGAAAATGTGGTTGCAGCGGCAAGAAGATTTCATCCGCCGTCGTGAGTGCATTAAGCGTCAACACACCCAGGGATGGCGGACAATCGAAAATGATGTAGTCGAAATTCGTCGCCATGTCGGACATTTTATCGCGCAAGATAATCTCGCGGCCAACGGCACCCGAAAGCTCCATTTCCGCGGCGGCCAAATCAATGTGAGACGGTGTCAGCCACAGATCGTCTTCGACCTGATGGCATACGTCGGCCAGCGGCGTATCGTCGGTCAACACGTCATAGACCGAGAGATAGTCTTCCTGCATTCCGAACCCCAAGTGCAGCGAAGCGTGAGCCTGCGGATCAAGGTCGATCAGCCAAACGCGTTGCCCTTGTTCGGCCAACGCGGCGCTGAGATTAACGGCGGTGGTCGTTTTCCCGACTCCACCCTTTTGATTGATTACGGCGATCTTGCGCATCGTGGAAACTCCTTTTCCCAATTTTCTCTATTGTCAGCTGGGCGTAGCCGCCACAATCTGCTGCCTACCCTGCCCGCGTTGCAATTGTATTACGGCGACGCCATTATCTCAAAGACGAATCTAAACCAATTTTTTGATTGCCTCAAACTCCGTGCGGGCCAGTGCCAGCACTTTTCTTTGCTCACGTAAAGCCAAAACATTTTCATATTGTTTGAAAAATCGTTCGCGGTTATCACAATAGCCACTGCAGGATCGCAGATCAATTAAGTTAAAGGATTTAACAATGTCGGGAACCAACAGAGGGGCCATTTTATTGGCCCGCAGATTAGCAGTCGCCACTTTATTGTTGAGCGTAAACATCAGTTCACCCTCGGCGGTTGCAGAGGATTTAGCGAACGCGTCGCATTTGTCTCCGGACATCTTCTCCAAGGTGATGTCGGACCTCGACACGATCAAGGAAACGGCTTTCGCTGATCCATTTCTCGACGCGGCGGCCCAAGACAATTCTCACAAAACAGTGAGCAATGACTGCCAAGACTGCGACCGCGGCGCAAAAGTCTGCCCCCATCTTGCTCATCCTCAAACGCAAACCAATCTAACCAAGCCCACCACCCCGCTTGCAGCAGCAAAATTATCGGTAACCGCCGATTCGAAAAACCCGCTGGCGTGTTCCTACGAGGTGCGTTGTACCGACGTCATCCCGCCGGTTCCCAACATCGAAGACTACGCAACGCCCGACGCGTTTGTTGATGAAGACATGATCAACAAACTGCAACCGGACACCTTCACCATGAACGTGGGCTTTGACAACTATTGTGATCAGATGGCAAAACTTCTCAGCGATACATTGTCTTCGGATAGCTTGTCCCAACCACAGAAAACGGCCGCCATTAAATCTGCGATGCGGTTGGCTGTGATTAACGCGCAGATCGCTGCCGAAGCAAAAATTGCCCAAGTGAAAGCCGCTCATGAATCCGAGCTGGCCATCATGCGAGGCCGTTTATTGCAGTACAGCTATATCGAATCCAACCAACAGAAACTTTATCAGTGGCTCAGCCCAATCTACAGCAACGTCAACCGGAACTTTCAACAGATCGCCAAGATGGATGAAAGTACGACTCAATTGAAGCGCTGCCTGGACATCATTCAGTCGCAGCTGAACACAGGTCAAACGGCGAGTCGAAAAAACCAACTGATTGTCACCAAACGTGGTCAACATTCCAGTCGTCCAATGACGGTAAAATCCTCTGTGCAGCGCGTCCCCAACCAGTTCGTGCAAGGTGACATGGAAGAAATTGGCAGCGACCAAATCACGACCGCCGACTTTCAGATCTTAGAGCGCCGGCTTCAAAACGCCGAAAGCTTTATTCAAGCGTTAACTTCGTACAGAGCCGAGTCTCAATCGCGTCCTCAGGAGTATCCCCAGGGGCAAGAGGCCAATGCTCTGCACCAACGTGTCAGTTACGATCGTCTGACGCCGATCGCGCCGCTTCAACCGCGCCGCTAACATCCGGTGCGTTGCCGAACTAAATTTGATGAAGAGGCTTGGTTTCAAAAATGGTTTTGAAACCAAGCCTTTTTTCGTTAAGGATGCGATTTTGCCATCGCCCAAAATCCAAAATCCAAAATCCAAAATCCAAAATCCAAAATTCCTAATTCCTAATTCCTAATTCCTAATTTCCGATTTCCGATTTCAAATCTTTCGATTCCCCACCAGCAGCAAATGCAATGCCGGGGCCAACAATAACGCCATCAACGTAGCCCCTCCCACGCCGCCGGCAATCGTCACCGCCAAAGGTGGCCAAAACTTTCCCCCGGCAACGATCAGCGGAACGAATCCGGCGATCGTCGTTAGCGTTGTCGCAACGACGTGCCTTGTGCAACCGATAACAACACCACAGGTCGCATCCACGTCTCCGCCGGACGCCTTGTCGTCCTCCGCGATCGCGGCCAACACCACGATCGAATCGTTGATCGCGATCCCCACCAAACCCATGGTCCCGACGATCGCCATGAATCCAAATGGAAACCCGCCCACCCACAACGCCAGTGGCCCAAGTCCCATCGACAACCCGCCCACGCCAATCACAATCAATGCATGCCGCAGCGATCCAAACGACACCACTAAGGTCAACACCATCAGCGCGAACAAAACAAACCCATTGGAGATCAAACGCTCGACCGCTTCGGTACGTTTCTGGTTTTCGCCCCCAAATTTTAACTCGTACCCCGCCGGCAGAATAAAATCGGACGCCGCCAACCTGCGTTTAAAATTACCCAACACGCGATCCGGAAGCACGCCCGCCGACAGGTAGGCTTTAATTTCATTGGTGCGTTTGCCATTGATGTGAACAATCGCGCCAACGTCAGAACTCAACCGAAAATTCGCCATCGAAGCAAACGGTGACCGCTGGGCCGGCGCAGGAGGCTCAGCCGAAATCTCCAACGAAGAAAGACCCGTCAGCCCATTTCCATCACGCTCGGCAACCACACGAACCGGCAACGCTTGATTTCCATCGTACAGCGTGGCGGCCGTGACGCCTTCCAGCCGAGCATAAAGCTGCCTCGCAATCGACGCCCGATCGACGCCCGCTTGGGTTGCGCTGTCATCGTCAACGTCCAAGACCAGTTTTGGAATCGTTTCGCCAAGATCCGATCGCGTCTGAGTAACATTAGCGCACTGGCTAAGCACCAGCCGCACTTGGTTGCCGAGCATTTTCAGCACGTCAAGGTTGGGCCCCTGGATCTGCAGTTCGATCGGCGCGTCAAATGGCGGCCCCTGCTCCAACTGCCGCACAACAACCCGGCAATCGCGCACTTGATCCTGAATCGTTCCCTGGATTGCCGCCACCACCGCTTCGGCATCGGCGTCTGTGTTGAGATCAACAATACCTTGAGCGTAAAACGGAGTCCCTCGACGGCGCGGAACGACGTTGTAGTAGAACGTCGGGGCACTACGGCCAACGAACCAGTGGACGTCTTTCACACCTGAATTGACTTCGATCAGGGGCTGGATTTGAGAAACGGTTGCGACCGTTTTGGTGATCGCCGATGCCGCCGGCACCTCGATCTCAATTTGAACCTGCTTACGATTGGAGGCAGGGAAAAACTGAACCGGTAATTGATTGGCAACCAAAAATCCTGTCGCCGGAAGAATAACGCTGACCAAGATTCCTAAAACAGGGAATCCCAAAAACAACTTTAAAAACGAGTGATAGACCCCACCAGCAGCGGAGACATCCTCTTCAACCCCTTCCCGTGCTCCATCGCTTAAAACGGCATAGAGCGCTGGAATGACAGTCATCGCCAAAACAAACGAAGCCACGATTGCCAAAATAACGCTGACCGCGATCGTCCCCACAAATTCGCCCGGTGGACCCGGCAGCGTGGCGATGGGCAAAAAGGCGAACGTGGTCGTCAGTGTCGAACCCAACAGTGGCATACGCAGATGAGCAATGCTTTGCACGATCGCCGCCGACACATTTAACTTTACCAGCCGCTGGCGAATATCTTCGACCATCACAATCGCGTTGTCGATCAGCAACCCCAAGGCAACAATCAAACCCGTCACCGACATTTGATGCAGTGGAATTTCTAACCACCGCATCCCAGTGATCACCAACGCCGCCGAAAGTGGCAGCGCCGCCACGACCACGATCATGCTGCGCCAGCCCATCATCAACAGCACTACAAAAATCACCAACAACGTTCCGATCAGCAGACTCTCTGTCAGTTGCCGCAATCTATCTTCAATAAATTGCTGCTGCGAAAAAAGCATTTCGATTTCGATTTCAGCGTCGTAGTTCTGTTGAAATCGCGCGAGAACTTCTTCTAGGGATTCGGTCCACTGCGCGACGCCCAAACGATCATCGACCATTGCGCCGATGACGATTGCATTTTGTTTGTCGATAATCGCGCGATCGGATGCGGGGCTGACCAGGGTCTTTTCAACCGATGCGATATCAGCCAACCGAACCGTTTCGCCACGCTGGCCGACGCGAATCGGCGACGCCTTCAACCGCTTGGCCGAAGCACGATCGGCAGACAGATCCAGCAACAGCTCCGTTTGATCGCTTCGCAAAACTCCTGCCGGTTGCGCGGTCAATGATTGCGTCAGCTGATTGGCCACACCGCCAACGGTCAGCCCCATCGAGGACAGCACCTCCGCGTCGACCTGAACCAAAAATTCTTCCCCCGGGTCGCCAAAGGTTTCTACCGCCTCTGTCCCCGCAATCGCGGACACCTCGCGCGACAGACTTGCGGCGATGCGACGAACGACATTCAAACCAATTCGTTGAGGATCACGTGACTTGACCGCGACGATCGACGCAAATGCCTTCAGCGGAAACACATCCAACGCCGGAGACAAACAGCCGCTGGGCAGTTCATCTTGGACGTCCTCCACCACGTCGCGCACGCGGTCCCAACTGGGCTGCACATCGGTAATATCGTCGCTCAGTTCGATCACAATATTGGAGATCCCAGCGCGACTGTTGGATCGAATCCGCTGCACATCGGCAACCCCCGTCAAACGGTCCTCGATTCGATTGGTCACCAACTGTTCCACCGACCGCGTATCGGCGCCGGGAAACACCGTACTGACGACACCCACGCGTTGCCCTAAGACGGGGTCTTCTAACTGTGGCAACACCCAATAGGAACTTGCCCCCGCGATGATGATGAACACGATTAGCGAAAGAAGAATCTTTGGCCGCTGCAACAAAAAGTTGGCAATCATGGCGACGACTCGCTCGGCTGGGTCGCACCGTCGGAGTCACTGGCGGTCGCCCCAACGGCTTCTGGCGATGGAATCACCATGCTGTTTTCGACCAACGTCACTCGAACTTTTTGCCCCGGCACGATTCGATTGAGCCCGTTGATGATGACTCGGTCGCCTCGATTCAAAGCCCCTTGAACTAGCGCCAGATCATCGTGCAGTTGGATGACGTCCAACGTGCGGGCCCGCGCGTAAGCTTCGTTGGCGGTGCCTTGGACGACCAATGCAGACCATAGTCCGTTGGACTGTTGTTGCAGCAAAGCATACGGCAGCCAAAATCCTGCCTTGCCCGTCTGTGTCCAGTATCTGATTTCGACCGCATCTCCTGGATTCAAAATCTGCGACGGCCGATCGTCACGAAAGTTCAACTTCACCGTGCGCGTGCGAGTGGAACCTTGCGTGGTCGGTAACACGGCAGCGATCTCGGCGGCAAAGGGTTGACCTTGGACCAGCACCCACACCGATTCCCCTCGGTTCATCCCGTTTGCAATTTGTGTGGCAACCTTTACTTCGACGATCAGGCGATCACTTTCGACTAAATCAAACACCGGCATTCCCGCCGAAACAACTTGACCTTGTTCGACGGTACCTTTGGTAATCACACCTGCAAAAGGTGCCTTGATGGTGGCGTTAGCGATTGCCTGATTGATCTCATCCAGCTCCCGCTGCAGTTCGCCGATTTGCGTCCGCTGCTGCGCCGAGTTCTGCCCGGCGGCCGCGCGCTGCTGAGCCGATTGGATCGCCGCTTGGACGGATGATTTTCGAGCGTCCAATTCTGATGAGTCTATCCGGGCCAGCGTCTGATCGGCGGTGACCGGTTGGCCACTGACGACCTCGATTCGCGCCACGCGACCACCTTGAGTAAACGCCAGCGGAATACTGCGACGTGGTTTGAGGGTCCCCATGAACGAGGTAGCCTCATAAGCATTCTTGGTCAGTTCCACCTCAATCGCATCCACCATTTGAACCGTCGGTGACACGGCCGCGGTTTTCGGTTTCCAGCCACCGGCCGTTGAAGCGTCACAGCCTCCCATCGCCGCTACGACCATCGTCATCCATGGCAAAACCAAGAACGCGCAAACCGATCCTGATAGGCGGAAACTATTTGTCGAGGTGTAAGATTGGATGAGAGTCACGCAGGGTTTATGGGATGATGCGCGGAAAAATTCGTGAATTTCGAAAGCTCCTTGAACGTCGTGGACTATCTTACGGAAAAATATCATCCAGCGTTTACCGCAGTTGCCGATGAAACGAAATTAGTGCATCCAGCGCCTCGTCGGGCGGTAATTGATGGCGACGGCGAAAACTTTTCCGGCCCCGCCACGTTAAATTTGCGGTATGGTGCGTCACATTGTCTAAAGACCGCGTATCAACAGTGCTTTACATTGATTTGTGGGCGAAACTTAGCGAAAATTGAGCCCCCCTGCCCCGTCGGTGATTATGCCCCGGGGATTTTTTCGGACGCTCAACCTCACAACTCTGAAACGACAATCTTGATGTCCCTTGCTGAATCCGTCAAATCAACACCTTACCCAATCACGATTGACGGCCACCCTCTCTCCATCGAACAACTGACCGCTATCGCCGCAGGCCGCAGTCAAATTCAGCTGACCGATTGCGAGCAAACCAAAGGCAACATCGCCCAATCGGTTTCCTTGGTCGAAAAAGCGGTCGCCGAAGGTTGGTCGGTGTACGGCGTGACGACTGGGTTTGGCGGCATGGCCAATGTTCCCGTTCCGCTGGAGCTAGCCTCGGCATCCCAAAATAATTTGCTCAGCTTCCTCTCCACCGGAGCCGGTAACGCAATCGACATCCGCCACACACGCGCCGCGATGGCGCTGCGTGCGAACGTGTTGATGCAAGGTTGCTCTGGGGTTCGGCTGGAACTCATTCAGCGCATCGTCGACTTTCTCAACGACGATGCGATCCCCGTCGTCTGCGAACTTGGTTCGATCGGAGCCAGCGGAGATCTGGTTCCACTATCCGCCATTGCTCGCGCGATCACCGGCCATGACCCCACGGCCGAAGTCACTCACCACGGAAAAACAAAACATTGCAGCGCAGTGCTGGACGATCTTGGCCTGTCTGCGATCCAACTGAAGCCCAAGGAAGGCTTGGCATTGATCAACGGAACTTCCTTCTCCACCGCCATCGCGGCGAACTGTATTTCTCAGTCGCAACCGCTGATCGGATTGTCACTGGCCATCAACGCGCTGATGATGCGGGGCCTCTCAGCGCAAACGCAACCGTTCGCACCGTTCGTCCATCAGCACAAACCCCACCCGGGCCAAATTTGGACCGCCCACCAGTTGCAAAATTTGCTGTCTGCAGGGGCCAATTCCACAACCACCGCCAACCGCAATTCCACCAACGGCCGCAATCCCGCCGGCGACGGCACTCAAACGATTGTGCAGGATCGCTATTCCATTCGTTGCTTTCCGCAGTACTTCGGTCCCATCGTTGAAGGGATGGCTCGGATCACACGGACCGTTGAAACGGAAATGAACTCCGTTTCTGACAACCCATTAATCTCTAACGAGGAGGGATGCTTTTACCAAAGCGGTAATTTCTTGGGCCAGTATATCGGTATCGCGATGGACGACTTGCGAAAGCTGATTGGGCTAACGGTCAAACACTTAGACGTTCAGATCGCGACGCTGGTCGCGCCGGAATTCAATCAAGGGCTACCGGCATCTTTACGAGGCAACGAAGACGTCCCCTACAACATGGGGCTCAAAGGGCTTCAAATCACAGGCAATTCCATTCAACCGCTATTGGCTTGGTACGCCAACCCGATCGTCGATCACTTTCCTACCCATGCCGAACAGTTCAACCAAAACATTAATGGGCTGAGCTGGGGTTCGGCAAATCTCGCTTGGAAATCGGTTGAACTTTTCCAACATTACATCTGCGTTTCGCTTGTTTTTGCCGTTCAAGCGATTGATTTACGATGCCGGCAACTGCACGGACACTCCGACGGTCGGAAGTTACTTTGCGGACAGTTATTAGGGTTGTACAACGCCGTTTATCAGTGCTTAGCGAAAGATCCTGGCAATTCTCCATTGGTGTTTGATGATTCCGATCAAGCAATCCAGGACTATTTAAAAACCCTCTATACTGACGTCGTTTCTGAAGGCTTGATCGCAGACTCTATCGATAGCCTGCTGGTCGAACTCTCCGCGTTTTCCCGTAATTCATAGCCGCCTTTGGCTTCTCAAAAAAGGGACGATGAAATTCGTTGCCAATCATCGCACCAACCGCACCATGAATATTTGCCAACACCTATCTACTCCCGCGCAAATCCTCCCTTACCAAGCGGCGATTTTGTTCGAGTCATACGCGCTGACCTACGAGCAATTGCATGAACAGTCGATCGCCGCCGCAAATCAGTTAAGCCTCGCCGGTCTCCAACCCGGAGACCGCGTCGCGCTTCTGTTACCCAACGTTCCCGCGTTTGCAATTTGGTATTACGGTGCGTTGCGACGCGGCGCGATCGTTGTTTCTCTAAGTACACGGTTAGCGGAATCTGAAGTTGCGTTCGCGGTCCAAGACTGCGGCGCCACGTTTCTGGTTGTTCCGCAAACGCCGAAGCTTTGCGAAAAGGCTCCGGAGTCAATCAAACACATTTTCGAGGTCTCAGATCTGGGGAACACCTGCAATGATCGGCCATTGGAATTTAACACCGATTTGCCTCAGGAAATTTATTGCGCGACGCCAGAAGAACCGGCGTTGATTCTCTACACTTCGGGCACGACAGGTTTTCCCAAAGGGGCAACGCTTTCCCACGGCAACGTGACCTCAAACGTTTGCGCTTTTAACCATCTTTGCGAAATGAAGCCCGACGATGTGATTCTGTTGACGGTGCCTCTGTTTCATTGCTTCGGTCAAAACGCGTTGCTTAATGCAGGATTCAACGCCGGCGCGACTTTGGTGTTGCAACGGAAATTCGACCCGCAAGAATCACGACGATTAATCGCCGAACAAAACGTGTCCCAACTGTACGGAGTGCCTGCAATGTTTCAGATGCTCAATGATTGCTGCTCGGCGGATGATTTGGCGTCTGTGAATTATTGCTTCACCGCCGCGTCCACGATGCCCGTGACCGTCGAAGCCCGATGGAGGGAAACGTACAATATGCCCATTCACGCCGGTTACGGTCTTACCGAAACGTCTCCGTTTGCCAGTTATAACCATCGGCTGAAATTCGTACCCGGTTCGATAGGTGCCCCGATCGACAATGTCCAGATGAAAATCGTAGACAGCGCAACAAAACAACCGGTTGAAGTCGGAGAACTGGGCGAAATCGCCATTCGGGGCCCCAATGTCATGCTGGGTTACTGGAACCGCCCCGAGGATACCGCGTCAGTTATCATCGACGGTTGGTTTCATTCGGGCGACATCGGACGCGTCGACGAGGCAGGATATTTCTATATCGTCGACCGTGTCAAAGACATGATCTCCATCGGCGGACTCAAAGTCTATCCGGCCGAAGTCGAACGCGTGTTGCTGGATCACGCCGGCGTGGCTCAAGCGGCGGTCGTTGGGTTCGCCAGCAGCGTATTGGGCGAAGACGTTGCCGCGTTCATCGTCAGAAAAGAATCTGATAACGAATCTGGTGACGAATCTTTCGACAAAACAGCCGATGCAGCACTGGTCTTGGACTTAAAGGATTTTTGCCGGCAGCACTTGGCCAATTATAAAGTTCCCAAACACATTTTCGTGGTCGATGATCTGCCTCGAAACCCATCAGGAAAAGTTCTCAAGACCGAACTCCGTTCTCGACAGGAAACGATGCTTGGACAAATTTCTCAAGCAGACCATCAAACGACTGATCGCTCGCTCGGCCAAGCGCCTCAACTTTTTCAGATGCTAAAATCGGTTTACGCCACCGAGCGGCAACGCACGGCCAACGAGTACCTGCAAAACGTGATCAGCACCATCACCGGCGACGACGAAAAATTGGATGTTGACCAGCGGCTGTTAGAATCTGGATTGGATTCACTGATGCTGGTCGAACTGAGTCACCAACTCCAAGTCGAAGTCGGCGACATGGCGGATGTGTCGGCGACCGTGATCTTTGATCACCCCACCATTGGCCAGCTGTCCGAATTTCTCATTGCTTGCCTTTTCAATGAATCGACCCCGTCGCAATCTTCGACTCAATCGTCAACAGAAAATGATACCCAGACAGTGTCGATGGAAAGCAACGTCGCGTCGATGTCACAAGACCAAGTGTTAGAAGCGCTGCTCAAAGAACTGGAAGACGAAACATAAAACTTTAGGTCAGCTGGTCGTGGCGGTCGGTGGAGAAGCTGCGATTAGAGAAGCTGCGATCTTAGTGTCCGAGCAGCCAATTGTTCGCAGGCTTGGTAGGCTTCGCAGGCTTAACAGCCTCTCAACAAGGCATCGTATTTCAAGTTACTTAGTGGTACGACTGGCCAAATCTGTTACGCACATGTTTTCCATATTTGATCTTCGCACCGACAACTGGACGCTTGATCAACTGTCGGTCGTGATTGAACCCGGTTCAAAAATGGGCGAGTTGGGGCAAAAACGTGGGCAATCCTTCGATGCGAACACGAAAAATGTTCTTACGGCTGGTCTTTTCCGCTTTGGCTGCGAAAATTTGCGGCGATTTGGTAAATTTGCTGGGCTTTTCGATTTGTAAATCTTTTCCGGTCACTTTTGGCTGTTAGGGCTAACCATGAACTTTTTAAAACACGTAGTACAACAACTTGACGATCACTCTCTTGGGTTACTGGGAGCAGTGCTGGGAGAGAATGAAAGCAGAGTACGCGCAGGCGTAAAATCCGCAGTCCCCAAAATTCTTGATTCAATGGTCTCGGCCACGAATACCGAAGAGGGCCGCGATATGCTGTGGCGCGAACTTCGTGACACCGATGCATCCGTTGCCAGCAGTTTCTCAAAACAGATGTACTATAAAGACAGCCAAGCACTGGTCGCAAACGGCCACGACCAACTGGAAGGCTTAATCGGTGCCGAAGCTGGAAACTTGATTCAATCGGTCAGCCGCGAATCGGATATCGGTAGCACTTCAGCCAAACGTATCGTGGGAGCTTTGACACCACTGGTCTTTGCGTCGGTGGCCAACCACCAACAATCCAAACAGCTAAACCAAAATGAACTTGGCGACGTCATTGCTCAACAGAAAAGTCACTTATCAGCTTGGCAACGTCAAAGCGATCATTACTTCGCCGGCGCGGCCAACGACGAGGATCAAAACGAACCGCTCTTTAGCTCTTTACCGACGGGATCATCCAAAGCGCCTTTGACTGCGACCGCGGTAGGATCGGCCGCATTGGGCGTGCACCATTTCAGCGATCACGATACCGACCAGAACGGCAATGAAGACGACAGTGAATCCGATTCGCGCAACCTTGGCCGCTCGGCCGCTTACGGTAGCCAATCAAAATCACGGCTTGAAAGCGAAAACCAAAAAGACCTGGCCGACCCATCCGGCGGAGTCGAAGTGGGCGAATCACTAAACGAGTACGACCGGCGCAGCAACCAGCGACGTCAGCGCGACGCAATCGCGGCCCATCCAGCCAATGCCGGTTTTGCGGCTAACGTACCCGAGGATGGCGGCAATCTAGCTTCAAAGTCGGTCGCGGCCGGTTCGATCGCGGCAGCCGGAGCAGGCGCCGCGGCGGTGATTGCCACCGCAATCAGCCCCGCAGCCAAAGCGCAGGCCGAAGCCGAAGTGGACGCTAAAAACAAAATCGCTGCCCACGGTGATTTTAAAGCGAATTCCGACAACACGGTCGATCGCTCACTCGATGACGCGACCAACACTTATGACTCTAAGAATCCTGTATCGGGATTCGCCGCCGCCAACCTCGGTGCTTCAGGCGAAGCAAAAACGCCCGGCAATGATGCAGGGTTTGACGGCAGTAATAAGCGTTTGTGGACGCCTGATTCAGCCGACGGTCAACGTGCCGCAGATGGAACGTTGCAATATTCTGATAAAAAATCCACAGACAAAGATCAAGACGGATGGTTTCGGTTTCATTGGTTGTGGTGGCCAGTGCTGATTCTTGGTTCTCTGTACGCACTGTCTTTGGTAATTCTTGACCCCGATAACGGCAACACGCAAACAACCGACCAAGACCAAGAGGCGGCCGTTATCGCCGATGATGATAGTGAACCTGTTCCCACCGCTGGCACCGATGCCGCAGATACCAACAACGCCACCGCGGTGGCTGCAGATGATCAAGATTCCGCAGATCCTGCAAATTCTAAGGATGATGAAAATCTAGTGGATGATGAAAATTCTGAGGAAGTCGAAAACACATCCGAACTATCGAACTCTGACCCCCTAGGTTCCGGTATCGAAATCACCGCCAGCCAGCCGGAGGCCGCAACCGACGCAAACGATACTTCCATGGAATCGGCGCCGGAGCTGGCGCCTGAATCCAGCGACCAAGCAGATCAGGATGCAGCGTCCCAGACGCAGGACCAAGCCAGCACGATTACCGACGCGACAGACGAAACTTCTA
>CAYOZV010000020.1:33657-39035 GCA_964408465.1 uncultured Pirellulaceae bacterium
ACGAAACTTCTACTGAAAATTCTACTGAAGCGAAGGTTTCAAATCAGGATGATATGCCTTCGCTCCAAGGGAACGTTGAGTCCAATGATGCCGGTAGTGGTTCGGAAGTAGAAGGCATCATTAGCCCTGAATCGAGTTCGACTGATCTCGGACTCGATGCTGACGAACAAGTCGAAGAACTTTTATCCGCCATCGAAACCGAACTGGCAGACGTCAGTGACGAAGCACAAGCCAAAGCCGCCGAAGCGTCTCTCTCAGGTCACATCTCCGGTCTTGAACAAGTGCTGGCCAATCGCGCGCAATGGAAAGATGAAATCGAGATCTTGGTCGACTTCCAATTAGAAGAGGGCCAGAAAATGATCGCTGTGGCAAAAGAGAACGTATTTGAATCGGAGGCCGTCAAGGAAACGCTCAAGGGAAAATTTGAGCAACTCAACAGGCTGATGAAAACCTCTGACCCATAAAATGGATGACCCACCCTCCGTTGCAATCTATCTTCAAAGCGGCCAGAGATGGCCGCTTTTTCGTTTAATGGGCAACCCTCAAGCACAGGCAGACGCGCGTTTGAAGTTTTCCCTTCATCCATCTTTCACCTAAGGACTGTTATTTGTTGAAAGCTCAATTTAACAACATTAGCCCCAGCTCCAGAGACGCAAAGCCACACGGCATCCTGTTCTAACGCCCTAGATCCTAAAAAAGCGCAGCCTCAGGCTGAAGTAACAGCCCATTGCAATTCACTCTAGGATTTCCAGCGCCGTTGATCCAACGCCGTTAGTCCAACGCCGTTGAAAATGGCAAAGAAGCGATTGCCGCCAACTTCCAATCCCCCGTTGAATAAGCTAAATTCTTATTTCTGCTGATATAAGGAGCTTTTGCAAGTCTCCCGCAAGAATTATCCGACGCGGCGCAAGGGAAGTGATTCCGCAAATCACACGTCGCGGATTGGTTCTCTGCGGCAGTTCGTTTGGCTGATCGATCTTGCCACTCACTCTATCGTTGGTTTCAACCTCCTCAAAAAATGAAAACTACTTCCCCATCGGCCAAGCATTCCTCCCGTCCTGCAAAATTTAGCATCGTCGACAAACTGGTCTTCATGCTGGCTGCAGCCCTGTTTGGGGTATGGATACTAGGAACGTTTTTTCTCAATTTCTTCCCGGCTGGAGCCAGTGCCAGCGAGAGCGTTCAATCCGCAGCGCTGGTTGCCGACGGCCATGAATCGTCTGAACCGACTGATAACTCCGCCGCCACCGCCCCCCAAAGTTCTGACGATGCAATCGCCGCTGCCAGCGGGGCCGGTAGTTCAAACGCTTCCAATGCGACAAACCCATTCAACGCGGTAAATGGCTCCAGTGGCAATTCCAATCGAAACGAATCTGGCGAAGGATTCGCCAGCGCAGAAAAATCTAGACTGGAGCAAAAGATCAACCAGCTCCAAGAACAACTTCAAACGAAATCGCAAGAACTGACCCAACTGCAAAAGACGTCCATGGAGGCGGCAAAATTAGATTCCAAAGCGAATGCCGCTGCCGCGAAATATGAAAAACAAATTGATCAGCTCGCCCAACAAAAAGACCGACTCGATCAGAAAATCAAACAACTCAATAGCGAATCAAAAACTCAAAAGACCGAAATCCAGAGATTGCAAGATCAACTGGCGGCCAACGCCGAAGCAAAACCAGAAACGGCGGCAGAAGCGATGGCTTCGATCGACGCCGAAGATAGCGCTGTGGCGCTCGGCGGTGATCGAGCACAAAACCAACCTCTAGAATTCCGCGATTGGATCTCCAGTAAAGGCAACAAAGCGCGCCTGGCATTCGTGAGATGGGAAGACGATGGCATTGTCGTCGTCAACGAAGCCGATAAGGAATTTCGACTGACTTTAGAGCGGCTAAGTCCCCAAGACCAAAACTATGTGAACAGTAAACGGTAAACCAACCGTGCTCGTCTCACTTCACCCAACTTCAACTACCCTCGGAGCGTTTAATGCTTGAAAACATCAGCAGTCAAATCGGCACTCATTTACCCGGCATATTTTCTGCCTTGGCCATTCTCGTCATCGGTTGGATTGTGGCTCATGTCATTGGCCGACTGGTTCTATTGGGGCTGAATAAGTCTGGACTGGACCGCAAGATCGCCCAAGTGGTCGCTCCCGGCGGCGGCGTCGACGTTGCCAAGATCGCCAGTAAAATCGTTTTCTACTTAATCATGCTGTTTGTATTGATCGCGTTCTTCAACGCGCTTAATCTTTCGGTCGTTTCCCAGCCGCTCAATGCGTTCTTGGATCAAATTTTCTTGTACGCTCCACGTGTGATTAGCGCTGCCGTTTTGGGCATCGTGGCTTATGTACTGGCCCGCGTTGGTAAAGAAGCCTCCAAAAAAGGTTTAGAGGCCGCCAATATCGACGACCGCATCAAGAACATCGGTTCCGGTGCCACCTCAGCGATCAACGCCGTTGATTCAACCATCGACGCTGGTTTGAACTTGGGCAGCTCCGATGCCAACGATATAGATTTTGAACAGGATGATCGCCCCGTGGCTTCCTCTTTATCCGCCGCGGCAGATTCCGACGGCGAAGCGAAACTGAGCGAAACGTTGCCCGAAGCAGTTTACTGGGTCATCTTCGCTTTGTTCCTGCCTGCGATCCTTGGCGCTTTGCAGATCCCTGGTTTGTTGGAACCAGTACAAAACATGTTCGACAAAGCTCTGGGTTACTTGCCCAACATCGTCGGAGCGGTTGTCATCCTGTTGATTGGTTTGTTGATTGCAAAAATTGTCAAACAGGTCATCTCGAATCTGGCCGCGTCGTTCGGCATCAATGCAATGGCATCCAAAGCAGGCATCAGCGCTGGCGACACCAAAGTCTCTGACATTTTGGGGATCGTTGGTTACGCGGTAGTCATTTTTCCGATTCTCGTTCAATCACTCAAGACGCTCAACATCGAAGCGATCTCGGGACCTGCCAGCCAAGTCCTTGAGCAGATAACTTCTTTGATACCCGGCTTCATCGGAGCCGCCGTCGTTCTGGGCATCGCTTTCTTTGTGGGGAAATTGGTTGGCGGTATCGTCACCGATCTGCTCAAAGGAGTCGGATTTGATAACGTGCCTGCAAAGATCGGTTTAAACTTAACTCCATCGGCAGATAACGCACCTTCGAATCTTGCCGGCAAATTGGTGATGGTTGCGATCGTTCTGTTATCGGCCCTGCAAGCACTGCCAATGATGGGATTGGGTGAATTGTCAGGTCACGTCGAAACGTTCGCCGGTTTTGCCGTAAAGGCACTCATGGCCTGCGTTATTCTGGGTGCCGGTTTGTATCTGGGGAATTTGGTCGCTAAGTTGGTCAAAGATTCGGGGGTCGCCAATGCGGCTCAGTTGGGAATGCTGGCTCGCGGAGCAATCGCGATCTTCGCCGGCGGATTCGCACTGCAACAGATTGGATTGTCAGCGTCCATCATCAACGTCGCCTTCGGTTCTTTGCTCGGTGGAGCCGGTTTGGCCGCTGCGATTGCCTTTGGTTGGGGCGGACGCGATGCAGCCAAACGCGTTGTCGATCGCTACGTGAAGTAGCCCCAACAACCAGAAATAATTTCACGCAAACAATTCGGGAGGTCGAGTCTCCGACCGAGACCTATTTGATTTCGCAGGTTTCAGGCGGAGCATCAACCTCCCAGTTCACGCGAAAATCGACTTTGCAGTTCTCCAGATGCAAACCGTTGGTCATTTGACCAGCGGTTTTTTCATTGGTGGGCACGCATGGAAGCTGCTAACATGTTTGGCTCCCGTACTTCTGTGACTTGCTTAAAAACCGACCCATCGCCACATGACCCATCACCAAATTTTATTCCTTTCCATGTTGGCCGTTGGCTGCGTCGCAACCTGTGCGGCTGCTCAGCACCCAGAAACCGAATATAGCAGCGGCCAACAGATCGCATTGTGGCAAGACGGAGCCCCTGGTTCTGTCGACCGAAAATCTGAACCCGAATCGGCCAAAGACTACTGGGTCAAAAACGTTCACGATCCATCGGTCACCGTTTACTTGCCTGAACAAGGGAAAGCCAACGGAACTTCCGTGGTGATCTTTCCTGGCGGCGGTCACCGAATGCTGGTCTTTACGGCCGAAGGAAAAGAGCCAGCCAAATATTTCACCGATCTGGGCGTAACGGCTTTTGTGGTGAAGTACCGTTTAGCGCGCGAAGAAAAATCTCCATACAAAATCGAAGTCCACCCAAAGCAGGACGCTCAGCGCGCCATCCGATGGGTCAGGTCCCACGCTCAAGACTTCCAAATTGACCCCGAGAGAATTGGCATCGTCGGATTCAGTGCAGGTGGCGAAGTCGCTTCGATGGTTGCCTATTCTGACTTCGAAGGTACCTCTGATGCGGACGGCCCGATCGACGATGTCAGCTGTCATTCAAACTTCCAAGTCCTAATCTATCCAGGACCTTTGGGGTTACCACAGATCATACCTGCCGACGCACCTCCAACGTTTTTGGTCGTCGCCAATGACGATGGATTATCGCAGTTTGCGATCGAACTTCTTCAGCGCTTTCGGCGGGCCGATGTTCCGATCGAGTTCCATTTGTACGCCAAAGGCGGTCACGGCTTCAACATGGGCAACCGGTCGAAGCTCAAGTCGATCTCCAGTTGGCCTGACCGCCTTACCGATTGGTTGCACGACAACGATTTTGTCAAATAGGGAAAGACCTCTTTCCGCCTTACCGATGCAGCCAGTTATGAATCCGCTTAAGGAAGGGCACTCGGAAGTTGCAGTTTTCGATTGGAGCAATGGTCGCGCTGCCAAGTGGCATCACCACTTCGACCGCCTCTTGACCAACGACTTCCGTCCAAGCATCAGACCCATCAACGGTGACCGTGCTTGAATCGGTCACGCCAACGTACGACATATCGCCGTAGATACTTTCTTCAACGTCGTAGTTGGACGGCTGTTGGGGAAATTGGCCTTCGGCAACCCAACTTTGATCAACGTACCCTTGGCCCTCATTCACCCAGCCTTGATCAAAGTTTCCTTGGTCGGCCTCAGCCCAATACTCGCCGGCGATGGCAGAGCCCGATGAGTAACCACCGGTTACCGCGCGGCTGCTCTGAAGCGTCAGCGGGTTCGCGTTTGAAACGATCGAGAAACTATTGAAGTTCTGATTCGGGCCACCGATGAAGTTACTGATAAGTCCCTGTGAACCCACTGGTAGCAAAAAGGGTGCCGGCAGATTCGCCGGACTGCCTGAAGTCCTCGCAGAATCGACGATAGGCGGAACGATAGTCGGGGGTGGATCAACGCTAGGAGGGTCAACGACGGGTGGATCGATTGTCGGTGGATCGACAATCGGTGGGTCGATGATCGGCGGATCCACTACAGGGGG